>JBKPPH010000328.1:0-25065 GCA_046733535.1 Acidobacteriota bacterium
ACTTCCAGCTTCATGTCGGCGGGTTGGACCTCCGGCGCCGCCTTTCTCTCTTTAATCAATTCAACGCTGGACATATTTGCTTCCTTTCGTTTGAGAATTCGTTACAGACTCCGCGTTCTTAGAACGCGCTAATGATCTATGTGCAGCCTGCGACTGCCTCCTTGCTGTTCTTTCTGGAGAGTCGGGGATCGTTAACTTGTCATCGCTGACATCCACGACGATGACGGCGAGCAGCCGCCCCGGCTCGGTGTCGCTTGCGTTGGCGCTCACCCGATGATGAGCGCCGGGATTCTCGAACCACGTTTCACCTGCCTTGTAGACGCGGGCAGGCTCGTCATCCACCTGGCTTCGAATCTCGCCCGCGAGAACGTACGCGTAAATGAAAGCCGAGCGCGCGTGGCGGTGCGAAGGCGTGCCTCCGCCGGGCGGGTAGTCGATGACACGACTGACTAAACGCTTGCCCGGCAGGTTAGGTATCGCCACATCCGCGACGACTGTTGTGGTTTGGCGCCAAGGTGCGGTGGGCGTGCTCTGAACCGCGGGCACACTGTTCGCCGGCTGCTGCGCGCGCGCCACGTACGCGCAACCGGTCAGCACAGCAAACAAAATGATCGATACCGTTTTCACGTGCACCTCGTTTGTCTTTACGCGGAAACCTGACGTACTGTGACCGTCCACTCCAACGGTCGCGGCCGGAAATTCAGTTCGCGCCTCGCCTTGGCATTGGACACTCCGCGCATCTGATTCGCGTAGTAAACGGCATCCGCACCACCGCTCGTTGCAAGTGCATCCTCGATCGAGACCTGCGGCGGTGGTGGAGCATTCACGAATTGAGCAAACGCCGGCAGCCATTCGCTTACTGGTAAAGGTCGATCATTCGCGACGATATAAACCCCAGGGTTGCCTTGCTCTGCTGCTGCCACCGTCGCCATCGCCGCGTCGTCAATGTGCAACCACGACCAGATGCCTTCGCCATTTCCAACGATTGGGAACTGTTGCTCGCGCACCTGACGCGCAACATCGCCATCGGGGTTGAACCACGTGCCTGGCCCATAGAAGAAGCCATAACGCAAGGCAATCACTTCGATGTCGGAAGTTTCGAATAACCGGCGCTCGAGCTCGCGTATCACGCTCGCATCCGCTGCGACCGCAGGTGGCGCGTCGCGTACGAGAGGCGTATCCTCATCCGCCAGTCCTGGACCAGGCACAGCCCAGAATGCGATGGACTGCCTCACGTAACGCCGCACACCCGCCGCTTGCGCCGCCGCAAGCACATTCGCACCACCTTCCAAACGGATGCGAGTGTTGAGAGGCGCCGCCGCGATCATTGCTTCGCGGGTGTAGCTTCTCGGAAGCGCGGTGAGTTGTTCGATCACGACTTCCGGCTGAGAGCGAGTGACCACTGCTTTCACCGTCTCAGGATCAAATACATCCGCGACTACAGGTTCAATGCCCTGTTTGACTAACGCCTCTGTGTTTTCTTTCGAACGCACGAGGGCAACTACAGAGTGCCCCTTGGCAAGTAATCGCGCGACCAGCGGACGACCAATCACGCCCGTTCCTCCTGCAACAAAAATCTTCACCGTAAACCTCCTGTTAAGAACGAATCGTTGTTGAGCTCTGCACGATCGCTTGCGCCGTCAGCATCAAGGTGTGTAACGAGTGAAGATGAAGTCACGCTCTTTGATAGCCTGGTGGCAGGGAAAACACGCTTTCAGGTCTGAGTCGGGACCAGGTTTGCCGTCTTTATCGAATTGCGCGTACCCCCAGCCGCCGGTAGCGGCGTACTTCTTCGAGTCCTTGACCATAAACTGGAGATACCAGGGCGGTGCGTCTCCAGGAACGAAGGATTGTTCGCGGCCAAATACTTTGTTGTTTTCCTCAGACGCGACGTGTCGCCACGCTATTCGCGCGATGATTGCGCCTTCCGGGAATGGAAGCTTTGCGTCACGATAAGCTTTGATCGCTTCATCGTTGCCCAAAATCGCGCGGATATCCTGGAGACTGCCTTCTTCGTGGGCCACAGAGACAAGTCTCCATTCGCGGTATCCCGAAGGGATTTCCTTTACGAAGACCGGCGCAGCCTCTTCATCACTGCGTCGAGATGCAGTTGCTTTGAAACCGACAACACCGGCCAAAGTTGCAGCTGCTACTAGCAAAAACATGATGTGTTTCATAATCGTTCCTCCTTCACAAATTCCATTCTTGACTCCTTCATTCTTACGTTGCGACCTTCGATCCGCAGACTCAACATCGCGTCATTTATTGCGTGGTGACCGATTCAGACTGACCACGCATCGATTTAAAGGCAGTTCTAAGCTCATCAGTGAAGGCTTGCGACTGCTCCCACGCTGCGAAGTGTCCACCCTTTGGCAACCTGCCGTAATGGATGAGTTTTGGATATGCCTTTTCAGCCCAGCTCTTCGGTGCCTGATAGATCTCTTCTGCGAAAGCGCTCACGGCGACCGGGATCTGGATACCTCTCACATCGAAGAAGCCACCGCCGGGAGGAAGCGTATGCCGGGTGTCCCAGTAGAGGCGCGCCGACGAGATCGCGGTGTTCGTCAGCCAATAGAACGTGACGTTGTCGAGGACGTCGTCAGGTGTCAACCCTTCCGGCTTACCGTCGAAAGCGCGCGCGATCATCTGATAGCTGCGAATGTCATGGTCGATCATCCACGCCGCAAGCCCAACCGGAGAATCTACAATTCCGTACAGTGTCTGCGGGCGATTGTTCATCTCCAGCGCGTAGCCCAACCCGTTCTTATAGAAGTCGGCTAACTGGTCCCACGCGTGCTGTTCGTCGGGCGAAAGGCCGGCTGGCGCGGGACCGCCCATGGCGAGGGCGCGAGAAACATCGGCCGGAACCGTAGCTGCCATGTTGGTGTGAATGCCGATCAATCCCGGCGGCTGTTGCAGTGCCATCACCTCGGAAACGGCGTTGCCCCAGTCGCCGCCCTGGGCCACGTATTTCGTGTATCCGAGACGTTGCATCAGGGTCGCCCACGCCCTCGCAATGCTGACGGGGTTCCATCCCGGCGCCGTCGGTTTGCCAGAAAACCCGTAGCCCGGCAGAGACGGAATAACCAGATGGAATGCATCGGACGCCGTACCGCCATGTGCTGTGGGATTGGTGAGTGGGTCGATGATTTTGAGCTGCTCGATGACGGAGCCGGGCCAACCGTGCGTGACGATCATGGGCAGAGCGTTTTCGTGTTTCGAACGAACATGAATGAAGTGAATGTCGAGGCCATCGATCTCAGTTATGAAGTGTGGTACTGCCTTAAGTTTTTCTTCGCCCCTACGCCAGTCATAATCGGTTCCCCAGTACCTTGCGAGTTTCTGCATAGTTGCGAGTTGCACGCCTTGTGACGCATCGCTCACGAGTTCGCGCTCGGGCCACCTGGTTGCGTTGACGCGTTTGCGTAGATCGGTAAGTTGCGCATCCGAAAAATTCCAGCGAAACGGACGGATCGCATTCTTATCGCTGCTTTGTCGTGTGGCACTGGCCTGGGCCATGTTGTTCTCCTTTTTTGTAGTTCCGGATTTCGAGTCTGCGAATATTTTTGGTGGGGTGAGCGCGACGGCCAGACCAAGCATGGAACTTGTTTTGAGAAAGCGGCGGCGCGATCTATCACCGAGTTGTTTCATCCTGTCCTCCAGCAATTAAGCAATACGTTTCATTGTGGAGGGATTTTGCGCCCGCGCGTTTTTTCTCGAAACCCTAGATGGTGCGAGCAGAAGATCACTCCATCGTGTTATCGCTGGATAACCATCGCTTTAAAATTGCAGGTGCAACGAGGCTTGCAACCTACGTGATGTTGTTCTGATTTTTTTCGGGCGCGGAGGTAGAGGTTAGTCACGCATGTAGTGACAACTGTATCCTCCGGGATGCTTGCGCAGGTAGTCCTGATGGTATTCCTCGGCGCGATACCACGTGGAGGCGGGCTCAATGGTCGTCGTCACCGGCCGCTTCCATTTTCCTGACGCGTTTACGCGTGCCTTTACTTGCTCTGCGATTTCTTTCTGCTGAGGCGTTTGAGGAAAAATCGCCGAGCGGTATTGGGTGCCGATGTCGTAGCCTTGCCGGTTGAGCGTAGTCGGATCGTGCAGTTTGAAAAACCACTTCTCCAGTAAATCTTCGTAACTGAGCACCGTTGGATCGAACGTCACCCGGATTGCTTCGGCGTGTCCGGACTTACTGTGGTGCGTATCGGCGTACCTGGGATTCTCCAACCAACCGCCCGTGTATCCGACTTCCGTATCGATCACACCCGGCACCTCGCGCAGAATTTGTTCGACACCCCAGAAGCAGCCGCCCGCAAGGACGGCTATCTCAGTTGGCCTTTCATTCGCGTTTGTCGCGCCGGATGTTCCGTCCTGGTCACTCATTCTTCGGTCTCCTTCACTGCGACAATCTTGCGGTACCAATCCACTCGCTGTAAACCGGCTGTCAACTTGCTGTCACTACTGTTCCGGAAGTTTGACGCGACTGGTCCAATGCGCGAGCGAATACGAGCGTGGCTATTTGCAACGAACGCTTGCGTGCTTCCCATTCGGCGACCCACCCCGTCACCGTGCTCGCGGTGTCACGTTCGCGGTCTTGCCCCGTTTTGTCAGCGGCGGGCGCCGGAACGTTGTTCGGTTTTTCTAACGTGCCGCGTTTGATGATCCTTATTGCGGAATTCATGACTGTCCTCTATTCATCACGACTACAATTAAACTTGAGGGGGATTCAATGTGCGGGATTTTGCGCCTGCTCGTGGTTTCTCGAAACCCTCAATGGTGCGAGTACGAGGTAACTCAATTGAGTTATGCCCGGATAACCTTACGCTCTCGAGTCGCTGGAGCTAATCAAGGCTGTAATTGATCTTTGGATTTGCGAGGAGGCACAACCGCGACGCGCAATCCAAACAACCTTGCGTCGATCGAATATGCGCCGGGACCAAGAAAGAAGAGTGCGCCGGAGGTCAACATTCTCAGAAGGTAGACGACGTTCGTCGCCTGGTCCGTGAAGAACAGATCCAGCAACGCTACAGCACAGGCAACTATCGTGAGGAAAGGTGTTAAGAATCCAAGCAGTAGGCCGATGCAAACTATAACGAGCAATGACACGATAAATAAATGCAGCCCGTTAGTAGACAAATCCAATCGATGCGCAAGGTTCAAGGCAAACATTCCTGCGGCAGCTATTCTTAAAAGAAGTAATCCGATTCCCGGACCACCTTGAGGAAACATGGAGTAGAGTCTTTGCACAGACGTACATTATCGGTGCTGCTCAAAATCCGATACCCGCATTGAGGCTATGCTGCTGTAACTCTTTTGAGGGATACGGATTTCGGGAACAATCCGCGTAATCTGGGATCAAAACTGAAGCTTCAGAGCGAACTGGATCGAGCGCGGCCCGCCAACCTGATACAGAGGATTGAAGCCGCCATTGGCGCCGCCGGCACCGAGACTGTTCGCCAACGTTTGCGTCGAACGACCGAAGAACGGGCTCGTCAGGAGATTTGTCGGACTGCCGAAGTTTGGGTGATTGAACATGTTGAAAAACTCAGCGTGGAAACGAACCCTCAAGTTTTCAGTGAGCTGAAATTGCCGCTGCACGCCAACGTCCGCCTGCCACGCGCCAAAACCTCGCAGTACATTACGCCCGAAGTTGCCCTGAGTTCCTGTGGGTGCTGGAGTAAACGCAGCACGATTGAAAATCTTGCCGCCTGGAAATTGTGAGCCATGGAGTTCGAGTGGAACTCCCGCAATCAAGTTTGGTCGAGGCGCGAGTAAAGTTCCCGCCGCAATGAAAGTCGCGCCGGCAATATTCACGGGAGGTGCTGATCTCGCGAAGATAAAACTTTGCAGCGACCAGCCACCGAAGACGTCACGCACCAGACCATGCGATGACGGAAATGGCAGATCGTAAGTCGTACCCGCGGTGAATGAATGCCGGATGTCGAAATCGGAATTCCCGCGATCCACGTTCGCTGCGGCAATCGAAGACGTGGTGTTGAAGTTACTTGCGGCATCACTCGACGCGATATCAATGGAGTGGGAGAAAGTATACGAGGCCAAGGCTTGCAAACCGCGCGACAAACGGCGCTGAAGTTTAACCTGCATTGCGTGGTAATCAGAGGTGGCGCTGTTGTCGGTGAGTATGAGTGATTGGAAATTCGGATTAGGGTTGAAAAACTGAGTTGTCCGAAGCAAGTCTCTTCCAACCGCGCCTAGATAAGTTAACGACAAACTCTGATTAGTCTTGAACGAGTGCTCCAGGGCGAGGTTCCACTGATACGTGCGCGGCAGTTTCAGATGAGGGTCGACGGCGAAGATTGTGCTCACCGGTGGATTGGTCGTGAATGACGGAGGAGCTGCGTTCTGCGGACTCAACGGAAACGGCGCGAGCGAGAGGTTCTTCGAAATAAGGTAAGGAAAGAAACTCGCGACACCGCCAAGAGAGCCCTGGCCAAGATCAAAAAACACGCCAAAGCCGGCTCGAACGACCGCATCCCATTTCTTTATGCCCTGGAATTCATAGGCGAATCCGATTCTGGGAGCGACATTTCCATAAGTCGTTTTATAAAGCGGCGTGCTGCGCGGCGCCAGAGTCATTGTGGCTGGATTGCCAAGGCCGTTCACCGTAAAAGGATCGCTGGCGTCGTCCTTCCCTCTTAGCGGCGGATTAACGTCCCACCTCAAACCGTACGTCACTGTCAGTCGCGGTGAGATCTTCCACGTATCCTGACCGTAAAGCGAGAGGTTTTGCGACAAGAGCGCGCTACCCTGGTAAGCAGTCGGTTGCGCAAACGAAACGGTTCCCGAAAGCGCGCCGCCGGGATTAGCGTTTACTCCCGAGAAGAAAAAAAAGTGCCGGTAGACGAACGGGTTGGTGAAAGGCGCGAGCCAGCGATAGTCAACGCCAAACTTCAACTGGTGCGCGCCCTTGATCACGGACAGATTGTCGAGCACGTTTACCTGACGCTGCTCGTTGACGCCTTGTTTGCCCTGGGCGTATTCTCCGGCGCCACCAACGACAAACAGGAAAAGGCTATTCGCTGACGTAAAGGGTTCGGGAAACAACATCGAATCCTGAAGCGGAACAGCTCCGCCGAAATTATCCATCGCGTAGCTGATCGTGACTCGGTTGTTGCTGTAGTTCGCGCGTAATTCGTTGCTGATTTCGGGAGTTATTAATTGACTCATGCCCGCTGTAAACGTGTGTATGGAGGCTGACATCAGGTTGCGAGTGCTCAGTACTCTTCCCAATGAGAAGAAGGGGGCGCGTTGTTCGACGCGCGAAGGCGAGTAATTGTAGCGACCGAAGAAAATCACTTTTGAAGTGACCACGTGGTCCAAGCGGATGCTGTACGCGTTCAATGTCGTTGGATTCGAAAAGGAAGCGTTGAACTGAGCGAGTCCGGCGCCAAGCGCAGATCCGTTCGCAATCGGGTAAGCGTTGAGGAACGGTCGTGACGCGGCTGGAGCGGCTTGTCGCGAAGCATTATCCGGCACCGCAGTTTGCAAACTCGAGGGCTGACGCAATCGCAGCCCTTCGTAGGAAAAGAAGAAGAACGTCTTTTCTTTTCGGACGGGCCCGCCGATGACACCGCCAAAGTCGTGCTGCCGTGTCTGAGGTTTTGGTAAACCTGCGACATTCACAAACCAATCGCGCGCGTCGAGCACGTCGTTCCGGAAGTAGTCGAACAACGTACCGTGAAAAGAATTGGAGCCGGCGCGTGTCGCGATTGAAATCTGCCCACCCGGAGTGCGTCCAAACTCCGGGGCGAATGAAGATGTCTGAACGCGAAACTCCTGTGTCGCATCCACGGATACGAGACTGTTCAACCCACCCGAAGCGCTCAGCGCCGGCAAACCTCCTCCGGCAGTCTGCACCAGGGTCGGTGCACCGGTGACGCCGAAGTTGGCACTGACTCCATCGACGGTGAAATAATTTGCATCCGCGCGTTGGCCGTTGACGCTGAACTGCCCCTGATCGTTTTGAGACGTGGCCGTCAGAACCACACCCGGCGTAAGGGCTATCAAGGTTTGAAAACTGCGGCCATTGAGCGGAATATTCTCGACGAAAGAGCGGTCCACAACCGTGCTCACCGCGGCTGACTCAGTATTCAGCACGGGTGCGCCGGCTTTCACGGAGACGCCTTCAGAAAGTTCTCCGACCGTCAGTTCGAAATCGATTCTGACGACATCCTGAACGTGAAGGATCACATCCGGCTTGAGCAATTTCTTAAAGCCGAGCTTTTCGACTTCGAGGTGATAGTTGTCCGGCGGCAGGTTCGCGAGACGATATTCGCCTAAACCATTGGTCGTCGTTTCATAACGCACGTTCGTGGTTTCGCGAGTCGCAGTGATCTTCGCATCGACAACAAGCGCCTTCGCAGGGTCGGTTATGCGACCGCTAAGCGAAGCATTCGTGGATTGTCCGTGAGCAAGCAGAACCGAGGTGAGGAGGAGGAATATCAATGCAGCAATACCGCGCATCTTTCCGACCTCCAATATTAAACGGTTTCGGTCAGGCTACTTCCAGACGCCGTCGAGCGTCAATCCCAAACGGGTGCCACGCCAATCACCCTAACGAGGGATGACTGTCCTGTTGATGGCAAAGTACTACTGATCGGTAGGGCCAACCCGCCGCCGAATAACTATGTTCGCTCGATCTGGGATGCGATAAGATCTGCCCCACATGTCGGAAACAAGTCGCCGAAGACTACACATACTCGACCTCTCCATCATCATTGTCTCTATCCTGCTGCTCTCTTGTAGTTCTGCCCACGCTCTAAACCCGTCAATTCACGCTACTCAATATTCCCATACATCGTGGAAGGTTCGTGACGGCTTTGCCAGGGAGACAATCGATGCAATCGCGCAAACGCCAGACGGTTACCTTTGGCTGGGCACCGCATCCGGTCTGCTTCGCTTCGATGGCATACACAACGTCGCATGGCAGCCGCCCTCTAACCAACAGCTCCCCTCGAACAGCATCCTAAGCCTGCTCGCTGCACGCGACGGAAGTCTTTGGATTGGTACAACAAAAGGCCTGGCAAGGTGGAAGGACGGCAATCTTAATCAATACGCAGAGCTTGCCGGACGATACATCTTCAAGATTCTCGAGGATCACGAAGGAACAATATGGGCGAGCGGTATCACGATAACGACGGGGCGGCTGTGTGCCATTCAAAACAGCGGCGTTCATTGCGACGGAGATGACGGCGCGCTCGGACGTGGAGCTTTTACTTTATTCGAGGACAGCAAGGGAAATCTGTGGGCTGGAGTGAAAAATGGACTTTGGCGATTCAGACCTGGTCCACCGAAATTCTATCCCCTCGCGGGCGAACTGAATGGGGTCCAGGCCATTGGTGAAGACGTTGATGGCGCCCTCCTGGTCGGGTGGAAGGGCGGAATTTATAGATTCTCTGATGGGAAAGCGGAGGCGTATTCACTTGCAGGTGTGACGGGTCCATTCACCGCCAGAAGAATTCTCCGTGATCGCGATGGTGGCCTGTGGATCGGTACTTCAGATCGCGGATTTGTACATGCAAACCAGGGAAAGGCGGATGTGTATGGCAGTGCCGAAGGACTCTCGGGCGATAACATTTACGCTCTCTTTGAAGATCGGGAGCAGAACATTTGGGTAGCAACGGTTAATGGGCTGGATCGCTTTCGCGATTTTGCAGTCGTTACGTTTGGAAAAAATGAGGGCCTCATTGATTCGATTGTCTGGTCAGTGCTGGCTGCGAAAGATGGGAGTATTTGGGTTGGCACATTTGCGGGCTTGAATCGATGGTCTAACGGATCGTTCGCCACCTTCGGGCGAGATGGCAAAGTGAATGGAAGTATTCCCAATTCTCTTTTCCAGGATGATAGTGGCCGCATCTGGGCTTCGACTCCAGCCGGTTTTGGTTATTTAGAGCGCGACCGTTTTCGACCTGTAAGTACCGTACCAGGTGCCGTCACTGCCATAGCTCAGGACCCTGTGGGAAACCTTTGGATTGCAAACGAGCATGCCAGCCTCATCAAAGTGCGCGGCGACGCCGTGGTCCAAGAGATTGCCTGGACCGATCTTGGACACAAAGAACCTGCGAGCGCACTCGTGGCTGATCCTGCGCGGGGCGGTGTATGGGTTGGATTCTCCCTGGGAGGCATCGCTTATTTCGCAGGCAATCAAGTCCGCGAATCATACGCGGCGGGCGATGGGCTTGCGCAAGACCGCGTCAACTATTTGCGCGTGGATCGCGACGGTTCGCTTTGGGCCGCGACTGATGGCGGTCTCAGTCGGTTGAAAGACGGTCGCATAACCACCCTCACCATCAGAAACGGTTTGCCGTGCAACACCATTCACTGGATGGCGGAAGACACTGCTGATTCGGTGTGGCTGGAGACAGCGTGCGGTCTGATGCGCATCAAGCGGACCGAATTGGATAACTGGATTCTCGCCGTCGCAACAGACAAAGAGGCTCAGCCGACGGGCCAGTTTATGGTTCTTGATACTTCTGACGGCGTGCGAACCGTTTCAACTGGCAGTCACTTCACTCCACAGGTGACGCAGTCTGCCGATGGGCGATTGTGGTTCTATGGACTCGACGGTGTGAACGTCGTCGATCCGAACCATCTTCCCTTCAATAATCTTTCACCGCCAGTCCACGTCGAACAGTTGATCGCCGATCGCAAGAGTTATGACACCACTGCGCACGGCAGCTTGCGTTTGCCTCCGCTGATAAGGGACCTGCAAATCGATTACACCGCGCTCAGCTTCGTCGCTCCGGAAAAGAACCTGTTCCGCTACAAACTGGAACCCCGCGATCAGGGTTGGCAGGAGGTTACCAATCGCCGGCAGGCCTTTTACAATGATCTTCCTCCGGGCAAGTATCGCTTCCGCGTCATGGCTTCTAATGACAGGGGTGTATGGAACGAGGCCGGCACATACCTCGACTTCACCATCGAGGCGGCATATTACGAGACCGTATGGTTCCGCGTTGTCGCGGTCATGCTCTTCCTTTTAGGGCTGGTTGCGATCTATCAACTGCGCTTACAGCAAGTCGCCCGGCAAGTGCGCAGCCGGATGGAGGAACGTCTGGAAGAGAGAGAGCGCATCGCTCGCGATTTGCACGACACGCTGTTGCAGGGCGTGCAAGGTTTGATTCTGAAATTTCATGCAATCTCGAAACAAATACCTGCCAATACGCAGGCGTACAAAGCGCTCGAGAAAACCCTGGACCACGCCGATCAGGTTTTGGCAGAAGGTAGAGATCGTATTCAGAACCTGCGTGTGAATACTGCATCCCTTACCGATTTGCCGGCCGCCTTCCGTTCCGTTGCCGAGGAAACGTCGCAAGGTGGCGATGCAGCTTTCAAGACCGTGGTCGAGGGTCGTGTCCGTGACTTACATCCGCTGGTTCTCGAGGAGTGCTACTGCATCGGGCGCGAAGCCATCATTAATGCGCTTAGCCATTCCAATGCTAAACAAATCGAGGCCGAGATCGCCTATGACTCGCGACAGTTTCGACTGCGCGTTCGTGACGACGGACGAGGGATCGATCCGAAGATCCTGGACGCGGGCGGGCGTTCCGGTCATTGGGGACTCCGCGGCATGCAAGAGCGGACTCAAAAAATCGGCGGTCAATTAAAATTCTGGAGCCGGCCCGAAACGGGTACAGAGGTGGAGTTAACAGTTCCAGGGACCACCGCCTATCGAGGCTTGTCTGGCAAACGGAAGAACTTTTGGTTCAGTCGATTTTTCAACGGTTGGAGCAGGAATTCAAAGCACGATAACTAGATCTCGATAATGCCCCGCTTCACGGCAATTGTTACCGCATGCGTTCGATCGTTCGCGCCAAGCTTGGAAAGAATGCTCTTCATGTGTGCCTTGATCGTTTCTTCGGAGACGTTGAGGAGTTGGCCCACCATCTTGTTGGCGTTACCGGCCGCCACTGCGCGCAAAACTTCGATTTCACGTTCCGTCAATGCGTCGTCGTTGTGGTGCTCGGCTATGTTCATCGCGATTTCCGGCGGGATTCTTTTCTTGCCGGCGTGAACTGTCCGGATCGTATCGATCAACTCCTTCCGCACCATGCTCTTCAACAGATACCCTGACGCTCCGGCTTTGAAGGCGCGGGACGCCTGCGCATCGCCGCTATAGGTAGTCAGCACGATGATGCGAGCATGGGGAAACTCTTCGCGAATTTTCGCGATCGCGTCGATACCGTTGACGTCCGGCATCTGCACGTCCATCAAAGTCACATCGGGCCGATGAGTGCGGAACTGTTCGATCGCTTCGCGCCCGTTGCTGGCTTCGGCAACGAGCACCATGTCATCTTCACCCTCGAGCACGGCGGCAATGCCCTCGCGTAACATCGGGTGGTCGTCTACCGATAGGATTCGAATAGGGTTAATCATGATTTCTCCAGTCGTAGACGCGAATTGTGCCACAGGAAGGCACACAGAACACAAATGTCAGGTAGACGTTTGCGTTCTATGTGCCTTCTGGTTGTGACTGACTGACTAGTCCTGCTCGAATTCAAAGTCTAACGCCAATTGGTTTGGAAGATCATCACCGCCCAAACTAAACCCCATGACGATGTCGTTTGCTTCACCAATCAGTGTAAGTGCTGGAGCTTCGTATACGTTTTGCATTGGACCAGCCTCCTTTCTTCAGTATTGGATACATCTGTTTGTTCATGCTGCTGCGAGCAAGCGCCTGGCCGGCTCGTTGCTCGCGCGATTTCGCAACCACAGTTCGAGCATGATGATCTGCCGCAACTGGTGCTCGTTGCAGTCCAGTGCGTTGCTAAGACGATCAAGCCGTGATATCAGACTGGCGCGCTCCACAATTCCTCGTTCAACTACCTGCAATTGCTTCGCACTGGCGAGAGCGCGCGCCAACGGTCGCAGTGCCGCCTGCCAGGGAGTATTGAACACGGCCTTGGATCGGCGGGCGCGCAACTTCACGGGCCAGTAATCACAGAAAGCCGAACGCATCAATCGGCGCGGCTCGCCCGGACCGCAGAGAATGTCCGCGGGCACGCTCATCAGAAATTCAACGAGCGGGCGATGCGCGAACGGGTGTGTATAGTCCAGGTGTTGTAATGGTTCGGGGATTTGTAGCTGGCGCAGTTCCAGCATCATTGCAAGCGTTCGCAAATGCTTGCGACGCTCGGGAGGTGCGTACTTCCACGAATTCGAGAATAAGCGGTCTGAGTCGAAGCCGCCGGTACGGCCGCAAAAGCCGCTCGTCAAAGAAGTCTCAATACTCTTCGGCGCGTACGAACCATCCGCCGCTGTGTACGTCTGCGATGGTGACAACGATGGAGGCAGAGATGCCTTGAGCGCCTGCCAACCGATTTTGTAGATGGGGACCCGCAGGAGTTTGCTCCATGCGAGCGCTTCGACGAATGCGCGGTCCAGTCGCAAGCTTCGCAGTGATTTTGCAACCTGGAGACTGTCGTCGAACCAATTTCCCATCATCAGGTCGCCGGCCTGTCCTGTGAGAATGGTTTTGGCATTGAGCCGGCTGGCTATCGTCGCAATCGATCGTCGCAGTGGTTGAAAAGGTTCCGGCATGACTTCCCCGACTTGTCTTTCGGCGATGATTGGTACCTTCTGCGTTGCAAGCTCCAGGCACTCAATTCCGCAATGTGCGGCGACGTCACGAATGAAGGGAACGTCCAATGAGTTGTCCCAGACAAAGCTTACTCCGGTGAGCCCGGTAGCCTGTACCGCACCTCGACGCATCAGGTCTGTTGCTACACAAACAACAGATGACGAATCAAGACCACCGCTCAACTCAGCAATAATTGGTGATTCAGTCTGCAGGCGAACGGCTACTGCCACTCGAAATAACTCGCGAAGTTCTTCTTCGTACCGGCGCCGGTTCCGGTATTGGATCGTATCGCCGACCGGCATGGACCAGAACCGGCGAATCACCGTGCGTTCAGACGTCACGCATACCGCATGGCCCGGAGGAACGGAATAGATGCCTTTGTACGGTGTGTGGTTGGGATAACCACCGCACATGAGGAAGCCGGCGATATATTGCTCGTCAAGCTCCGAGATCTCAGTCAGAGCTACCAGAGTTTCCAGGCGACTGGACCACAGCACACGTCCGCCATCAACGTGGTAATAAAGGGGTCGCACTCCGGCGAAATCGCTTGCCAGTACGGTCGAACCATCGGCGCGGTTGCGAATCACCACACTCCAATCCCCGATCAGACGGATCAAGCCATCCACACCCCAACGTTCATAGGACGCGCCTGCGATGGCGGCGTTACTCGTGTCGCCTTGCAGCGAATCCCGCAATCGCAGCAGCAGATCGTCTCGATTGTCGAGCCTGCCGTCCCAGTGCAGCACTTCGATTCGGCGCGCGTCATCGCGCGCAATCGGGTTTTGTTTACTAATAAACATCTTCGTTCGCTCCATCAGGCAACGTGCAGTGGCAATAGTCTTTTCTGGTAGGCTGCGGAGCCATACACGACTCGGCCCTCTACCTCTACCCAGGCGTGCGAGAAAAACGGCGACGGTCGATAGCCAATCACCAGTCTGGCCACGATGCCGTGTTTTCGGAGCAACCGTACGGTGCATACAGCTCGCTGCAGGCAAAGCACCGGCTTCCAGTAGAAACAAGTGGCGAGATGGACCGCATCGCAAATTGCCTTCTCCACTTCCTCACTCATGGGTTGGGCTGCGATCGATTGCTGCTTCAACTCCGAAAGAATGCGTCCCGAACCTCGCAACCAAACGATCACTTCGTAGCGCAGGATTTCGTAAAGCGCGCGAGGGAATAGACACGACGTTTTCATGACGCAACCTCCCGGTGGACCAGTACCTGACGTTCGAGTGCAGCCAGAAAGCAAACCGTATGTTCGTATGCGGTGCTGGGAGCAACTTGATAGTCTTCGCTGATTCCCTTCGCAATCGCTTCCAATGGCAGTTGCTGTTCGACCCCACGCCAGATTCGACCGCCTGTTTGGTTGGCAGTGAACAAGCGGCCCGTACCAGTGTGTAGAATCACTACGCCGTCGTCGTGAAAGGAAGCTGTCGCTTCCGGATTCACTGAAAATGTTAAAGCACTTACCTGACTGCTCATTTCTTCTGTTCCCTTCCTGAAATTCTTAACTACAACCTCGACTTCGGCGACAAGATAGACCTATGCGAGCTTTCGCGAAATCCCCGAAAGCGTAAAAATCAACCTAGACTTTTCTGTAGGCTTTAATGATCAATTGGTGTGAGGAGGGGGCGCGAAGATAAATCAGTCGTCGATGTGTTCCATCTCTGAAGTGGGAAGTGAATCGAGGGCTGCCTGTGCTTCCTGCGTAGCGTGTCCGAGCCAGTTTGACAACTTCTCCAAAGTCACGCGCATATGATCGGTATCGTTCGGTCTGTCCAATGCGTCGTCGGCTACAAACTTGCTGCCCTGAATCGTCTGCAGCATGTTGTCGTGAAGCTCGCGTGCAATCCGGGTTTGCTCGGCCAAGCGCCGATCAAAACGAGCGCGAGTTGCTCTTGCAAGTAGTCGCAGTCGTAAGCGGCACATTACCCAGGTCACGGACAAAACGAGCACGGCACAAGAAAGGCAGAACCATAGCGTCTGATACCACGAAGGACAGAGTGCAAGGATGAAAAAACAGATGTAAGGAACTCTCCACATTGAATTATCAACAGCACGCAAAATAAAACCAACACTGAGGGGCAACGACGATAAAGCGTTGACCCTGCGATCTGTTGACTGTATTGAATGCGAAGATTTCTCAACACACCAAAACCAGTAGTATTCGCACTGTAGTTCTCTACAGGATGTTTTATCCTGCCTTAAGTTTTACAAAGCTGCGGGTTTGAATGTTTTTGGGGAATGCGCGATCAGACTTGAAGCAGCCCACGCCGGAGCGCAATGGTCACGGCGTGCGTTCGATCATTAGCACCGAGCTTGTCGACAATGTTCTTGATATGGAAGTTAACTGTCGTCTCTGCAATCGCAAGCTGATAGGCGATCTGCTTGTTGCGATGACCGTCGTGAATGAGTCGCAGCACCTCTAGTTCCCTTGCAGTCAACTCTTCTTCGCCCATGTGCTCAGCGACGCGCGCTGCAATCTCAGGGGGGATATGTTTTTTCCCGGAATGGACCGACCGGATCACTCCTAATAATTCGTCCTTCGGCATGCTCTTGAGGACATAGGCCGCAGCCCCCGCTTTCAGTGCTCGCTGGATCTCGCCGTCACTGTCCCACGTAGTGAGCATAATGATCCGGGCCTCCGGAAACTCTTTGCGAATGGAAATCACCGCCTCAGTCCCGTTGATACCCGGCAGACGCAGATCCATCAAGGTGATGTTCGGCTGATGAGTCCGAAACTCTGCAATGGCTTCTGCGGCGTTCGAAGCCTGTGCGACGAGCTGCATGTCTGACTGCGAGCCGATAATTGCGCTCAGTCCCTCACGAAAAACGGGATGATCTTCCACGCTCAGGATAGTGATTGGCTGAGAATGATCCATGATGCCAGATCTTACAGCCCTACATCGACATTGGCCAACTTTACTGGTATCGAGCGCTAACTCGATTGGGTGATTTGCCGATAGCACCATCTAGGGTTTTGAGAAAACACACTCCGGTGCAGAATCATCGACATCGCAGGGCTGAGGTTCGCAATTATCGAAAGGAGAGAGTGTGATGAGTACTATCACGACGAAAGATGGAACACAGATTTATTACAAGGATTGGGGCAGTGGTCCGGCCGTAACGTTCTCGCATGGATGGCCGCTGAATGCCGACATGTGGGACGCGCAAATGCTCTTCCTCGAACAGAACGGCTTCCGCGTCATCGCGCATGACCGGCGGGGGCATGGACGGTCAAGCCAGTCGGCATCCGGCAACGACATGAACGGGTATGCCGACGATCTTGCGGCAGTGATCGAAGCGCTCGACCTCGAGCAAGTCACACTCGTGGGCCACTCGACCGGAGGCGGTGAAGTCGCGCGATACATCGGTCGTCACGGAACAAGCCGAGTCGCCAAGGCTGTCCTGATTGCCGCAGTACCGCCGCTGATGCTGAAGACCGCCGCCAATCCCGAAGGCTTACCGGTAGAGATATTCGACGAGTTGCGTGCGAAGCTGTTTAAGGACCGCTCGCAGACGTACCGGGAGTTCGCACAACCGTTCTACGGCGCCAATCGGCCCGGCGCGAATGTCTCGCAGGGCGTGCTCGATCAGTTTTGGTCCTGGAGCATGCAGTCCGGCCTGAAGAACGCCTATGAGAGTATCAAAGCCTTTTCCGAAACGGACTTCACCGAAGACCTCAAGAAGTTTGATGTACCTACTCTGGTGCTTCACGGCGAAGACGATCAGATCGTTCCGGTGAAGAATTCTGCGCGGAAGTCGGCACAACTTATCAAAGGGGCGAAGGACATCTACTACCCGGGAGCGCCGCACGGCATCACCGCCACCCATCAGGATCAGATCAATAACGATCTGCTCGCCTTCATCAAGGGGGAGAGTTACCGCATCGCCACCAACTGAGCCCGGTGTGAATCAACGATAAGGAGATTGAAGACATGAAGGAAGCAACTTTCGAAGGAACCGGCGGAGTGAAAATTTTCTCGCGCTCATGGCAGCCTGAAGGAAAAACACGCGGCGTGGTCGTCATCGTCCCGGGGTTTAATTCACACAGCGGGCAATATGTTTGGGTGGGCGAGCAATTCGCGGCGAAAGGTTTGGCGGCTTACGCGATCGACTTGCGCGGGCGCGGGCGTTCCGAAGGCGAGCGGTATTACGTCGAGAAGATCGAAGACTATACCGACGACGTGGCGACGCTTGTCAGAACAGCGAAATCGGAAAATCCGGGTTTGCCGGTGTTCCTGCTCGGTCACAGCGCGGGCGGTGTCGTTTCGTGCATTTACAGTCTCGACCATCCATCAGAGATCGACGGCTTGATCTGCGAGAGCTTCGCATACGATTTGCCGGCGCCCGATATCGTGCTGTCGTTCCTCAAGGGCTTGAGTTACATCACCAAGCATACACATGTCTTCACGCTGCACAACGAAATCTTCTCGCGCGATCCGCGGGTTGTCGAGTCAATGAACAATGACCCGCTGATTCATGGCGAGTCTCAGCCGGTCCAGACCGCGAAGGTGATGTTGGATGCCGCTGGCCGACTGCATGACGAATTTCCCCTCATCAAACTTCCTGTACTCATTCTGCACGGCACAGAGGACAAGGCAACGAACCCCAGCGGCAGCCAGTTCTTTTACGATCACACTGGGTCGACGGATAAAACTCTGAAACTCTACGAGGGACACTATCACGATCTCCTGAATGATATTGATAAAGAGATCGTGATGGCTGATATCACGAACTGGATCGACGCGCGTGTTCCCGCAACACAAACCAAATCTGCCGGGGCGGCGTGAAATGAGTGCAACGAACCCGAAGATGCGAACCACACGTTTACTCGCCGGCGTCTCGGTACTCGACACGCCGGTGATCTCTCGGGCAATAGAGTTCGCACGCGAGCGGTCAGAGCCATACCTGTTCAATCACGCAATGCGATCATGGCTCTTTGCATCAATTATCGCGCAACGTAAACAGAATGCGCATGATGGCGAAGTTCTCGCTGTCGCCACAATCCTTCATGACGTCGGTCTGGCGGAAGACTTCAATGGGCCACTTCGATTCGAAGTGGAGGGAGCGAACGCAGCGCGCGCGTTCGCACGTGATCAGGGCCTTGATGAGCGGCGGACGCAGTTGATCTGGGACACAGTTGCACTCAACTCGACTCCTTCCATTGCCCTGCACAAGGAGGCTGAAGTCGCCTTGAGCACGATGGGTATCGGTCTGGATTGGGGCGGTTGGGCTTACGAGGCGCTAAACGAGACTGAGATCGCTGCAATCGTCGAGGAGTTTCCACGGCTCGAGATGAAGAAACAATTCACACGCGCTGTCTGTCATGTCGTCGAGACACGTCCGGACACGACATATGACAACTTCGCGCGCGATTTTGGCGAGCGCTTTGTACCGGGTTACAAGGCGGTATCAACCGTCGACTATTTGCTGAACTCCCCGTTCAAGGAGTAACGAGAGGAATCAAGCTATGACGAACGAAAAAGCAAACGGAAAGATTGTGGTCATTGGTGGCACCGGGCTGATCGGGTCAAAGGTTGTATCGAAACTCAGTGAGCGCGGCTATAACGCTGTGGCCGCGTCGCCGAACTCGGGGGTAAATACTATGACCGGCGAAGGACTCGCCGAAGTTCTCGAGGGCGCGTCAGTAGTCGTCGATGTCTCGAATTCGCCGTCGTTTGACGATGGACCGGTGATGGAGTTTTTCGAAACGTCAACCGGTAACTTGCTCAGCTATGAAACGACCGCGGGGGTGAAACATCACGTAGCGTTGTCTGTCATTGGCTGTGATCGTCTGCCGGACAGCGGCTATCTTCGCGCGAAGGTCGCTCAGGAGAAGCTGATTAGCGAAGCGTCCATTCCTTATTCGATCGTGCGCGCGACGCAGTTCTTCGAGTTCGTCAATCGCATTGCCGACTCGGCTACCGAGGGCAATACGGTTCGCCTGCCGCCGGTGCGTTTCCAGCCCATGGCGGCCGCTGATGTTGCGAGTGCGGTGGCGAGAGTGGCCATGGGACCACCGTTGAATGGAATCGTTGAGATTGGCGGGCCCGAGCAGTTTCGCTTCGATGAACTGATTCGTCTTGGCCTCGCCGCTCGCAATGATCCGCGCGAGGTGATTGCTGATCCGCACGCACGCTACTTCGGCACCGAGTTGAGCGAGTACTCACTCGTACCAGGCAGTGATGCGCAACTCGGCGAGATGCGTTTCGAAGACTGGCTTGGTAAGTCGGTGACGTCAGCGGTTGCACCTGCTTCGAAAGGCGCCGGCGCTCAATGATAAGTGTCGCATGACGCGTCAGACACAAGGAGATTTACCATGAGCGAAGAAGACCTGGAGTTGCTGATAACACTCGACGATCCAGAGGGTGCACCGGAAGAGGATCGTTTCCATCATCTTCCGGCCGGAAATGATGTCGGCTATGGCTCGGTAAGCCGCTCACCTGGAGGATTACAATCATGAATTGCTGTTCGCATTTATCTGCAATTCGCAATGTTACTCCGACAACGCCGAATGGTTGTGAAGAGTGTTTGAAGATAGGTGATACATGGATCCATTTGCGGCTTTGCGTAACCTGCGGTCATGTAGGCTGCTGCGAGGATTCAAAAAATAAACACGCGGCCAAGCACTTTCATTTAACCAATCATCCCATCATCCAATCTTTCGAGCCGGATGAAGACTGGGGCTGGTGTTACATTGACGAACTATTTTTCGAGTCGTTTCCAGGATCGTTGACGACAGAATGGTGCGGCTTGCTCGGCGTCACCGCATGAGCAGACCTCGGCGACGAGAATGGCTTAGCCAACTTGATACGCCGGTCACTCACTAATTCGTGACACCGGCGGTGTGAGGGTTGCTGGGGTGAATAAATTCTGACCGTCGTAGCCTTGCCTGAAAAGTCGGACGTCAGGCTTGGAGACGGTCAGTACAGGGAGCGGTAGCGACCTGGTCAGTGATCAGCATGCGATATTTCCAAAGATTTTTGACTCCAATCGTTGACCAGGTCGCTACCGCTCTCTGTACTGACTGTCTCCAAGAATGATCTTGGAGTTTTGAGGCAAAGCCGAGCGTCGTACAGTGTCACGAAGGAATGCCCTTTTCCGGCTTTCGACACGGAAGGGCACCTGATGCGCCTGCTTGTTCAGCTACTGCTTGTCATACACCGCAACGTTCGTAACCTTCTTCCCTTGCGCATTCGTTGCAGTCGTCGTCACCGTCCGCGTCTTTCCATCTCGCGCAACGACGATGCGACCCGTCAATGTCACTTTGCCGGCTTTCCTGCCCGTAAGCGCCAGGGTGTTCTTATTGATCATTCGATAGGACCTCGTGTCGGAGTTGCTATCGCCGGTTACAGGATAATCTTTCCCATCGAATTTTCCGGTCCACTCGCTATGAACAGCACTGCCGTTCTCGTCAACGCCGTCGACTGTCACCTTGGTCTGATCGCCGGCGGCTTCATAGACCACGCTGTTGTTCCTTGCTTTCCCCGCAAGCTTTGATCTCGTTTCGTTGAGCTTCCAGGTGCCCATGTTCGGGTTGTTCTGATAGCCCAACGCCACACTTACAAAAACGAGGGAGATTGCTAATGCAATCATTTTTGTTTTCATGTCGTCCTCCGAAGGAAACTTGTGGAAATCGCCCCGGATTCTATGCCGCGAGAGCACATGCACGCTAGCGCTCACGTGTGATTTCATCGAGCTGTCACTGTTTCACCTCGAAGCGCCTCGCCGCCGACCAACTGCCCGCCGTGCCGGAAGACGAGTTGGCGCGCACTCGCCACCACATCCTGATCGTAGGCAGCGTACTCGTCGTGAACTGCGAGACGGTCGTGTTCTGATTCACCACCAACGGAGATGCGAAGGTGTCCGAGTCGTCAATCTGGATCGTGTAGCTGGCCGCGCCGCTCACGTCCGTCCAGTCGAAGGTGATGCTCGTGCCAGGACTGAAGCGCGCGTCAGCCGCGGGGCTGATGAGCGAGGGCGCAGGTAGCGGCGCCGAGCTGGTGGACGCGGGCGTGACGGTCAGCGTCGTCGTGCGGCTCACGCCTCCGTAAGTCGCGGTGATCGTGACGCCGGTGTTCGCGGAGACAACCGAAGTGTTGACGCCAAACGTCGCACTCGAGGAGCCCGCCGGCACAGTGACACTTGCAGGCACTGAGACAACGGACGTGTTCGCGCTACTGAGCGTAACCACTGCTCCGCCGCTCGGCGCTCCACCCGTCAACGTGATGGTACCCTGCACTGTTGTTCCACCGACGACAGAACTCGGACTCACGCTAACGGCGGACAGACTCGCCGGGGTCGTGGTGGTAGACGCAGCCTGAGCTGTGAAGCGGCGCGAGGCCGAGAAGGGCCCTGCGACGCCCGCCGAGTTGAACGCGCGCACGCGCCAGAAGAGCCGTTGCGCGGGCAGGCCCGTAATTGTCGCCTGCGACACGCTCACCGTTTGACTCAGCGTGAGCGGCGCAGTGAAGTTGCTCGAGTCGTCAATCTGTATCTCGTAACTCGTCGCGCCACTAACGTCGGACCAGTCGAAGTTGATTGGCTGCGTCACCTTCGCGTTCGATGCGGGCGACAAAAGCGTCGGCGCCGTGGGCGTAGTGGGCGTCGGCGATGCGTCAGGGTTAACCGTCAGGTTCGCAGTCTTGGTCACGCCGCCACCTGAGACGGAGATCGTGACGATGGTCTGAGTGCTGACGGATGTCGTAAAGATGTTGAAGCCGCCAGTCGTCGAGCCCGCGGGAATCGTCACGCCGTTAGGAACGGAGGCGATCGACGGGTTGCTGCTGGAAACCTGTAGCACCTGGTCAGTCGACGACGCTGACGCGACCGTGACGGTGGCGAAGGAGCTGCCGCCCGTTCCGGTCGTTGACGTCGGACTCAGCGTCAACGATGAAGGCGGCTGCTGGGCCGTGAGCGTGACCTGTGCCTGCGCAGCAACGCCGTTGTAGTTTGCCGTGACAGTGGCGGTTGTGTTCGCCGTCACGCTACTCGTAGGAATCGGGAACGAGACCGAGAAGCTGCCGGGCGCGACCGTCACCGACGCGGGCGGACTCACGATTGGTGAGTTGCTTGACAGACTCACGAGTGCTCCGCCGGCCGGTGCCTGCCCGTTGAGCATCACGATGCCTTGGGGCTGCGCGCCCCCGCTGATGACCGACGGCGAAATCGTGAGCGACTTCAACGAAGGCGGCTGTAACGTGAATTGCGCAGACGCGGAAGCTCCGTTCAGCGACGCCGTGAGCGTCACGGGCGTCGCCACACTCACCTGCCCCGCCTGCACCTGGAACTGCGTCCAGGCAGTATTGCCTGGCATCGCGATCGTCGCCGGCACGGGCACCGCGCCCGGGTTAGAACTGCTCAAGTTAATCGTGGCGCCGCCGGCCGGAGCCGCCGCCGTGAGCTGCACTGCCACCCACGTCGTCTCGCCGCTGTACAGCGGGTTGTTGACAACCGTTACGGACACCGGCGTCGGCGGTGCAGAACTGATCGTGAACGTGCCGGTCGCGGACCACGCGGTCACTGCAGCAGTCGTCGGCGAGGAATCGCCCTGCGCCGAACGCACGCGCCAAAACTTCGTCCCCGAAGTGAGCGAGAGAACCTCTCGCGTCGGGCCATTCAGTTGCGGGGCGTCTTCTTCAATCGTCTGGAACCCGGAGTCCTTAGCGATCTGAATCTCGTAGCCGCTCGGCTGCGGGTTCGCGACGTGCTGCCAGGTGAGCGTCACCGGCAGGTTCAGCGTCGGATTGTTGACGGGAGATACGATTGCCGGTGGCGGCGGGATCGGGTTGCTGTAGAAGACGGAAAAGCTGACGACGTTCGACGGCGCGCTGAAATTGCCGTTTGCGTCCACGGCAAAGACGCGCGCGAAGTAGTTGCCCTCGGGATTGGAAATGGCGAACGAGCAGGTGGCCTCGGGAATATTGTTGAACTCGCCCCGCGTAGACACGGGGAAGCTCGGGTCAGTCGAATACTGGAAAACGTAGGTCGCAGCCTCAGGAATCACGCTCCACGTGAAAGTCATCACTTCATTCGGGTGGAAGGTTGAGTAGCCTTGCGGCGGCGCGAGACTCGGCGCCCCCGGCAGCCCGGCGCCAACGCCTGTGACTGTGAAGCTACGCGGGAGAGACCAGGCCCCCTGTTCAAACGCGCCGTTGACGGCCTGGACACGCCAGAAATAGGTGCCATTGGCGAGCCCGCTGACCGAGTCCTGTGTCGCGCCGTTCGTTGAGTTTTGAAGGAGCACGGTCGTGAACGCCGAGGACGAACTGACCTGCCAGTTGTAGGCGATGATCCCGCTCGGATCGCTGACTGCCGTCCACGAGATCGGGAACGGCTCCGTGACAGTTGCGCCGTCTGCCGGAGAGACCAGCGACGGTGCGGCCGGAGCGGCTGCGACGGCCCGGTTACCAGCAAAAACACATACGATGATAGCGAATAAGAGCGTCAGATACGGGCGAGCAGACGTTCGGAACTTCATAATTCACCTCCCATGATCGACAGGGATATGCCCAGGGCCACCCGCAGTGCAGTGCAAGTGCCTTCGCGGCTAAATAATTTTTTTTGCTAACACTGACAACAGTCTCAAAGTCGGGGGATTAAATACATATCTCGCACCGTTAATGCATGCCTGGTTTGGGGTTGGCACTCGATCGGGCGCAGTTTATGAGGGAACAGAAAACTAAGCTCGGGGTTTTAGGGTATGCCCCAAAACCCTAAGTTTATCAAGTAACAGGTGTACGCCGCGCAGAGTTGAATCTGCTTCAGCGCCGGTGTTTCAAGTTTGCGCAGTACGCAGGCGTTCGTAAACGCCTTTCAGGGTTTGTTGATGTAAATGTAGCTTCATGATTTTAGCTACTTAAAATTCCGGGACGCTGGGCACGTCCCGGACTGAACACGGTTTACTGAACCGTGACCGTGTTTGTTTTGATATCCAGCACCGTGCCGCGGGAGGTTGCGGTCGCCGTGATCGTGTAATCTCCCGCGCAAGCGGGCGCTGTGTAGGTGGTGCTGTCAGTGCGGGTCTCCCCGGCCTTCAGCGTGACTTCGATTGAGTAAGTATCTGTGAAATTGCAGGGGCCAATCACGTCGTAAGTGATCGTCACTTTCTCGGACCTCGAGGAAGTGTTGGTAATAGAACCGAATACTGTCACCGTTCCCCCGGCGCTCACCGTCGTTGGGGTCACGCCCACGGACAGTTGGGCAGCGGGCCCCGACGCCTGCGCGAGGGCGGCGATGGAAAACAGGCTGAGGGCAACGAGCGCCGTCAACCACCTAAGCGAAAATCTAGCCATCCTAAAAATCTCCTCTCAAATGTTCTTCATTGATCGTCCCACGCGGGACAACCCGGTAGGTGTAGCAAGCCGCCGGGCCCTCGGGTGAAAGGGTTTTAGGCTGCGGCCTTTAGTAGCCTCGCAGGACATGTGAGTTGCCACATTATTTGTTCAAACACA
>JBKPPH010000329.1:0-10221 GCA_046733535.1 Acidobacteriota bacterium
GAACGCACGCGTAACACGTTGCGGTTCTTCGACGCGCGTGCGTTTCAGCAACGCGGCTGGTTCTACCATTGGATGGATTCGAAGACCGGTGAGCGTCGCTGGAACAGCGAAGTCTCTTCGATCGATACGGCTCTACTGGTCGCAGGAATACTCACCGTGCGGCAGTGCTTTCGTGACGATCAGGAAATAGTGAGACTCGCCGGCCGGATCTATCGCCGCGTTGACTTTCGCTGGATGCTGAACGGCGATCCGCTGCTGCTGTCACATGGCTGGAAGCCCGAGACCGGCTTCCTACGCCCGCGTTGGGACACTTACAGCGAAGATACGATCCTCTATTTGCTCGCAATCGCATCGCCCACGTATCCGATTCCTGCGGCTGCCTGGCGAGCGTTGTGGCGAGATCGCTACCGCTACGAGGGTCACAGTTACTTCACGACTATCGGCGTGCCTTTGTTCATGCACCAGTACGCGCACGCATGGATCGACTATCGTAACCGGCGTGAAACGAGCGGTGACCGCATCGATTATTTCCAAAACTCAGTTGCGGCGACTCTCGCTCATCGCGCGTTCTGCATGAACCTGTCGCACGACTTCCCTGGCTTTGGACCAGACGTGTGGGGCATCACCGCGTCTGATAGTGCGAAAGGCTATCTCGCGTGGGGTGGACCACCGCGCGACGCGGAGATCGATGGAACAGTTGTGCCAGCGGCTGCGGGTGGTTCCTTGATGTTCACTCCCGAATTCTCTGCGCGAGCATTGCGGACAATTAACGAGAAATACGGTGCGAAGATCTACGGCAAGTATGGCTTTGTTGATGCGTTCAATCCAAACAGCGGGTGGGTCGATACTGACGTGATTGGGATCAACGTGGGAATTATTCTGCTCAGCGCCGAGAACATGAACACTGGAAACATCTGGCGCTGGTTCATGCGAAACCGCGAGATCCCACTCGCGATGCAGCGAATCCGGCTCGTCAAATACAAATCTTCAAACAAAGACCCAATGCCCAGAATCAACGTAAACAACATCACTATCAAGTACCATCAGCAGGAACGTTAAGATCGTGTGTTGACCGGCCACAACTTGTATGCATGATTCAACCATGGACAAGCAAGAACCACGAAGAAAAACTGAACGGCCTGCCCGCGTTCAGCTCTCGACAGAAGAAGTTCTGAAACGAATGCAAGAGTTTCCTGAACGAAGGGAGCAGTTCCTTGCAGCGGTTCGATCGGGTGACAGTTCAAGCTATCTTGCGCACCTCATAAAAACTGATGGTACTATTCAGAGAGGTCGTGACGATGACATTCACAGTTGAGTACGAACGCGAAGTCGATGGTCGGTGGCTGGCCAGAGGTAATCGAATTGCCGGTGTGCTTGCATATGGAGGCAACTCAGACGAGGCCATCGCTAAGGCTCAGGCGCTCGCTTTGCGCGTCCTGGCAGATCGGCTCGAGCACGGCGAAGGCAAATCCGAATTCGTCAGCATCTCCTTCGCTGCTGCATGAGCCAATAGTCCTCAGCGAAAGCGAAGTGTGTCCTTGCCGCACTGCTGCGCATCGGTTGGAGTATTAAACGCGAGTCCGGTTCTCACAAGGTTCTCGTACGACCCGAATGGCCCGATGTGGTCTTTGCATTTCACGATAAAGACGAAATTGCGCCAAAGATGCCGGCTCGCATCGCCAAGAACACAGGTCTCAAATCAAAAGATTTGTAGCCAATACGAAACCTGGCCTATTTTTCGCGAAGCCATCCCATGAAGATATTAATGATCGGTGGGACGAGATTTCTCGGTCGGCATCTGGTGACCGCCGCACGCGCGCGTGAACACGAGATCACGCTTTTCAATCGCGGGCTGCATGCGCCTGAACCGGATGGGGAAACGATCCGCGGAGACCGGCACACTGATCTCGACAAACTCAAGGGCCGCCGTTGGGACGTGGTGGTGGACACCTGTGGGATGCTGCCGCGCGCAGTGCGAGCAGCGACAGAAGTTTTGGCTGATTCAGTCGATCGTTACGTTTTTATTTCCACGCAAAACGTTTACGCCGATGTCAGCCTGCCTGGTGTCGATGAAGCTTCACCTCTCGTCACGCTTTCAACTGAACAACTGGCCGAGGCAAATGCCATCGACACCGCCGGAGAGCCCTCGTACGGAAGGCTGTACGGAGGGCTGAAAGCTCTCTGTGAACAGGCCGCGGAAGAGGTGATGCCTGAGCGAGTGCTCACAATCCGTCCGGGTTTGCTTGTTGGTCCACACGATTACACCGATAGGTTTACTTACTGGGTAGTGCGTGTCACCCGAGGCGGCGAAGTGTTGGCTCCGGATCGTCCGGAGCGCTTTGTCCAGTTCATCGACGCGCGCGACTTAGCCGAGTGGATTGTCAGCATGATTGAACGCAGAGCAGTTGGAGTCTATAACGCCAACGGTCCACCGAACCGTGTGACGATGCAGGCTGTGCTCGAGCAGTGCAAATCCGTCACCCATAGCGATGCCTCATTTACCTGGGTCAGCGAGGATTTCCTGCTTCAGGAGAACGTCGCTGCCTGGAGTGAAATCCCGCTCTGGTTGCCGGAAAACGCCGCACCGCACTTGAAAGGCTTCATGTTCATCAACTCTGACAAAGCTGTTCAGGCTGGTCTCAGCCATCGCCCGCTCGCAGAGATAATCAGAGACACCTCAACCTGGTATCAAACAAGCCGTGCGAATGACGAACTGAAAGCCGGAATAGATGCTGAGAAAGAACAAATGCTCCTCCGCAAATGGCACGAAACGCATTGAACTCCGGCACCCGGATAGAACCTAGCGGACGCAGGTATCGTAGTACCACGTGTGAGGAGGGTGAAACGAATGTATTGTTCGTCTTGCGGTGCGGCTGTCGCGCAGGGGTTGAGCTACTGCAATCATTGCGGCGGCAAGTTGAATCGGACGGAGACCGGGGTCAAGTCTTCAGAAGTCAGACCTGAGTTTCTTCTGACGTGGATGGTAGCGACCTTCATCTTCGGCCTTGCAGCTATCACCATGCTCATGGGCGTGATGAAGGTTATACTCGGCTTACGAGTGGAACCAGTCCTGGCGTTGTCGCTAATACCGTTTCTACTCTTACTGATCATCGAAGGCGTTCTTATTCGTCTGTTGTTTCGTCGTTCTAAACCTGCCGAAATCAGCGGAACGAAGGAGCAGGTCACCAACGAACTCGACGCGGCGCAGATGCGCGTGTTGCCGGAGCCCAAAGCAAGTGTCACCGAGCACACCACCCGCGCATTTGATCCTGTCTACACTGAACGGAAGTAGACCTCCGCGAAGTTCGGAGCTATGAACCGCATACTAATCGCCATTCTATCGCTGGCCTTCGCCAGCCAGGTTTTCTCACAACAGCGACTACCGCACTTCAAAGACTATCCGGTTTCTGAAGTCTACAGCGGAGCAAATGCTCCAGTCGTTTTGAAGCGTGATGACCGGATGTTTCGAACGAGATTGCGCGAAGGTTCGAAAGAAAAGCCAAACTTTGCCGGGCACTACATTGTGACGTTCTGGGGTTGCGGCACGTCATGCGTGATGGGAGCAGTCGTCGACGCAAAGACCGGCCGGGTTTACTGGTGGAATTTCACTGTTTGCTGCTGGCCCAACGTCGACGATAAATTCGAACCAATTGAGTATCGCCTCAACAGCAGGTTGATTGTTTTTTCAGGTGCGAGAAACGAGAAAGAGGGCGACGTCGGAGCGCACTTCTACAAGTTTGACGGTCGGCGCTTCGTGCACCTCCGTTCAATTCCGACGGAATAAACGCGGCGCTCACCCTCGCGAGCGCCACGTTTAGGCGGGGGATTAAACGGGCGCGATTACCGCGGAGACTGGCTCAGCCAGCGATATGGCAGCCTCGACAGTAAATCCGCCGAAGTCAGGACGTGCGGGATTCGGATCGTTGAAGTCAATGCCCAGCCCGCAGAGCTTTGTAGCTGGAGCGCGTTGGGCCAGATGAAATTCGCCCGCTTCCAGAGCTTCGCGCGTTCCACGAAAGCCTCGCGACATCGCTAGCCACGTGAGTTGGATTAGCCCTCGTTGAGTCAGCATGGAACTAACTAACCCCGATCCATAGACGCCGATACGGTAGTCGGACTCTCCACCGCTCCCCTCTTCGAACGCACGTCTCACGCCTTCGAAAAATGGGGCGACGTTGTTAGCCACTTGACTAGTGTTCGCATCGAAATCAACTGAGAAATAGATTCCCGAGCCGGCCGGCTGGCCGATGTTGTTTCGCGCATGGCGAAAGGCCGTACGGCCCGCAGCAAACCCTTTCGCGTCACTGAAGTCCGCTACTCGATCCTGGCGCTGCTGAAAGACTACAGCTATTTGCATTCCGTTCGCGGAAAGAACTTTGGCTTCGGGCAGCTCGAGCCTCTTGTTCGGGAAAGCTGCCGAGTTGTTGAGATTGTAATAGCGGATCACCGTGCGCACGCCTTTCGAGCGTAAGCAGTCAATGCTGGATTTTGTGTTGAATGGAGTGTCGATAATACTCATCCTGGTATACCTCCTGAGGGATATAAAGCGCCAGATTCTGTTCGCCCTTCACATACTTAATGAAAAATCGGCGCAATTTGTTTCGTGGGGTCGCACGGATAGAGCAACATAATCCTTGACGGTGAGGCCCGCCGTTGCGCTAGGATGCGTCACATCTTTCGCCCATATCCTGATGAGATTCGAAGTCATTGCTGCTTTTATATTGGGGATACTTCTTCCAGTGCTGGAAACTGCGCGTCGCGGGATCACCTACTGGGCAGTCGACTTCACCACTATGTTTGAGGATTATCTGGCAGGGGCGTTGTTGCTCGTGGGCGCCTGGTCCACGTATCGGAGGCGTTCGTGGGGACCGACTTTCCTCGTGCTCGCGTGGGCTTCTTTATCCGGGCTGTTAGGCAGCAGCTTCTGGGGACAGCTTGAAGAAACGTTGCGGCACACTGCTTCCGAGCCAAACAACCTGCTCATCGTCGTCGTTAAGTTTCTATTGTGGAGTACGTGCGTTACTTCCTTGGTACTCTCATTCCGCCGGGCGATACAGTCTGAGCGCACGCGCGTATAGTTGATCTGGAGGGCTTCATGGTTTGGCGGCCTGACCGACTCCTTAAAGCCATTCTCATTTGGACCATGATCACGATGGTCATCGTCTGGTTGCCGCTGATACGGGGAGTGATGGATGGCGACAGCTACGAGTGGGGCAACTCGTTTTGGGGAATGCAGGCGGGCGGACATGGTGTTCACGGTCAGTATTGGCTGTTGCTGCTGCAAGCCATAATCGGAATAGCTGTACTTTATTTCGGATGGCGAGGAGCTCGCCAACCATTTCATTGGCTCCTCTTACTCTGGCACCTTCCACTAGGTGCGCAGGCGATCTATGACGCCATCAGTTCTCCTGAGGACTATAGATTTAAAGGCGATACCCTCGGAGTGGACGTATCGTTAGCTTGGGTCGGCCCACTGTTCTTCGGCGGCTTTGCGTTGTTATCTGTGCTTTGGGTAATCCGCGATCTCAGAAGCGAACGAGACCGAACGACGCCGGAGTGGCAGCGTGCCAACTATGTCTTGCTTCTGATTGCAGTGTCGTTGCTTCCGATACAGTTTCTACTTCTCAGGTTTGGTGAGCAACATGGGCCCGGAGATCAGGCGGGTGTGATTCTGACGATGTGTCAATGGCTGTTAATAAACTTGGGTTTGTTTCCCTGGTTGAGATCGAAGGTGAGCGAAACAGCTCACGCCTGATTCCGACCTGTTCCCACGGTCGATGAAATGAATAACATTGCCGTAGTGTAGGGGCGGCCCTCCGTGGCCGCCCGCCATTCGAACAACTTTTATTCGCTAAACGGGCGCCCACGTTGGGCCGGCCCTACAATTGCTCTCCGACACTTTGCTTGCACCAGGAACTTATGAAACCTAAAGAACTCACTATCCGCGGCCTGGTTCTGGGCGCGCTCATCACAACGATCTTTACTGCCGCCAACGTCTACCTCGGTCTGAAGGTTGGTCTTACCTTCGCCTCGTCGATCCCGGCAGCAGTGATCTCGATGGCGATTCTGAGCGTCGTGAAGGACTCGTCGATCCTCGAAAACAACATCGTCCAGACTGTCGCGTCCGCCGCCGGCACGCTTTCGGCGATCATCTTTGTCCTGCCGGGGTTGGTGATTGTCGGCTGGTGGACCGGTTTTCCCTTCTGGCAATCGTTTCTCATTTGTCTTAGCGGCGGCGTGCTCGGTGTGTTGTTCACGATTCCACTGCGACGAGCCCTCGTGACGAACTCCGATTTGCCTTATCCGGAGGGCGTCGCGGCCGCTGAGGTTTTGAAAGTCGGCTCCGGCACGCGTGGTGAAACGAAGGACGAGACCGGCGAAGCGCGCGAAGGTCTCACCGCCGTGATCCTCGGTTCAGTCGCTTCCGCAGGACTCGCGATCGTGACGGGCACGCGTCTCCTCGCCGGTCAGATCGGCGGGTTCTTCCGTATCGGCGCGCTCGCATCAAGCGGGTACGACATCGCCTTCTCACTCGCGCTTGTCGGCGCGGGCCATCTCGTTGGCCTGTCAGTCGGAATGGCGATGTTAACTGGTCTCATCATCGCGTGGGCCATTGCGGTGCCGATCTTGACGTCAATGCAACCTGCGGCTGCAGGGGTTGACCTCGCGGCACACACAACCGCGATCTGGCGCACGCAGGTGCGATTCATCGGCGCCGGCGCGATTGCGATCGCTGCGATTTACACGCTCGCCAGGCTTGCCAAACCCGTCGTGGGCGGACTCGTAAGCACGCTCGCGAGCTCTCGCATGGGCGGAGAACGAGACGATCGCGATCGCGACCTCTCACCCGCCTGGATTATCGTGCTCACTGCCGCGTGTCTTCTCATCAGCGCATGGCTGGCTTTCACCTTCGTGCGGTCGACCGTGCTCGCAGCGAATGCAATCACGCTTACTTTGATCGCGGTGCCGTTCGTGCTGATTGCGGGTTTTCTCATCGCCGGCATCTGCGGCTACATGGCTGGACTGATCGGCGCGTCGAACAGCCCGATCTCGGGTGTCGGCATTCTGTCGATCGTGCTGTGTGCGTCGATGCTTATCCTCGCTGTAGCTCCGACAGCAGCCACACGTCCGGCGCTCGTCGCCTTCGCACTCTTCATCACCGCGATTGTCTTTGCGTGCGCGACGATCTCAAACGATAACTTGCAGGATTTGAAGACTGGCCAGCTCGTCGGCGCGTCTCCGATGCGGCAACAGATCGCGCTTATCGTCGGCGTGGCTGCGGGTGCCGCTGTGATCCCGTTTGTGCTGAACTTGCTGGCGACTGCGTACGGATTTGCCGGAGCTGCGAACTTGAATGTTGTCGCTGAGAATCCGTTGCCCGCACCGCAGGCGACGCTCATTTCCGCGCTCGCTCAAGGTGTGATCGGCGGCAACCTCGAATGGAAGATGATCGGTATCGGCGCGGTGGTGGGTGTTGGTCTCATTATTCTGGACACGGTCCTCGGCGCGATGAAGAAACTGCGCATTCCACCACTCGCCGTCGGCATCGGGATTTATTTGCCCATGTCGGCAACTTTCGCGGTTGTTGTTGGTGCGGTGCTCTCCTATTGGTATAGCTGGCGTATTCGTTCTACTCCAAATCCAGAACGTGCTGAGCGGCTCGGTACGCTCGTCGCATCGGGACTGATCGTCGGCGAGAGTCTGTGGGGTGTTATCAACGCCGGTTTAATTGTTGGCCGCTCGACTGACGCGCCGATTGGATTGTTTCCTGCAGATTTCGCGCCTGCGCCATGGCTCGGACTGCTCGGGTTCATCGGTGTGATCGTTTGGTTGTATTCATGGATGTTGCGCCGCTCGCGAGCGCAGGGATAGTTTAGGTTGGGCCGTAGCCTTGCCTCAAAAGTCGGGCGTCAGGCTTGGAGACGGTCAATACAGGGAGCGGTAGCGACCTGGTCAGTGATCAGCGTGCGATATTTCCCAAAGATTTTTGACTCCAATCGTTGACCAGGTCGCTACCGCTCCCTGTACTGACTGTCTCCAAGAATGATCTTGGAGTTTGAGGCAAAGCCTTGGGCCGTCATTAACCATCGTAGAATATGAAGGCGGCGCGGTTAATTAATGTCCTCAGATCGGCTCGACACGTTACTCTACTCGCGTTATCGCCGGTTGATTACGTCTCTCGAGTACTGAACGATAAAACAGACTTGCCTCCGCTACACCTGCGCAGGTATGTCGGTCCGCTGCGAAGTTTCGAATCGTCTGGCGCGGAGTTTATGAGCTACCTGCGGCTGCTTGGCGAGCTACAGCCGCACGAGTGTGTGTTGGACATCGGCTGTGGTTGCGGCCAGATGGCTCTTCATCTCGAAGACTATCTCGACGATAACGGCAGCTATGTCGGAGTAGACATACATCAACCGTCGATCAGATGGTGTCAGAAAAAGATCGCTACCCGCCGGAGCAACTTTCAATTCGGACATATTGACGTTCGCAACCTCGGCTACAACTCAAAGGGCAGACATCATCCCGAGACCTACCGCTTTCCATACGACGATCACTCATTCGATCTGATTGTGTTGAAATCAGTCTTCACACACATGCGCCCAGCGGAAGTAAGTAATTACGTGGGTGAAGTAGCACGCTTGCTGAAGAGGAATGGCCGGTGTTTGGTGACGTTCTTCCTGCTCAATGAGGAACAAGCCCGGCTTGCGCGCGAGGGAAGAAACTCTTTGCGCTTCGAGCATGGCGAAGGCGTGTGGCGCTATGTGCATGAACATAGTCCGGAGAGTGCAGTTGCTTATGATGAGAGTTATGTAATGGAGTTGCTCGCGCAACACGGATTAGGACTGAAAGACCGGATCTATTACGGCGGCTGGTCAGGACGTCGCGACGGCCTCTCGTACCAGGATATCCTGTTGATCGAGAAGCTACCAACGCGTGAGCTTGGTCTTAACGCCGATAATTGAGAGAATGACGGGCCCACTAATACTTGCCCCCTCCTCACGGAGGCAAAGTGAAAGTTCGCGACGTTTTAAAGTTACTCAGAAACGATGGATGGTCCGTTGTTGTAACCGTTGGCAGTCACCGCCAACTCAAGCACCCCGGCAAGTCAGGACGAGTCACCGTGTCTGGTCATCCATCGGATGACATTCATCCAAAGACCTTGAAAAGTATCTTGACTCAGGCAGGATTGAAGAAATAGAGTTTTCAATATGCGTTACGCAGTGATTATCGAAACAGGCAAACGAAACTACTCAGCTTACGTACCCGACCTGCCTGGTTGTGTTGCGACAGGCAAAACCATAGAAGAAATTCGACAGCACATACGTGAAGCAATTGAACTTCATTTGGCAGGTATGCGCGAAGATGGGTTACCGATCCCACAACCTACAAGCCTCGCTGACTATGTCGAAGCCGCTTAGACCGTGATCACGACTGTAATCTCACGCGAACGTCCCGACACCGCGGACGCGCGGGCGTTGATTACTGAACTAGAAGCACACCTCGCGCCGCTTTACCCAATTGAAAGCCGCCACGGTTACAGCGTCGAGAAGTTGATTCACGAAGATGTCGCCTTCTTCGTTATGCGCGTAAACGGAGTGCCTGCGGGTTGCGGCGGCATCAAACTGCTCGGCACTGACTACGGTGAAATCAAGCGCATGTACATCCGTCCGCAGTTTCGCGGACTCGGCTTGGCCAAGTTGATGTTAGATCACCTCGGTAACTACGCGCGCGATCGCGGCGTCACGTTGCTACGACTAGAAACCGGCATTCATCAACACGAAGCGATCGGATTATACGAGCGTGCAGGCTTTCAAACGATTGGCCCTTTCGGTGAGTACAAGCCCGATCCGTTAAGCAGGTTCTTTGAGAAGCGAATCGTGTAAATCGTGCGTAAGGTCGTTATGTATTGACAAACACTCACGTGAAGGAATAACTTCCCCGCGCTCTTACACGCTTTCAAGCCCCCTAATTGAAGGAGATCAGTATGGCAATTCAAGTAATTCTTAGTCAGGCCGGGCCATTACCCATCAAAGCAACTTTCAATGCTCCCGGTGACTCGCCTATGTATATCGAAGTTAACGGTTCGGTCTGGACCCAAACCGCAAATCAAATGATTGGGATCGCGATCGCACTCGACGGCAACCAGCTTGGTACGGCGCAGATCTTCTCGAATGGGAACGCGACTCACCGGGCGGTGGTGCCTGCTTATCTTCCGGTCAA
>JBKPPH010000330.1:0-19169 GCA_046733535.1 Acidobacteriota bacterium
TTCCTTTACTGAAGGCGAGACACGCACCATTCAACGTCCGCGTGTCTTTTATCGTCGCGAACTCGAAGCCAATCCTTTAGTGATTACGAAACCGTAGAAAACCACAAAGCAGGATCTTTTGCCTCAATGATCAGGAGCCGGACTTCAGTACCGTAACGCGGTAGCGTCGGGTGAATCTTCGGAATGCGATATTCTTGAGTACTTGTGCACCACGTCCCACCCGACGCTACCGCATTACGGTACTGACCGTCTCCAACAGTGACTTTTAAACTGAAGGTTAAGACCGGATAAATTTACATATCAAAATGGCCACTATCGGTAAACCATTCCCGCGTAAAGAAGGCCGCAAGAAGGTCACCGGCCAGGCGCTGTATGTCGACGATCTGTCGTTCCCCGACATGCTTCACGGCGCGACCGTGCGTAGTCCAGCGCCGCGAGGCAGGATCACGAAGATCTCTTTCGAAGGCGACATTCCCTGGGACGAGTTCACCGTCGTTACCGCCAAAGACATTCCCGGCGCGAACTACGTCGCGCTGATCCTCAACGACCAACCGTATCTCGCCGCTGATTTTGTAAATCATCCCGAAGAGCCGGTGCTCCTGCTCGCGCACCGGGATAAGTACCTGCTCGAGGAAGCGCGCCGGAACGTCCGCATCGAGATCGCACCGCAGCCTGCGATCTTCACTCTCGAAGACTCCCTCGCGCAAAAAGAGATCATCTGGGGGGAGGACAACGTCTTCAAAAAGTACCTCGTCGACAAAGGCAATGTTGACGACGCTTGGGCCAACGCGGATTTTATCGTCGAGGGCGAATACGAAAGCGGCGCGCAGGAACAACTCTACATCGAGAACAACGGTGCGATCGCGATCGCGAACCCTGAGCAGGGCGTGACCGTGTGGGGTTCGATGCAGTGTCCTTACTACGTCCACAAAGCGCTCGTAAAGTTGTTCGAGCTGCCGGAAGACAAGATACGCATCATTCAAACTGAAACGGGCGGCGGGTTTGGCGGCAAGGAGGAGTACCCATCGTTGATTGCCGGACATGCAGCACTGCTCGCGTGGAAGTCCGGCAAGCCTGTGAAGATCATCTACGACCGCGCGGAAGACATGGTCGCGACCACCAAGCGCCACCCGTCACGCACACGTCATAAAACTGCGGTGACGAAAGACGGCAAGCTACTCGCGGTTGAGATCGACTTCGTGATCGACGGCGGCGCTTATTGCACGCTCTCGCCGGTCGTGCTTTCGCGCGGAACGATTCACGCCGCTGGTCCATACGTCTGTCCCAACGTAAGGATTCACAGCCGCGCTGTTGCTACGAACGTGCCACCGCACGGGGCGTTCAGAGGATTTGGCGCGCCGCAGAGCATCTTCGCACTCGAACGGCACATGGATAAGGTCGCGCGAACCGTCGGTCTCACGCCCGAAGAGTTTCGCCGTCGCAACTTTCTTCACGAAGGCGAGATGACTGCCACCAGCCAGATCATTCGTGAACGCGTCGACATGGACCACCTGCTCACGAAGGCGTTGACGCTCAGCAACTATCACGAGAAACGTGAACGGTTCGCTCGCGAGAACGTTCAAGGCAACGGGCGCTTCGGGAAGAAGCGCGGTGTTGGCTTCGCGACGTTCATGCACGGCGCGGGTTTCACTGGATCTGGCGAAGTCTATCTGCAATCGATCGTCTCCGCTGAGGCGACAATCGAAGGTACGGTGCGAGTACTGGCGGCAAGTACTGAGATCGGCCAGGGCACGAACACGATCTTTTCGCAGATTGCTGCTGAAGCTCTCATGCTTAATGTCGAGTCGATCGAAATCGTTCAGCCTGATACGGCGCACGTGCCTAACAGTGGACCAACCGTCGCCTCGCGAACTTCGATGGTTGTCGGCAAGCTCGTCGAGTCGGCTGTAACAGGGCTGAAGCAGACGCTGATCGGCAGCGGTTTATTGCCGGCCGAGTATGGGCAATCAGAATTCCGGCAAGCATGTGCCGAATACATCGGGAAGTTTGGCTCGTTGAAAGCGTCAGCTACTTACCAGCCGCCGCCGAATGTTCACTGGGACGATGAAAAGTACCAGGGCGACGCATATGGCGCTTATGCGTGGGCGGTTTACGTCGCAGAGGTCTCGTTTGATCAGTTGACGTTTGAGGCGCACGTCGAGGATTTTGTTGCGGTACAGGAGGTCGGGCGCGTTTTGAATCCCGTGTTGGCCGCCGGCCAGATCGAAGGTGGCGTGGCGCAGGCGATCGGATTCACGTTGTTTGAAAACGTCGTCTGGAAAGACGGTCGCATGGCAAACAATCAGATGACCAACTACATCATCCCGACGCCTGCCGACATTCCCCCGATCCGCGTGTACTTCGAAGAGAACCCCTACGCGTATGGACCAGGCGGCGCAAAAGGCATCGGCGAACTCCCCATGGACGGCGCTGCGCCCGCGATACTGAATGCTCTCGAGAACGCGACCGGTGTCAGTTTTAATCGTATTCCGTTGATGCCGGAGACCATGGTGGATAATCCTGTAATCCTGTCAAAAATGCGCTGATATGTTAATCAACTTCAAAGTTAATGGTGAGCCACGGAGCGTAGAAGTGTTCCCGATGGCGCGGTTGTTGGATGTGCTGCGCGAAGAGTTGCACCTCACTGGGACAAAGGAGGGGTGCGGTGAGGGGGAGTGTGGCGCGTGTACGGTGGTAATCAATGGGCAGATTGTGAACAGTTGTCTCGTTCCGATGGCGCAGGTTGATGGTTGTGAGATAACTACGATCGAGGGAGTTGCGCGCGATAACCACTTGCACGCAGTCCAGCAGGCGTTTATCGATCACGGTGGTGCGCAGTGTGGCATCTGTACTCCAGGCATGGTGCTCGCCGCGGTCGATCTGCTCAACAGAAATCCAGCGCCTACCGAAACCGATATTCGCAACGGCCTCGCAGGCAATCTTTGTCGCTGCACCGGCTACATGAAGATCTTCGAATCCGTCGTGCGCGCTTATCAGAAGTGAGAGCCTTCATCCCAAATTATCAGCTAACTACGCCGGCTTCGCTCGCCGACGCCCTTACATTGCTCAATACCGAGCCGGGAGTTTGGAAACCGTTTGCCGGCGGCACAGACCTGATGGTGCTGCTCGAAGCCGGTAAGTTGGCCCATCGCAACTACGTCAACATCTGGGCCTTACACGAACTCCGCGGCATCGAAGCCACTGACACGCACGTTACTCTCGGCGCGCTGACAACCTACACCGAAGTCCAGGCCAATCCGATCTTGCGTCGCGAGTTTCCAATGCTCTGCCAGGCTGCGAGTGAAACGGGCGGCCTCGCAATTCAAAACCGTGGAACGCTCGGCGGCAACATCGTGAACGCTTCGCCAGCCGCGGATTCACCTCCAGCACTGCTGGCCTACGATGCCGAGATTGAGCTCGTCTCAAAACGCGGATCTCGTTGGCTTCCGTATCAAGGTTTTCACACCGGTTACAAGCAGATGCACATCGACGCGGACGAACTGCTGGCGCGAATTCGTCTGCCACGCAACACAAACGCATTGACGCACTACTACCGCAAGGTTGGCACACGTAAAGCGCAGGCAATTTCCAAGGTCTGTTTCGCCGCCGTCGCAAAAACCGATGAGGGAATGATCGTAGACACACGAATCGCCGTCGGCAGTGTTGCTCCAATCATCGTGCGCTGCGTGCAAACTGAAGGAACTTTGCGCGGCCGAGCACCTGACCAACAAACTATCGATACGGCCTGCGCAACTATGCTCCGAGAGATCTCTCCAATCGACGACATACGCTCGACGGCAAAGTATCGTCTGCAAGTAGCTAAAAACTTGCTTACTGACTTCCTGACAGCTTTACGAAGTTAGAGGTCAACATGCGCTTTATCAATTTGTTGATCGCGATCGTTTTCCTTGTGAACGTGGTGGCAACCAGTGCGCAGCGGCAAGAGAGTTTTGAAGGCTTCATCAACGGTGTGCGAGCTAACGCGGTCAAAGGCGACGTCACGTACCAGCGCGACGAGGGAAAGTTTGCGCTCGAGCCCGGCCACACATTGCAGGAGGGCGACTTCATCAGAAGCAGCGCAAACTCATACGCCGAGCTGTTGCTGCAACCCGGCAACTACCTGCGCATCGCGGGCGAGACGGAATTTCAGATCTTCAGCGACGCGCACGACAGGATGAGATTCAAACTCAATCACGGTGGTGTGAGTCTCGAGATCCTGGCGACCGAGGCAGAACTCTGGCCGTCCCCCTACTCACGCAAAGAAGCCTACGAACTGATCAGAGTTATCACGCCGAATGCCGAAGTGTTCATCAGTCAGCCAGGCATCTTCCGCATAAACGCGCTCGCTGGTGGACGAACCGAACTCATCGTGCGCAACGGCGAGGCCGCCATAAACGGCCGTCGAGTTAAAAAGAACCGGAGCGCGATAGCGTCCGGCGACGGCGTTACTCTCGCGGAAATAGATTCGAAGATTGAAGACGGCTTTGACGTGTGGGCACGCGAGCGCGCAGACAAATCAGTCAATGCAAACCGCTCGCTAAAGAACGAATCGCCGTGGGCCGACAAAAGAAAAGATGAGGAGGAAACTACGGTTGAGTTCCCCCACGAAGAAGAAACCAGCAGCAGTCCGGGCGTAGTTTCCGTCAAGCCCGGTGCTGTCAACTTCGTCGAAGCCGGTGTCGAACTGAACCGGTCTACGAAAGAGTGGGAACAACTGACCGAGAAGTCGCAACTTGAAGCCGGGGACAAGGTGCGCACGAGTGAGCACAGTTTCGTTGAGATCACGATTTTGCCTGACATGCACCTCAGGCTTGCCGGCAAATCTGAACTTCTATTCGAACAACTATCCTACGACTCGATGTCGCTGAAGCTGTTGCGAGGTTCTGCAATCCTCTTCGTCGCCCGGTACGACACGGAGCAAGCTCTTCCAATTACCTTCCGCGGGCCGTCGACGTCCGTGACAATAGCCCGCGAGGGAAACTACCGCATAGACGTCACGCCGAATGGCGACGAGATCACGGTTCGCGAAGGAAAGGTGGCGTTCAACGAAAAAATAGTGGGCGACTGCCGGAAAATTAATGCCGGAACCATTTCGGAGTGTGATAAGAAAAAGACTGACGCGTTCGATCTCTGGAGTGAGTATCGCGGCGAGGGTGAATTGTTTACCGGCAGCAGAAGAACGATACCGATCGTTTCTTATCTGGCAGGATTACGACGAGGGCGTTTTAAAAACACCGGCTTCTGGTTTCAGAATCCCGGACAACCCACTTACACTTTTGTGCCTTTTACTTCCACGAGCCTTCGTTCGCCATACGGCGGCAACTACTCAACCGTGCTTGCGCCACGACCCTTAATCAAGAATCGAGTTCGAATGGATGCCGGGCCTTCGTTTCGACCGCCACGCGTGGAGGTGCCGCGTCCGCCGCGTTAGTTCCAGTTCCAACCCCAGGAAAACGAAAAATGACGACACCCCAGATCCCCTATCGCCACTACGCAATCGCACCGGTTGAATGTATCTCGGCCGCATGGGACCTTGTGAAACCGCAGTACTGGTTGTTTGTCGGCATGTGTGTAGTCGCCATGCTGATCGGATCGGCGGTGCCCGCGGGAATACTGCTCGGACCGATGATGTGCGGCATGTACTTCACGTTTTTTAAGTTGCGCCGTAACGAGCCGGTTGAATTCGCGATGCTGTTCAAAGGGTTCGATTTCTTTGGTCCAAGCCTCGTCGCGACCTTGCTGCACATCGCGCCGATTATCGTGTTTGTGATTGGGATGTACGTTTTCTTTTACGTGAGTCTGATTGTGTCGGTGATAGCGCAGGGTGATAACCCGAATCCCGGGGCTATGCTGGGCGTGCTAGCGATGCTGATGGTGTTCTTCGTCGTCGTGTTTCTCATCATCATTCTGATCTCGGTCGGGTTCACGTTCGCGTACCCACTCATCGTCGATCGCAGGCTGAAGGGTTTCGACGCCGTGAAGCTCAGCTTTAAGGCGGCAATGGCTAACTTTTGGGGCCTGCTCGGGATGGTGCTGCTCACCGGTGTGCTGAATCTTATCGGCATGATGTTCTGCTACGTCGGGATGTTTCTCGCGCTTCCGATCGCTTACGGCGCGATCGCCGTGGCTTACGAGCGGGTGTTTGGTTTAGCTCATCTCACTGAGCCTTCCAATATGCCGCCGCCGCCGCCGACGTTTACTTGAAGCTCACATGCCGGTATCCGATCTCATCATTCGCGGGCGTTCAGTGGTGTTGCCAGACACAGTCGCGCCTCGCTCGATTCATGTCCAGGATGGTCGCATCGTAGCTCTCGGCGACTACTTCGCAACGAACTCGGGCTGTGAAACGATCGATCTCGACGACAACCTCGTCGTCATGCCGGGACTGGTCGATACTCACGTTCACATCAATTCACCTGGTCGAACTGAGTGGGAGGGTTTTCAGCACGCAACTCAGGCGGCGGCTGCCGGCGGCGTCACGACGCTCATCGATATGCCGCTCAACTCGATTCCTCCGACGACGACGCTCGACGGCTTCAAGATAAAATTAGACACTGCGGCGAACGCGTGTTTTGTCGACGTTGGCTTTTGGGGTGGCGTCGTGCCGGCGAATACAGGTGAACTGGCGCGAATGTTTGCAGCGGGCGTGGTTGGCTTCAAATGTTTTCTCGTACCGTCGGGTGTTGATGAGTTTCCGCATGTTACCGAGGACGACTTGCGCGAAGCGATGCCCGAGCTGACGCGACTCGGCGCGCTGTTGATTGTTCATGCGGAGCTTCCTGGTCCGATTAAAGCCACGGGCAGTGCGGTTGATTATCCGTCGTTTCTCGCGTCGCGTCCGCGTGCTGCGGAGAATGAAGCGATCGAATTAATGATCCGCTTGAGCCGCGAATTTGGCACTCGCGTGCACATCGTTCATCTTTCATCGGCAGAAGCTGTCCCGATGTTGCGTGAAGCGCAGGCAGCCGGCGTGAAGATCACTGCCGAGACGTGTCCGCACTATCTTCACTTCGCCGCGGAACAGGTGCCGGCGGGCGCCACGGAGTTCAAGTGTTGTCCGCCGATTCGTGAACGTGAGAATCGAGAAGCGTTGTGGCAAGGGCTCGCGGATGGGACGATCGATTTTATTGTCTCCGACCACTCGCCGTGTCCGGGAGAGATGAAGTTGCGCCAGAGTGGCGACTTCATGAACGCGTGGGGCGGCATTGCCTCTCTGCAACTCAGGCTGCCGATCATCTGGAGCGAGGCGCGGCGGCGCGGGTTTACGATACAGGATGTTACGAACTGGCTTTGTGCGAATCCGGCGAAGCAGGTTTCGTTGCAGACACGGAAGGGTGCGATTGCTGTTGGCAACGATGCCGATCTCGTCATCTGGGATCCAGATGCGCAGTTCACCGTCGCCGCGAGTGCACTGCATCATCGCCACAAGATCACGCCATACGAAGGTGAAGTGCTCAGCGGCGTCGTGCAAAAAACTTTCCTTCGCGGGAGAAAGATATATGATGGGGGCCACTTGGCGGACGAGCCACTAGGCCAAATGCTTTTGCGAGGAGCATAGCCACAAAGAGGCACAAAAGAACACAAAACCGAAAAGGGAAGAAAACAATGAATACCGATCCTCACAACGGTGACATCTTCACGCTGTGCGACGTGGTCAGAGAAACTAGCTTTGACATTTACAAATATCTACGCAGCGGGCATAAGGAACAGATTTACGAAAACGCGTTGGTACATCGCCTGCGAAAGAAAGGTATAAAGATTGAGCAACAGCACGCACTGAAGGTGTTTGACGAGGACGGCACGTTGCTGGGATTTCTTAAGGCTGATTTGCTAATTCAAAAACAAATGATATGCGAAATAAAGAGCTGCCGGACGTTGATTGGTGAGCACACTGCGCAGTTGTTAGGCTACTTGCGCGCGTCGCGAATCGAGCACGGCTTGCTAATTAACTTCGGTGGTCCAAGACTTGAGATTAAGAAATATATTTTGACCCCGGAATAACCTTTTTGTGTATTTTGTGCCTTTTTGTGGCTGAAAATGGATTTTACTGAACTGATCGATCTGGCGTCGGAGCGGCTTGGGGGCGCGGTGCTCGTGGCCAATGATGACTTTTTCGCGCCCAAAGAGAATTTGCTGAAACCGAGTGCGCCGGTTTTTATCGAAGGCAAGTACACCGACCGTGGCAAGTGGATGGATGGTTGGGAGAGCCGGCGGCGGCGTACGCCCGGCTTTGATTGGTGCATCATTCGCCTCGGCCTTCCCGGAATCATTCGCGGCATTGTCGTCGACACAAGCTACTTTCGCGGCAACTATCCCGAACACTGCTCGCTCGACGGCGCTGTCTTTTCCGGCTTGCCGAGTGAGGAAGAGTTGACGAGCGAAGCGGTCCAATGGATGCCGCTGCTGCCTCAAATGCCGCTCGCCGGTGACAGCCAGAATCCTTTTCCAATCCAGTATGAAGAGCGAGTGACGCACCTTCGTTTCAAGATTTTTCCTGACGGCGGCGTGGCCCGGCTGCGCGTGTATGGCGAAGTGCTGCCTGATTGGGACCAACTCAAACGCGGCGGCGGCTACATCGATCTTGCCGCGGCGGAAAACGGCGCGCTCGTACTTTCCTGCAGCGACATGTTCTTCGGTCACCGCCACAACCTGATCATGCCCGGCCGTGCGGCAAACATGAGCGACGGTTGGGAAACGAAGCGGCGGCGTGGTCCAGGTCACGATTGGGCCATCATCAAGCTCGGCAAGCCGGGCCAGATACGTCGTGTCGAAGTGGATACGTCTCACTTCAAAGGCAACTTTCCCGAGAGCTGTTTGCTCGAGGCTTGCAATGCCGAAGGGCTCGCGACCGAAGGCCTGACTGACTTATCGACACCCTGGACCACCGTTTTGCCGCGCACAAAATTACAGGCGCACACGCGGCACTTCTTCGATCAGGAGTTGCTTGACGGCGGCGTCGCATCACATCTGCGCTTCAGTATTTTTCCCGACGGCGGAGTGAGCCGCTTGCGGGTTTACGGCACGCTCGTCGAGTGACATGACTCACGATCTCGCATGGCTGAACACACTTCCCGCCGAAGATGCAGTCAAAGAACTGCTGCAATGCTGTGGGTCGAAGCGCTGGGCTCAGCAGGTGGCGACTCGCCGTCCCTATCAGAGCCTTGAAACGCTGATGCGAACCGCTAACGACGTCTGGTGGTCGCTGCAAGCGGACGACTGGCTCGAAGCGTTTCGCAGCCATCCGAAGATTGGCGAGAAGAAGGCGGCCGACTCAGTTTCGGATCGATCGCGTGAGTGGTCAGGGCAGGAACAAGCGGGAGTGAGCAACTCGCCGCAAGAAACGATTGATTCGTTGGCGACGCTGAATCGCGCTTACGAGGAGAAGTTTGGGTTCATTTTTATTATTTGTGCGACCGGCAAAAGCTCGGAAGAGATGCTGGGGGCGTTGCGAGAGCGTATCGAGCATGGGCCGGCCGAGGAAATGCAAATAGCCGCCGCTGAGCAAAGTAAGATTACCGAACTACGCTTGAGGAAATTGATATAAGATGGCGGTTAGACAGGATTACAGAATTTTCAAAGATTTGCATGAGCACGATCTCCACCCACATTCTCGACACCTCTCGGGGAGCGCCCGCCAGCGGCGTAGCGGTTTGTCTCGAAATACAGAACACCGACGAGAGTTGGACCGAGTTGAGCCATGCATGGACCGATACCGACGGCCGCGTGAAACCGTTCTTTCTCGTGGACCGTCCGGTCACGAACGGCACTTACCGGCTGGTCTTTGATACCGAGCCGTATTTCGCATCGCTTAGCGTCGCCTGCTTCTATCCGCAGGTGACGGTGGTTTTCAACGTCGCCGACGGATCTCAGCATTACCACGTTCCACTTCTGATCAGTCCTTACGGCTATTCGACCTATCGCGGGAGCTGAGCGTTCTTCGAACATCATGATCATAGATCCGACGCTGAGTGAATGGCTCAACCTGCTATTTCGCTGGACACACGTCTTTGCCGGCATCATGTGGGTCGGCACCACTTACTATTTTACGTGGCTCGACGCGCGCCTCACCGAAGAAGAGAAAGCCGTCGCGAACACCGGCGTCGCGCCTCAGGTGTGGATGGTCCATAGCGGTGGCTTCTACGCGGTTGAGAAACGCAAGGTGCCTGATCTCGCGTCGCGCACGTTGCACTGGTTTCGTTGGGAAGCCGCGACGACGTGGCTCAGTGGCTTCGCGTTGCTGGTCCTCCTCTACTATCTCGGTGGCGGCGTGTTGATCGATCCCGACGTGCGCGACCTCAGTTTAGGTGCGGCGGTAACCATTGGTATCGGCATAATCGTCGCGTGCGGAATTGTGTACGACGTGATGATGATGTCGCCGTTGGGCCGTCACGAAAAACTGTTCGCGGCAGTGGCGTATGTTCTCATCGTCGTGGTGGCTTTTGTGTTGACGAGAGTTTTCAGCGGGCGCGCTGCTTACATTCACGTGGGAGCGATCTTCGGGACGATCATGGCGGCCAACGTTTGGATGCACATTCTGCCGTCCCAGAAACGCATGATCGCGGCGCTCAGCGAAGGTCGCAAGCCTGACGAGCGACTCTCAGCACAAGCGAAGTTGCGTTCGAAGCAAAACACCTTCATGGCTGTTCCCGTCGTGTTTCTCATGATCAGCAATCACTATCCGGGCGTGACTTACGGTGATCGGTATAACTGGGCGATCCTGTCGGTGCTGGTGCTGCTCGGCTGGGCCGCTGCGAAATTCATTCGACGGGCTTAATCACGAATCGTTAAAGATATGCGCACTGATCGATCTGGTGTTCCAGGATCTTTGCGTCGGAAAAGTTTTCGAGTTTGGTGAAATACTCTGCGTTGCGATCCAAGGCGTTGCGCGGGACGAGGCCGACGATTTCGGCGCTTTTGATTTCGACACCCAGCCGGTCAGCCTCACGACGTATTGCATCGTAAACGGCAGTCATTCCTGTCACCTCATAGTTGATCAAATTCATCGATACCTGGACCAGGCCACGCGTGTGCAAGCGAAATCCCAGTGCTTTCACAAAAGGCAAACCGCCGTTGCGCGCTCTGATCGTTCGTGCGATCTGCCGCGCGATAGCAATGTCGCTGCTGCGAAGGATGACGTTGAACGCGATCAGAAACGGTCGCGCGCCGACTGCGATCGCGCCGGCAGAGTCGTGGATCTGCGGCCGTCCTTCGTCAGGCGCACGCTCCGGATTCGTCGTGATCTGTTCGCGGAGGAGTTCGAGCGCTCCGCGACGCACGTCTTCCAGGTTCGCGCGTTCCGGGCGCAGCGCGGCTCGCTCGTAGAAATACACCGGTATCGACAGTTTATGTGCGATCGTCTTTCCCGCGGCGTGAGCGAGACGTACACATTCGTCCATGGTTACGCCGCGCACGGGAACAAACGGGAGGACGTCGGTTGCGCCGAGTCGCGGGTGTTCGCCCTCATGCACGCGCATATCGATAAGCTCCGACGCGCGCCTTACTGCATTCACGGCCGCTTCGACGATCTTTTCAGGCGTCGCAACAAACGTGATTACCGACCGGTTGTGATCGGGATCGATATGCGTATCGAGCACACAGGCGGTGTCGACGGCGGCGATAGCTTCGGCGATCAGCCGAACGCGTTCCGGGTTTCGGCCTTCGCTGAAGTTTGGGACACATTCGACGAGCGGTTGCATAGAAATCATTTTAGACAGGATTTACAAGATACTGTATTTTCATGTTCGTGCCTCAGGATCGCTTCATCACTCAACGCAAAAACGCATGGCAGCGGCTGGAGGATCTGCTAAAGCTGCTCGACACCGCTTCGCTGCGGCGTTTGCGTCGAGAAGAAGTTCGTGAACTGGGTCGCATCTATCGTCGCACCGCTTCGGATCTCGCGATCGCGCGGGCCGAGTCGCGCGATCCGCGTCTCGTGAATTACCTGAACAGCCTCGTGATTCGCGCCCACGGCCGCATCTATCGCGCCGACGCACAAGGCGGCAAACGAATTCGTAACTTCTTCACTCGCGAACTACCGCAAACGTTTCGTCGCACCTGGCGCTACACGCTACTGTCGTTCTCCGTGTTCGCGATCTTTTCGATCCTCGGCTTTGTGGCCACGCGTTACGATCCGGAGTTTTCAGAGCTCGTCGGCGTCAATCCCGCCTTTCGCGAAATCTACATCGAAACCAAAACGCCCTGGTGGGAGTCGCTCAACGATTCCAACCAAATCGGCGCGAGCGCGATCATGACCAACAACATTCAGGTCACGATCTACACTTTCGCGTTGGGCGCCACGTTCGGTATCGGCACGCTGTTCTATCTCGCTTTGAATGGGGCCAACATCGCTTCAGTGCTTGCACTCACCTATCGCGCAGGCTTCGGAAACGATCTCGTGACGTTCATGGTTGCCCATGGCGTCGTCGAACTGTCGTGCATCTTTATCGCGGGAGGCGCGGGATTGCTGATCGGCAGTGCCATGATCATGCCCGGCGATCTCACGCGCGCCGATGCGCTGCGAACGCGAGGCATGGAAGCGGTGCGGCTGATGATGGGCGTTGCGCTGTTGTTGCTGGTTGCCGGAACGATCGAGGGTTTCATTTCGCCCGCGCCGATCGATCCGCGAATCAAGTACAGCATTGCGGCGATCACCGGAATCGCGCTGTATTCGTACCTGCTCTTCGTTGGTCACGATAAGTGATTGTAGGGGGGCCCTCCGTGGCCGCCCTTCGTTTTAAATTGCGCATGCTTCGAGAGACGGGCGGCCAGGAGGGCCGCCCCTACAGTTGCGCTCATTGGCTCACAACAGCCCGCGTTCTTTCACTCGCAAATACGTTTCCAACAAAGCGGGCGCCAACGCCGCTGCCGTGACGTCCAGCGCCAGGCCTCCTACCGACTCCACCAACCGCAGCGCAGCTTCGCGATGATGGATGATTTCTTCCGCAACCGATTGAGTAAAAACATCGCGAACCGACGTTGGACTTTGACGGACCACCGCTTTCAAATCTCTGTCAGCAATCGTAACGACCAGCGGCAAATGTCGCGGGCGCAGGATGTGAAGTGAGTTCAGCAACTCCTTCGAACCTTCTTCGTCGACCAGATCAGTCAACAACACAACCAGCGCCCGGCGTTTGCTGTTCGCCGCAATAAACTCAAATGCGTGCGGGTACGAAGGCTCGATCATCTCGGGCTCCACCGCGTGCAGAGCTTCGAGTGCGGCTTCGATGTGATCGCGCCCGCGACCCGGCGGCAAATAGCTTTTGATCCGGCGGCCAAACACGACCACGCCGGCATTGTCGCCCGCGCGTGCGGCTGCGGAAAACAGCGCGAGGGTTGCGTGCACTGCTGAATCGAGTTTTGTTTCCTGCTCGATACGCGCAGTCATGAGACGGCCGGCGTCGAGTGCGATCAGGATCGTTTGATCGCGCTCGATCTGATATTGCCGCGTCGTGAGTTTTCCGCGGCGCGCCGTCGCCGTCCACGAGATGTGCCGCAGCTCGTCGCCGCGAACGTAGTCGCGCATCGATTCGAATTCGCGGCCCTCGCCGCGCCAAGAAGTCTTGCGATGCGACGAAACAACTGAACGCGCGCCGAGTGCTTTCAACTCCGCCTCGCGCGCGCGCCGCATGTTTGGATAGACCTTGACGGTCACCGGCTCGGCGACATTGATCTGGCACCACACAAGCCTGAATCGCGATCGAAAACGCAGCGCAGTCTGTCCAAACTCAAACCGGCCGCGCCGCGGCGGTGTGACTCCGTAGATGAGCGTCGCCGTGCTTTGAGCGTCAACGTGCACGCGGCCTTCGCGCTCGCCGTTCAAAATCATCTGCGGCGGATATTCGTCTTTGATAATCAGCAGGATGGGCCGATTTGTGGCGTTTTGAACGTTGATCCTGACTTCGGTCTCGGCCCCCATCGCGAAGCGGCTGCCAAACTCGCGCGAGATCGTCACCCCATTCGGCAGGCGGCAAAATCTTGATTCGACGACAGCAGCGGCGATGAGCAACGCATCGCAGGCGAACGCGACCCAACGCAGCCACGGATGTTCCCATGAGAAGGCCAGAGGAACTAAAGCGAGGGCAATGAGGAAGTAGAAGAATCGGGTGAAGACAAAGCGGTGGCGCGTTTTCACGGATGCACGCGGCTCGGATGCGTGTTCCTCCGTGAAGACGTGTGACCGCACTGCTATCTGGGGACCTCCGCCGATTTCAAAATGTCGGTGATCACGGAGTCGGGTGTGACACCGTCGAGCTCCGCCTCTGCACGCAACGTCAAACGATGACGCAGCACCGGCAGAGCAACATCACGCACGTCGTCGGGAGTCGCAAACTCACGCCCGCGAATTGCCGCGAGGGCTTTCGAACAGAGCAGCAACGCCACGGACGCCCGCGGGCTCGCGCCGTAGTGAATGGACGGATGCGCGCGAGTGCGACGCACGAGATCGACTGCGTAATGCTGCACGCCCGGTTCCATTCGCGCTTCCGCAACTTCGGCGCGGCAAAGCGCAATCGCATGCGGATCTGTGAGTGGTTTTATGTCGACCTGGTCCAACCGCTTTGAATTGAAGCCCGCGTCCCAGCGCGCCAGTACTTCGCGCTCGTCTTCTTCGCTCGGGTAGCCCAGCAAAATCTTGAGCTGGAAACGATCGAGTTGCGCCTCGGGCAACGGGTAAGTCCCTTCATACTCGATCGGGTTCTCGGTAGCCAACACCGTGAAGATCGACGGCAGTGGATACGCTTCGCCGTCAATCGTTACCTGCCGCTCTTCCATCGCTTCCAACAACGCCGCCTGCGTCTTCGGCGGCGTGCGATTGATTTCGTCGGCGAGAAGAATGTCGGTGAATATCGGACCACGCCGCAGATTAAAGTTTGAAGTTGCGATGTTGAAAACGTTCGTGCCGGTGATGTCGGAAGGCATCAGGTCAGGCGTGAACTGTATGCGGCTGAAGCTGGCGTTGATGATTCGCGAGAGGGTTTTGACTGCCAGCGTCTTGGCAGTGCCGGGCACGCCTTCGATGAGCGCATGACCTTCGGCGAGTAAGGCGATGATGATCTGTTCGATCGCGTCGTCTTGTCCGACGATTACCTTGTGCAGTTCATTTCGAATGTGTTCGACAGTGGAGGCAACAGTTTCAGGCATTGGTTTTCGGTTTGTTTACAGGATTTACGTGATTGCGGTCAAATGTTTTCTGCTGCTTGTCGCGCGTCGCGCGAGCGCATGCGCAGGCCGAGATCTCGTTCGACCTGGCGCAACCGTCGCACGAGATCGATCGTCTGTCGCCAGTTGATGGGTTCACCGTTGATGGCGTCTTCGCATTGACGCATCAACGTCTCGAGTTTTTGTCGATCGATCGTCGAGCGCTCGGCTATGCGCGCGGCGATCTCCGCACGCGAGCTGTTGTAATTTACCCCGGCATGCCGGGCGAGCACGCGGCGCATCCGTGTGTAGATGTTTTCGATCGCGAGATCAAACGCGCGCGAACGCTCCTGCAGCTCGGCCATCGAGGCAACAAACTCTAAACTCGAGCGACGATCGACGTGTGGCAACGGCAACGGACGTCCGAACCGGCGTGCATTCGTCCACAGGATCAGGAGCACGAGCAGAACGATTTGGCCCGCGAGGGCCAGCACGGGGGTGCCCGCGAAGTAACTGGCGAAAGCGTTTTGCGTAACGCCCCTGCCTTGATGATATTCGTCAAAAGCGATCAGCCCTTCCCTACCCGCCAGCGTATTGATCGCGAGTTGCAGATTATCGTTCAGACTAATGCCGCCGTTCGCAACGAGGTAAGGATCGCTCAGCACAACGATGCGGCCGAGGCCGTAAGCGTAGTCGACCAGCAACGCTCCCTTTTCATCGGCAATGTGCACGATCGGGGCCCGCGACTCCGGCGCTTTTCCCTCCGGATTTTCGAAACTGTCGAAATCAAACACGTCCGCGTCACCTTCAACCGGAGGCACGATATAAAGCCTCGAAGCAAAACGCGACGGGAGTACTGTGTCAATGCTGCGCGTGAGCAGGGTCGGCTGCACCGGTCGCAGTGCGGTGATGTCCTTCGTCATCTGCGAAGCATCGGCAGGGTTGACGTCAAGCGTCGGAAATTCAAACTCTCTCGAAGAGATGGCCCAACCGCCTGACTTTGGCACAAGCTCAGGATGCACGTCGCGATCGATCAGCACGAAACGGCCACCGCGCGATACCCATTTGAGTAAAGACAGCGCTTCCTCTTCCGTGTAAGAGATTTGCGTTTGGCCCACGACGACGAACGTCTTGACTAATTCGCCCGAAGCGCCGAGGAGCTTGTCGGGCGTTTCACGCCAGCGAATAACCTTGTAGCCCGATTCGTTCAGAAAGTCGTGCAGCGCGCGAGTACCTGTCGGTCCGGAGTGATAGGTCGAGCGATTCGGGTTGAACTCGTGGTCTTCAACTTTGTCCTGCTTAACGTACGTGAGTGAATTGATGATGACGAGCAATCCGATGATTACTACGAACGTAAGGATGATGGTGAGTCGCTGGCGCATCGTGAGTTAGTTTCCGGTCTGCAATGCTGAAAGATAGCCAGCGCGAAAGTCCTGCCAATCGTTTGGAGTTGCTTGCGCGAGACCGTACCAGTGGCGTTCGAAACTATCGGTGAGTCCTCTCATGCGCGAATAAAGCTGCGGAGCGTTCCGGAGCGAGTTCAGATAATCGCGATTCGTTTTGTGTTGGGCGAGGCTGATCAGTTTCCGATCGCCGAGTTCGACCAGGAGGGCAATGTAGGCTTTGCGAATGGCGGCGCGCAGATCGCCGCCGCGCGCGAGTGCTTCGGCTTCAGAAAGTAGATCGCTCGACGTCTGCTCGGGCTCGAGTCGCTCGCCGAGAACGATTCGCGCTTTTCGCTTCTTCGGAGTTTTATGTCTGCGCGTGCGCTTAAAACGCGTAAACAGGATCTTGATGACGTAAATAATCACAAACAATGCCGCCAGGATGACGACGATCTGCGCAACGCGCGTGATTAGATTTGCGCGCCCTGGTTCCATGGGAGATCGTTTCGGAAAGAGCCCCGCGAGCCAGCGGAGGAAATCCTGTATCAAACGACTCAACGCGTTGGGGCCGCGCGCGCCGGTCACGTATTCCTGGCGGGCCAAAATACTTTCGAGTCTGGTTTTCGCCCAACCCTTGCTCTCGGCTGGTGGCGGCGCGTTCTGGCGTTCGGCGACACGCGCTTCAACTGCTTGAAGACTTTCGAGCAGTTGTTTCAACTTTTCTGGCCGATCGATCCCCTCCGTAAGCTGCTTCAGATCGCGGTACAGCCAGGAGTTGTCGACCTCATAAGCTCCGTCCGGCGATTCGATCGTCTCATGCTCAGGCAATGCGGCCTTGACACCTTCGATAGTTTGATTGAAACGCTTCTCGTAGTCGTTCGGGTCCTCTTCCTCATCGCTTTGAGTCAGTGTGTCGAGCGCGGTGACGGCCTTCTTCAGGTTCTGGTGGTAATCAGCAATCGGAATCGCAAACGCACTCGCAGGAAACAGAAACAGCAGTGCAGCGAGTACGAACAGACGAGATCGGTTGATCGAAATCTGAGACATCAACGAAGTTTAGCCGAGATTCAAAACACTACCTGACGCTCTGGGCGCTGGAGGTGGTTGTTTACGCTCCGAGTGAAGCGCAGTTCCCAACGGCGACGTGACGTTGATGTCCGGGAGCTCACCGAGTTGCCGTGCCGCCATCAACTCAATGTCGTAACCTTCGTGCCTGACTCGCTCGTCGACATACAGCAGCGACAGTCCGAGCATCCAGACCGGCGTCAGCAGTATTGAACTCAACGGACCAAGCACGCTGTAAGCAATCGCATACCACGCGGGCCACTGAGCAGAGTTTAGTGGATCAACTCCGCTGAGATAGCCGTACCAGCCGAGTGGAATCAATAGAATCATCAGCGCGGAGTTGGTGGCGAAAGTCGTAAAGAGAGTCATGGCCATCAGACGTCGCACATTGCCTCGCGCCAAAGAAAAGCTACGCGAAAGCGCGTCGAAAACTCCTTTGCCTTCGACCAGCATCACCTGCGGCACATACGCCACTCGTCCCACGATGAAGAAGAAAACCCAGAGCGCTAAGGCCGACGCGACTACAAATCCAATCCCGATGACGATCCCGGACAGCCAAAGCGGGGCGAAACTCGCGAGCGCCATCGAACCGAGGATGAAGATGAAGATGGCCATTTCCCACCCGACAAACGCCGCGACCGAAGAAGCGAGAATCCAGGCGAGAACAATCAACGAAGCCATGAGTAGTCCCCAAAAGCGGGATCGTACTGCGCGGTAAGTGGCACTGGCAGTCACGGCATCATTGCGCAGCAGATGGGCCACAAGCGTGCGCGTCGCGCCACCCATGACTACGACAGTGAGCAGGTAGCCGCCCAGCATGATCACGAATGACAACGCCCACAACAATCCGTAGACAAAGAGATCATCGTTGTCGGAAGTGGCGAACACTCGTTTCATGCTGATTGAAAACAGTATCCAGCCGGCTGCAACGATGATCACCGGCGGCGCTGCTGTCCTGATCAGCACGAACAGGTGACGCCGGTACAGTCTGACTGCGCGGTCGATTAGATCGCCGGCGCCGAGAGGTGCGAGAGGGAGTTGACTAGCTGACCACGTTGACATCAAAAAAGCCGATCAACTTTTAATTCTGTAGGATCGAGCGGAGCGTCAAAAGCGAAGCCTGATAAGTTGAAAACCCAATCAACCCGCGCGGGCCTGACTTCTGATTGAATCGAGAGATGAAAGTTGTAAGTGTGCGGTAAGTTCAACCCCGCTTCCTCTTTGAAATCAGAAAACTCTTCGTAAGCTTCGAAACGCGCGCTGGACGCCTGTTGATTAGTGGCTGACGGCAGGGTACCGCCGCCGCCGGGAATTCTGCGCTGCTCAGTTGCGTAGATCACTCTCGTGTACTCGGTGCGCACGTGCCGAAAAGTTTCCGGCTCAAAAAAGAGAACGATCTTCATATCCGAGCCGCTCTTGCGCGGGCTGTACTTGAGTGCATGCAGCTCTTTCCCGTCAATCTTTTTCAGGCCGGCGTATTCGAGTTTGGGATTTGTTTGCTCGAGATTCAGCAGCGACCACGACTCTGACAGCGTGCCGCCGGCCAGTCCCTCTTTGAAGATGACGTCATTGGCGACAAAGAAC
>JBKPPH010000331.1:0-7602 GCA_046733535.1 Acidobacteriota bacterium
GCCGAGCCAAAACCTGCGCCCGTTTATTTTATTACAGCCTGGGCCTTTTGTGCCTCTTTGCGGCTATACTGCCGTAATTTTTATGAGCACTCCAGAGCCGTTTTTTCCAAATCAAGCACCGACAATCGTCTTTCGTACGCCACCACAGATCAGCGCGATTCGCGTGGCGCTGGCGATCGTTGCGGGTCTCGTCGCCCTCGTGTTGGGACTGCTGGTGCTGCTGGTGATCGGCATCGAGACTGGACCTGTCGCGCTTCTCCTCGGTTTGGTGGCAGCTACGATTCCCGTTCCGCTTTACGTCGTGCTCGTCCTGTGGATCGATCGCTACGAAGCTGAGCCACTGTGGATGCTGGCCACCGCTTTCTTCTGGGGCGCTCTGATCGCCACTTTCTTCGCGTTCCTTTTGAACACAACCAGCGGCGGCATCGTCAGCGCACTCGCCGACGCCAAAGCCGGTGAGGCGTTCGCGGCCGTCATCTCCGCGCCCGTCGTCGAGGAAACGGGGAAGGCCCTCATCCTCTTCATCTTCTTCTTCTGGAAGAAGGACGAATTCGACGGCGTCGTCGACGGCATCGTTTACGCGTCGATGGCGGCTCTCGGTTTCGCGATGACTGAAAACATTCTTTACTACGGGAAAGCTGCTTCAATGGGCGGTGGCGGCGCGTTGACCGTGACTGTAATCATTCGCGGCTTCTTTGCGCCGTTCTCTCATCCACTCTTCACGAGTCTTACCGGAATCGGGCTGGGTCTCGCGAGACAGTCAGGCAATATCGCCATCAAATTCCTGACTCCGATCGTCGGCCTCTTGATGGCGATCTTCATGCACAGCATCTGGAACGGTTCGGCGGTGTTTGGCGGTGGCGGTGTTTTCATACTCACGTACATCATCGTGATGGTCCCCGCATTCATTATCATGCTCGTCGTCATCTCACTCGCTTTGCGGCGCGAAGGACAAGTGGTGCGGCAGTTTCTCATCATCGATCTCGAGCGCGGCTTGTTGAATCAGGAGGAATACAAACAACTGGGCTCGATCATCGGTCGCATGGGCTCGTCGTTCAGTGCGCTTTCGAAGACCGGTGTGAAGGGTTGGCGCGCCCGCATGCGTTTCAATCAACTTGCAAGTGAACTGGCGTTTCATCGCAGTCGTGTTGCCAGGGGTGTGCATTCAGCAAGCCCTGACGTGCTGGCGCAGGAAGCTGCGTATCTGGATGCGCTACAGAGATTGATTAGTGAACTCCGGCGAGGTTAACTTTTTAGTGCTCGCTGCTGGTCTCGTTTCTGGCTTATACTGGCTCGCGTTGCGCAAGGCCATTTCATCAGAGCTGAAAGCTCGTGAGAATCCAACTTCTACCCAGCACGTTTGACGCCCAGGGCGTGGCGACCCTGGACCAACGTTTGACCTGTTTTCTAATCGACGACTGCGTGGCAGTTGATGCCGGCAGTATCGCGATTGCTTTGAGCAACGAGCAACGCGTGACAGTTAGAGACATCATCGTCACTCATCCTCACATGGACCATATCGCCAGCCTGCCCATATTCATTGACGATCTTTATCCGACTTTGAAAGAGCCGATGCGTGTTTACGCAACCCCGGAAGTGATCGAACTGCTCGAACGCGATGTTTTCAACTGGAACGTCTATCCGCGCTTTTCTGATTTGAAGAACAACTATGGACCAGTGATGGAGTACGTTCCGATCCCTCTCGGTACGCCATTCAAGGTGGCCCATCTGAACGTGATCGCAGTGCCGGTGAACCACATTGTGCCTACGATTGGTTTGGTAGTCTCGGACGGCGCACGAAGCGTCGCCTTTAGTTCTGATACTGCCGAGACAGAAGACTTCTGGAAGATCGTGAACGAAATGAAGGGCCTCGACGCGTTACTGATTGAGGCGTCGTTCCCGGATCGCATGGCCAAGCTGGCCAACGTCTCTCGCCACTTCACGCCGGCATCGCTGGGCCAGGAGTTGAAGAAACTCAACCACAACGGCCTGGACATCATGGCCGTCCATCTCAAACCCACGTATCGCGACGAGATCATCGAACAACTCAACGCGTTGAATATTCCGAAATTAAGCGTGATGGAGCCGGGCAGGGTTTACGAGTGGTAAATCCGTTGAGGAACCTCAACATTGGCCATAATGTCATTTGACCTGAGACATGACAAATCCGAAACGTGAGATGACCAATGGAAAATTCATCGCCTTGCGGAATTGCCGGCGCAAACGTCTAATCAGCCGCAGGCCGATCGAACTGTACTGGCTCAAACTCCTTCTCCGCGTGTTCGCCGTCCGCATCTTGCAGCGAGACTCGCCCACTCGAGAGTAGTTCTTTGACGATAAACGTGCGCTCGCGCCGGTCGCGTCCGGGCATCAGCTCAGCTCTGAACGTTACCGGCATTCCGGGTCGCGCCCAAACATCTCCAACTCTCTTTTCAGTCTGCACGTTCTTTCTCTTCCAATAAGCACTAACAGCGCCGATGGCTCCTGCGCCAATAGCCATACCGCCGAGCAGCCACCGCGTGCGTTTTCTCATTACAGCGTGCCTATTCGCAAAGGGGATCGAGCCGGGCGCTGATCGTCGGCAATCCGCTAAGAGCTCGCTCGGCATTCAGAGGCGTGAAGCTGGTCCACTCCGGCGGCACGCTACTCTCGGCGAAGATCGCCTCGACCGGACACTCGGGAACACAGGCGTCGCAATCGATACACGTCTCTGGGTTGATGACGAGCATGTCGTCATCGAGATGAAAGGCGTCAACGGGACAAACAAGCGCGCAGTCAGTGTAACGACAGTTAACGCACGGTTCAGCCACGACGTAGGTCATTTGAAAGTTTAGCTCCTTGAGGGTTATGAAAACTTCCGGCGCTCAAATCTTAACCAAGAAAGACGTGAAGACACAATAACGTCAGGCCACATTTTCCTGACGTAGAGGATGTTTGAACCTCAAGGAGCGATGGATAAATAGCAGGAACGGAGTCCTGCACTTGTTTTAGGCTGGACTTGTCCGCTGAAACTCGCCGCGCACCTCGACCGGCTTACCGTTTGGCATGATGAAAGTCAGTTCAATGACATGATGGTCTGCGTCAGTCATGGTGAACGCCAGCCGCTTCACGAGTCCTCCCTTCGTGCTCCCGGCGACGTCGAGAAAGGTGAACTCGACCGTCTTTCCATCCGGCGACATCTTCCCCTCCAGGCGAGCGCGATTTCCAGCGTCGCAATAATGCGTCGCAAGTAAACGATCCCCGTCGAGATAAAACATCGTGATCTCATGGTCCGGCGGGCGCCCTCCACCTGCAGTCGCCTCATGCATCACGGCGTTGCCACTGGATGCAACGCCAATCGTGATGCTGATCGACATGCCCATGACCGTGCCTTGCCACGATCCCGCCAGGGTTTTCATTTTTTCGAACGCCTTCTGAGCGTCTGATTGCGCGGCGGCGGGAGTGGGTTTCGGCGTCGCGTCTTGAGCAACGGACGTCGCGTGAGGGATGTGGAGGAGAAGACAGATCAGGAGAAGTGTTGCGACTCGGCCGCTGAATCGTTTAAAGAGAGATGAGATAGGACGTTCTGCATTCGCGTTAGGAGCATTGATTGTAGGCAGCATTTTCTTCCCTTCGGATGAGTGAATTTCCATCACTCAGAGCCTAGACTCCTAAAACGGCCAAGTCTCCACACGCTGTAATTAGATTGTAAAAAGTTGTACCGCAAGCAAGACCCGGATGTCTTAGCGCAAAGAGACTCACGTTGCATGTTCATTAACATACTTGATGCACGGCCTTTGGTTCGGAACGCGAGCGACTTAAAGCGCAGATAGCTCGCTCGGGAAATACTGTAATCAAAAAAACTGCCGGGCAAAATTCCACAACACACAAAAGCTGAAGTTATGTAGGCATCCGTGTTGACAGCGTCTCCTTTTTAAAGTAGCGTCCGCTCGTAATCGCCCTTTCTTTGTCAACCTCAACTCCGAAAGGAGGACAAATCAGTGTTCGTAAGACGGCTTATTCTCGTACTGGTGGCGCTGGCAACTTTTGCGCTCACTCAGACCATATTTGCGCAGGGAACGTGTCCAGCAAATGGATGGTACTGTCCCATCATTCCTCCCAACTGCACGCTGGTCGGATGTCAGAAAAAATGTGTTGACTGCACTTACACGTGTGCCTTTAGTAGAGGAAGAGACTGCCCTCCTCTACAAACGTGTGAGAGTTGCAGATAGATGTCTCCGACTTGACCGAAAGCGTGGCCGATGAAACATCCTACTAGTCGCCTGTGGCCGGCGTTTTTCTTCTGCTGCCTGATCTCGGTTCCGCAGCTGAGCGTCGCACAAGTGGTCCAGGAACAATCAAAGCCCGAAGACTTTTGGTTGCTTCAGGCCAGATTGATTACTGACGACATTCTCAAAGAGACTACAAAACTCTCGCGACTGGACCAAATCCTGCTGCGCGCGCGTCTGGCGGCTGCGTGGTGGCAATACGATCGTCCGACTGCAATCCCGTGGTTGAGAAAAGCTATCGACGAAGCTGAAATACCTTCCGGCTTCGAACCGACAGAAGATCGTCAAAATCGTTTCGCGACACTGAGGAGTCTACTGTCTATCGTCGCTCCACTCGACCAAAGTTCAACAAATCGAATCGTGTTTCTACTCACGTCGAATGAGGTAAAAACCGCAATTGACGGTGGTGAGAACGCAACCGCCCTCGTCCAGGCAGGATTGCACCTTGTCGACACTGATCCGGGACGTGCTGCCGGTTTAGGCTCAGAATCACTTCGCGTTGGAAAGTCATTACAGTTTCCGTCTCTACTCTCGCGATTGCGCGCACGTGACAAAACGCTGGGTGATCGTTTGTTTGTTGAAGCCTTATCAAAGCCTGACCTCGACTTACTGGCTTCACTAACTCTCGTCGCGTTCAACGGTCCAGCCCCTTCGGAACAACTTCGCAAGCAAGTGCTAATAGCAATCTCGAGAGAGTTCGTTGGAAGTTTACGTAATGCTTCGAGCGCAAATCGCGGATGTTCACTTGCCTCAGTTGTGTCTCCGTTGCTCGAGCAGTTCGATCAGCTTGTGCCTGAAGCAGCAAGCACTATTCGCAGTGGTTTGATTCGCTGCCAGAAAACCCAACTCGGGAAAAGCACTTCAACCGATCGTCCGGAAAAAACCGTCGACGATTTGCTTGAGATGGCGGCCAAAACAATCAACACGGGCGAGAGAGTTGATTACCTTTCGCGTGCGGCGTATCTGGCTGCTCAAGAAAATAATTTTGCGAGGGCGCTCAGCATTCTCGATGACTTTACCGACGACGAGCGAAAAGAGATCAACGACGTTTGGGAAAATTGGAGATGGGATTTTGCCTCGTCGGCCGCTATCGCGAAGTTGAAACAAGGCGATCGTCACGGCATGACCAAAGTTATCGCCGCAACCCCTGCTGCCCTGCGCGCTTTTGTTCAAATCGCAGTCGCTGAAGAACTCGCGAATTACGGCGACGCGGCCGGAGCACTCGAGCTTCTTGACGCAAGCCGAAAGGGATTGCTCAGAAGTGAAGGATCAAATGTGCTTGACTGGTACTTGTCGCTGCTGCGGCGCTATGCGAAGTTTAAACCGTCCGAAGCACCGGAGGTCTTCCGCGAGTTTGTCCAGACGGTGAACCGGACAACAAAAACTGAGAATCTCACACAAGAAGCGCGGCTCTCACCCGTCGACTTGCCACCAGCCTTGATTCAGGCAGACGTTATTACAGTCAAAGAGTTGACATCTTCTATTCAGGACTCGTCGATTCGCGCTCGCACACGTCTTGGTTTGCTCAAAACTTCTCTGGAACTAGGACGTCCTGACAAGCGCACTCAAAAGGTTGCGGCGCAAATGACGCCTTAGCTGTTCTTCAGGAGGTTTACAATGAAATATGCTGCCTCACAATTTCTCATACGCGTGATAGCGGTCGCGCTCCTTGCCTTTGTCGCCTCTTACATTCTTGCTAAAAGAGACTTATTCCTGAATGCGCCTGGGGTCACTCGTGAATTCAATCATCCTGAAGACGCGAATGAGTCGTGGGTCGGTCCCGCCATCGGTGAACGCATTGATCTAAGCCACTTCAAAGATGAGAGTGACGTTAGCCTCTCTTCCGCCATCGGTGATGGATTATCGATGCTTGTGTTGGTTGATCCTGACTGTGGTGCGACCACCGCTGCCTCGGATCAACTCAGAATCGTGCACAACTCAATGAAAGAAATGAGAGTGCACTACTACCTTGTTTCAGCCACATCGTCAGTTCCACCTGCCGATTTCTTCAAATACACTCGCTCGCTGGCTTCTGACGCAACATCTTATTTGTGGGAACAGAGCGAGGCCGAGTCCGCCGACGAGCTGTATTCAATGGTCCTTCCGTCCCACATCCTCATAGACCAAACAGGTACCGTCGTTCGTAAGTGGCCGGGCACAAGTGTGTCTGAGAACATCAGACGCAAGATGGCAGATGAGATCGTTTCAAACGTCCGCGCTGAGCTCGCTGCGCGAAGTGGATTACCTGACAGGTGATTCCAGAGTTAGTTCAATCGTAAGTTCGAATTCCTCATTTCAAAGCCCAACACGTTGACATAAAAATCCATGCTCGAGGCTATATCATTGACGTTAACTATCAAGTGATTAATGGTAGCCATGTGGGCCTCACTAGATAATTTCAAAACGAATTGAAATTTTAATCATCCATTGTGAACCTCGATCTGTGAGTTTTTTAGACTTTCTCACTCGGCCCCGTTCGCTGTCACTAATTCAAGTCGAAGAAAACTCCTCTGTCGAAAGCACAAAAGGCACAGAAATCAGCATGAATTCTTCTGCGCCTTTTGTGTCTTTTGTGGCTGGACCACTAGCGCGGTTGATTAGGCCGGCTGTCCGATGGCAATAAAGCTGAAGCTGCGGTCCTCGTGATCGCCGTTCGCATTGCCTGTGACGGCTATAGCGTAACTAGTGTTCACCCACGGAAACACTACTCCGTCTCTGTTATCCTCAGTCGCCTGGCCCATCCTCGTCTGTGATCCAACAATCGCCGGAGGTTTGGCGAACGCGGGGAAAGTGATTACATACGTTCCGCGATCTTGCTTGGTAACAAAAAATCCGCCGCTGCCACCGGCGGTTCTCCCATCCTTGTTAATAGAGCCCCACAAGATATTGTTTGGGCCCAATGGAACGTCACTAATCTCGGGACTGTTTGGAGCGCCGAGACCGACTGCGATAAAGCTGAAACTCCGGTACTCAGGCGTGCTCTTGTTATTCCCGGTGATTAGAGTCGCCGAGTTACGAGTGAGGAACGGGACTACGATGCCGTCCGTGCTGGCCTCGGTGAGATTGCCGGAATTCGTCTGCGTTGCGACGATAGCCGGTACATCAGTGAACCCGGTAAAGGTGAACTCATAATGCCCCGGCGTGTCCTTTACTTGTTGCACCGTGAATCCACCGCTTTGACTAACGGGGAATCCATCCGCATTGATTACGCCCCACCGAACAGGCATCACATCCGTTGGCGTTCCGGCGTTGCTGCTCTCGCCAACAGCCACAAAGCTGAAGCTTCGATCACCCCGCACGCCGTTGTTATTCCCTGTGACTGCCGTTGCGATCG
>JBKPPH010000332.1:0-4592 GCA_046733535.1 Acidobacteriota bacterium
AGCGGAAGGCTTCTACGCCGTGCATCGCGAGCGGCCCTTCTTCGCGGGGCTGACAGAATTCATGTCGAGCGCGCCGTGTGTCGTCATGGCGCTCGAGAAAGAAGGCGCGGTGAAAGCGTGGCGCGATTTAATGGGCGCGACTGATCCGGCTAAGGCTGACGAAGGCACGCTGCGAAAAAGATTTGGCGGCTCCGTCGGTGAGAACGCAGTCCACGGTTCTGATTCAGACGAAAACGCAGCAATTGAAATCTCATACTTCTTCAGCCGGCTCGAACTGGTTTAGCAACAGGAATTCGGGATGAAGTACTGCCCGCAGTGCAAGAGGCAATACAGCGAAGAGTGGCTGGCCTTCTGTTCGGATGACGGCACTCCGCTGATCGAAGATCTGACGCCCGCGAAGGACCCTAACTGGGATCCGAAGATTCGCGAACCAAAAGTCGACATCGCATCGGAACAGGAAACCCAGTGGCTTCCACGCGAACCACCTTTGCCCGGGGGTTGGATCGCGCCCGACGAGCGACCGCCGATGAGTCCGGGTCCGTGGCAGCCACCGCCACCGCCATTTCATGCTAATCCTGCTAAACCACCCAGCCAGGCGTTAGGCCTTGCGTCGATGATTGCCGGGATTTTCGGAGTCGTAACTGGCTGGTGCTTCGGTCCGGTTCCAGGTCTGCTTGCCCTCATTCTCGGATGGATGGCCATATCCCAGAACAAAAAGTCGCCCGATCAGGTTGGCGGAAGGTCGTATGCCGTGGCTGGAATGATCTTAGGGTCGCTAAATCTGGCGTTCTATCTCTTGTTTCTTATCTGGTTTCTTGCGTCGCTGGCCTTTAGGTAATTTTGTCGGCAGTGGGTAGAATTCATCTTACGATGAAGCGCTGTTCTACCTGTAATCGGACTTACACGGATCCGAACCTCAGCTTTTGTATTGAGGACGGCACACCGCTGACGCCGATCAACTACGAGGATGAGACGACCGTCGTTTCCCCGCGCACCACTGACGACAATTGGAACGCGGTGGCTTATCAACCGCCGGGTCCGTATGTTCCTCCGGGCACTGACCCTGGCCGTCCGCGACGACGCGTTTGGCCGTGGGTGCTGGGCATCGCCGGCGCTTTCATCCTTGGCATCGTTGCCATCTCTATCGCCGCCGCCATCCTGGCGCCACGGCTACTGCGTTCTGCCAGGAACCAACAACACGAAGCAGCGCAGAAGCAGCAACGCGAGATTCCGAACACCAACACGTCACCGGAAAATGCGAACGTCGCCGAGCCGCCGGCAAACACGAATGCCAATGCAAACGAAACTGCTGCCGCTCCGGCGCCGACAGATCGCGAACTGGTGTTGGCCCAACTCACCGATCTCGAGCACGATTGGACAGTCGCGAACCTGAACGCCGACAAGAAGGCGTTGCAGCGAATTCTCGCTGATGATTATGTTGGCCCAACGAGTGAAGGTGCAGGACTGCAAACCAAAGCGGATTACATTCGCACGATTGAACGCGATACTAACGTTGAAAAATGGGAGTTTAACGATCTGAAAGTGACGCTGACCGGAGATCGAGCCACGCTGACCGGAAAGATCACTTATCAAACAAAAGATCAGGAGCTGGGCTTTGTTTTTACGGATAAGTTTGTCTGGCGCGACGGCAGGTGGCAAGCGACCGGATCGCAAGTGACCGCAAGAGAGTAAAAATGTCGATCATCACTGACGTAATTGAATCAACGAAAGCAATCATCCAGGGAATGGGTGTGACGTTGTCCTACATTCCCAAGCGCAAGTGGACGGTGCAATATCCGGACGAGCCGGTGACGATGCAGCCGCGTTATCGCGGGCAGCACCTCCTGCACGTCGACGAGCTCGGGCGCGAGAAGTGCGTCGCCTGTTATCTCTGCGCTGCTGCGTGTCCTTCCGAATGTATTTACATCGTCGCTGCCGACGATCCGCGTCCGCCCGAAGAACGCACCGGCGTCGACGAACGCTACGCGGCCGTTTACAACATCGATTATGGTCGTTGCATCTTCTGCGGTTATTGTGTTGAGGCCTGCCCGAAAGACGCCATCACTCACGGTTACAATTTTGAGCTGTCTGTTTACAGTCGCGCGGATCTCCTCAAGACCAAAGATGATTTGCTGATTACGAAACAGCTCCAGTCGAAGAACTATCGAGTCGCGCTGTCGCATGAAGACGTCGATTCGGAGTACAAGGAAGTCTAAACATTGCCGATTGCCAATTGCCGACTGCCGATTTTGTCGCTGGCGTTTAAGTAAAAACAATTGGCAATTGGAAATCGGCCATTGGCAATGCTTACATGCCTCTCCGCGAGTATCACAAACGTTGGGAGTTTGATCTCAAGTCGAGCCCGGAAAGGCTTTGGCCTTTTATCGCCGACACCAACAGATTCAATCGCGACACTGGCGTGCCGAGTATCGAAGTAGACTCGCCGAACAAACCACTGCGCAACGCGCGGCGCAAAGTGCGGCTCTCGATGTATGGCTTGCCTATCGAATGGGAGGAGCAACCGTTCGAATGGGTCAAGCCTTTTCGTTTCGGCGTCGAACGCGTTTACAACAAAGGACCGATGGCGCGTTTGCGAATGCTGGCGCAGTTGACGCCGAAATCCGAGGGCGGCACGCATTTGATTTATGAGGTGTGGTCCACTCCGCGCAACCTTCCGGGCGCGGTGGCGATACCGGTGCAACTCAGCCTCGTCGTGGCACGCAGGTTTCGCGACTCGATTAAAAAATATGACGAAGCCGCCTTCCATGGAGCGGCCATCGAAACCTCTGAACCCAATACTTCGCAATCTTCGTTTGACCTCTCGCGTCTCTCATCACTCAAGCAAAAGTTGATCGCGGATCTTGAAAGCACGGAGTCGCCGGAACGAAAGATCGCGATTGCCGAACGGCTGGCCGACTTTCTCGAACACGGCGACGATCTGGCCGTCTCCCGCATCCGCGCTTACAAGCTCGCGGACGATTGGCAGGAGCCGAGACGCGTCGTGTTGGAGGTCTGTTTGCGCGCGACGCGAATCGGTCTGCTCGACTTTCAGTGGGACCTACTTTGCCCGTTATGTCGCGGGCCGCAGGAGAGCGGGCGCTCGCTGCAAGACATCCAGACTGACGTGCACTGCGATACATGCAAGATCGATTTCACGATTAACTTCGATCGTTACGTCGAGTTGACCTTTCTTCCAAATCCCGCCGTCAGGCGCGTCAGCGTTCCTTCTTATTGCGTGGGCAGTCCACATTGGACACCTCACGTTGTCGCACAGCAACTTCTTCCTGCCGGAGCTAAACGAGAGCTGACTCTGCCGCTCGAGCCAGGCAGCTATCGAATGCGCGCGCTCGAGTTGCGAGGTTCTCAGGATCTTACGGTGTCTCCCGAGGGTGAGAGCTCGGCGCAGGTGACGCTTTCGAACAACGGTTGGAATCGCGAGCCTTTGCAAGTCAGCGAGAAGTTTTCACTCGCGCTGAAGAATGAAACGGACGCCGAACAGCTTCTCATTCTCGAGCGAATGGAGTGGAGCGATCAGGCTACAACAGCGGCCGAAGTGACGGCGCTGCAAATGTTCCGCGATCTGTTTGCGAGCGAAGCATTGCGTCCCGGCGAACAGATTTCAGTCGGAACACTGACCGTGCTCTTCACCGATCTGCGTCACTCGACACAGCTTTATCGTGAGATCGGAGACGCGACGGCGTTTGGTCGCGTCATGAGCCATTTTGACGTCGTGAGAAAAGCGATCGCGGAGCACGATGGCGCTATCGTGAAGACGATCGGCGACGCCGTGATGGCTGTCTTCCGATCTGCTGCCGACGGCCTGCTCGCAATGCTCGAAGTGCAGGAAGCGCTCGCCTCGCCTGTTGACGGCAGCCTTCCCCTGCAACTCAAAGCGGGATTGAATACTGGTCCATGCATCGCCGTGACGCTGAATGATCGACTTGACTATTTCGGTTCGACAGTAAACATGGCCGCGCGGCTCGAGGGCCTGTCGTCCGGGTCCGACGTGATAATCTCACGATCGGTTTACGAAGATGCGAGAGTGCGAGAGTTGATCCAGTCGCAGGAGTTGTCGGCTGTGGAATTTGATATGTCGCTCAAAGGTTTTGAGAACGAACGATTCGAGTTATGGAGGGTAAGTCGGCATTGACGCCCGCCCTCCTCGCAGCTCAGGAAGTTTCCAAGATTTACCAGATGGGCAGTAACAGCGTTACTGCTCTCGACAACGTCTCGCTCGAGATCGGCGAGGGCGAGTTTGTCGCGATTCAGGGGACATCCGGCTCCGGTAAATCGACTTTGCTGAACATGCTCGGCGGCCTCGATCACCCGACCAGGGGCGAAGTGTTTTTTGCTTCACGCCCGTTGGGGCCGTTCAGCAAAAAAGAGATGGCGCGTTACCGGCGTTTTTCCGTCGGCATGATCTTTCAAAACTTCAATCTCATTCCCACGATGACTGCGCGCGAGAACGTCTCCCTGGCGCTTGCGTTCGGAGGTTTGCGCGGGCAGCAGCGACGCGCGCGTTCGAGCGAACTGCTGGCGCGCGTCGGTCTTGGCGATCGCCTCGAGCACAAGCCGTCGGAGCTTTCCGGTGG
>JBKPPH010000333.1:0-11377 GCA_046733535.1 Acidobacteriota bacterium
TCGTTCGCGTGTTGACTCTCAAAGGTCTTGAAACGGACACGCTCTATCTAGTTTTCAAAGATCGAGTCCAAATTGTATTTGGATTGCCTTACAGACGATTCTAACTCGCCCCAAGCAAACGGGGATATTAACCAACGACCTTCACTCTGTCAACCCATCCCGGTATATTCTTTCGATATATCGGGAGAATAAAAAGCGCCGCAATATCCTCGCAATGCTCCGAGGACAAGCGACACTGAAGGTCACCACAAATTCCCGTTTCTCAAACCCCTTGATGCCTCTTCCAAAAGAGGAATGGGCATTATAGGGACAAAAACCAACTTGTCAATACCTCGTGGCGCCGCACAGGAGATTTTTTATTCTTGCGTGAGGCCCACGTTTTCAAAGGCGAGGGATTAGATGCTTATCAACCCCTCAAGTTGTCTCACTCACTCCAAAATTTTTTCTTGCTTGAGTGAGGCCACGTCTTTTCAAAAGCGAGAATTAGATGTCTCTTAAGCCGTAGGGTTGTCTAATTTTGAATAGTAAGTTCCGCCGTGGCAGCCCCTGCAAAAAGTGCCGTCGGCGACGACTACTTCCCTGCCATCGTTCACACCTTCTCCGCACACTGAGCAGATTACGCGAGACCGCGGGCTGCCGGGAGCGTCTAAATCTTTTAATTCAACACTCACCAATTCTGTTTTGAACAACTCATCGTCCGTCGCTTCCGTGTACGCCCGAAACTGACGCTGGCGCTTATTCGCGATTTCTGAAAAGCGTTCGTCAGCAAGCGCTCTAGAACTCTCCAACGCCACGATCCGCACCGCGCGTTTGAGTTCAGTGTTCAGGAACGTCGCCGCCACTTTGCCATAGTCAACGTACTTCAAACTTCGTTTTCCCAGACGCACACCAGTGACTGCGCTAATCGCGTCCGTCATGCAACGGTCGATCTCAACCCACACGATCAGCTTCTTCCGATCGGCGCCGCGAGGATCCTCGATGCCGATTTCCCGACAACCCAGCAGCGCCATGCGCGTGCCGAGGAGTTGTCCCGCACACATGTGGCCGTGCAACGACTCACACTCTTTCAGAAGCGTATCAAGCGATTCCTTCATTTGAGTTCGCTTTGCAGTGAGTTGATTAGCGCCGGCAAATCTGACGGAGCGAAGGAGCGAATAGTATCACTCGATGTGAACGCCGCCCTATCACCATCCGACACATAGAGGGCTGTTGCCTTAATCAATGCGCGACGTGCAGAGCTCTTGATCTTGTCGTCACTCGCGAGCCGCACCATCACAAAATGATCTGTGTGAACAAATTCAGAAAAGCTGTTGCCTTCGACAAACACACCGCGCGACTTAACTTTTGCAATAGCCTGTTTGATTCCTTTTTCAATTTGGTTGTCAGTTGCGATCAACCAGTGAACGTTCGCAGCACCGGCGTCCCAATATCGCGCCGTGTCCTTGCCGAAGGTGTAAGTTTCATCTCGACCGGAGCGGACCAGAGGCTCTTCAGATAAAAGATGACTGACACAACATGCTTTTGGATCTTTGCCGCACGAACGATAGTGACCGCGAGTTGTCTTAATCGCTTCCCAGCCTGGAAATGCTTTGAGCAACTCACACAGGAGGGTTGTCTTGCCAACGTTGGAAGTGAATCCACCAACACCGATAACGACTGGATGTGACATTACAGAAATTACTATCTCCGCCGTCTGCCTTGCGGAATATTCGGTGCAGTAACTTTCAACACGCCGCGCGCGTCCTTGTAAAGCGTGTAGCGAACCTCTTTCAACGGGCCGCCGGCTTCTTCCTGAACACGCACCGTAAAGCTCTTGCTGTCGCCCTGCCCTTCGATCTTCGCAGGCAAGTATCCTTTCAGATCCGGACTGCGATAAGCAGTGTAGTGCTCCTGGTTGCGTTTGTCATAGCCAAGCACGTACACGCGATCGAAATCCGGCTCGTCAAGTGTATGCGGTTGGTTTGAGCTGCTCTTCTCGAGTATTAACCAGCTTCCGGGTTTACCTTCGCGGCCTGCGTCCTTGTCGGTCTTATCTTTACTCTCGCCGTCGAGACGCTGCCACGCAACAAACTCGCGACCAGTGCGATAAAAAATAATGTCGCTCGGCACTGCGAGTTCAACTTGCTTTCCGTAAATCCAACCAGCCGGAGCAGGCGAAGCTGATGCCGAGAGTCTCACTCTGTACCAGAGCTCGTTCGGTTCTTCAGGTTCGGCCTCCTCTCCTTGTCGTCGCGAGCTTGAACTACCCTGCTGCGCACTGCCCGCCTTCGGAGCAACGTCCGTCTCGATACTCTCCGACGATTTCGGCTTCGGCACACGCTTCCACGCGATGATGTCGAAACTCGATCCGCTGTCGAGTCGCATCATGATGTTCTCGTTGCCACTTCGATCCGGAGTGAGTCGAAGATTAGAGCTCGCTCGCAGTTGTCCTGTCGCCTGCGCGGGAACATCCTTGTCTTCGTCAGCTAACTTCTTCGACTCTTCGAGAACGTCTTCCGGCATCACGTTGCGCGACTCGATCCAACCCTCAGTGCCATCCTCGTCGCGCGCTTTAACTCGCAGCCATCGTTCCTTTCGCGAGTTATCACTCGGGTCGCTCACGTCCGTAGATTCGAGTATGTCGATCACGTCACCGCGGTTGACCTGTAGCAAGTCTGCGGCAACGACCGCGGTCGAACTGCGAATCTGCGCCCGTCGAGCGACGATAACGCCGGTGCTGTTTCGCTTCGCCAGTGTTTGACAACCAACCGACAGCAAAAGCGCTACGAAAACGACTATGGTCTTGCTAAATCTCATTCGTGTTCCTTAAAAAGGGCGTCAATTGCGATAGCCGAGCGCCGCGAGTAATCGCTTCTGCTCTTCGTTCAGTTCACGACTGACTCGTAGCTGAGAACCGTTGCCGGTCGCCTCCAGAGACAACCCATACGCCGGGAGAATTCGCTCGAGTTCCAACTGCGCACTGCTTTCAACGTACGACTTCGTGAAGTGCCTGACAGCCGGAGGCGAACTCAGCACGGAGATTATAACTTCATTTCCGTTTGCGCCGTCAGCGACGTGACCCCTAAAGAGGTCGCGATAGCGATCGGCGAGTGTTTCTTGACCGCCCGATTCCCGTCTGATCATTAAGTCGTACAGGAACGCGACCAGCATTCCTTTGACATACACGGGGGAACCGGAACCGCTCCAACGTCTTTCAGATTCGTCGACCAGCGAGAGGGTGCCGGCGTTGGAGCGATAGCTATCGTATACACGGCCGAGCGTGTTGAGGAATTCTTTGAAGTCAATGGCTTTCAACTCCAGCGCGGTGCGTAACGCCGTGTATAACGTGAAGCCCTCGTAAAACCAGTCGTAGTCGCCGTCGAGGTGCAGCGAGTTTGGCACCCAGAAATGCAGCACCTCATGTGTGAAGATGATTGTGAGTTGTCCTTTGGCGCGTTTGAAGCTGGTGTTGGGATTGATAAGCAGAACGACCGTCGAACCTCTCGTTTCAGCTTTCCACCCGCCTTTGTAATCCGAGACCGGAAGCGGCGCAATCATGATCGACGACTTACCCGGCAAGCGAAATCCAGTCAGCGCAAGATACTTCTTCATCACCCTGAGTGCCGGATCCAAAGCGTCGCGTTCTTTGAACGGCCACTTCCCGCTAAGCACCACTTCCAGATCCATTCCTTCGACTTTGCCTGAAGCCTTGCTCAGCGAACGTCCGACGAAAAAGACCGCTTTTTCGGGTTCTGCCACCTCGTACTGCCCATCAGCATCGCGTGCAAAGGGCGCCTCTACCGTCCATCCCGCCGGCAGTACAAACTCCGCCGAGAGACCACGGATTTCAAGCGGAAGTAAGTCTGCCAACATCAGAACGCCACGATCGCCAACGAGCCAACTGAAGTGAGACACATCGGCCGCCGTCGGTTCTGACAGTTTGACTGTGTAGCTGATTCTCGAAGATTTAAGATCTGATTGAAACTCGCCGGTAACGATCTTTTTGACAACAGCACCGTCGGCGTGAAAGTCGTTGATCCGCTCGGCGACGCCAACGACTCCAGCGTAAGCATTCCGGAAAGACCACGAGTTCACCGCGCTCGATAGCTTCGCCTCAACCTTGATTTCTCCCGGCTTTGTAATCGAAATCTTCACTCGAGTGCGCACATCAGCTTTCGCTGACAGGCAACCAAAGCAGACGAACACCGCTACAAAAAGACACAAAAAGTACAGAATGTTCAGCGAAGCAGCGTGTCCTTTTTGTGCTTCTTTGTAGCTTGAAGACTTTTGAGGCAATAAGTACAATTCGGAAGCCCCTGAATGTAACACATCAAACATTGACCAGCATGTTCATTCGCACAGTTCAAAACCCGAGCATCCAGCGTTGGCTCGGACTGTCGCTGGTCCTTTTTATCTTTTACGGCACCACCGTAGAGGCCGCTCACAGGCACGGGCGCGTACTACCCGCGACAGACAACGCTGCTGCTTCGTTGGTTGCACCCGGTTCCGGCACCAGCACTCTCAACACTACGCCCGGATGCAGCGACTGCCTGATCTGCCAACTGCATCAGAACTTCTCAGCTACACTCATCTCGGTCAAACCCAACGCTGAGGCTGTCAGTCGCCTGTCGCACTTGCTGCGAGTCGATCCCGTATCGATCCGCTCGATCCATAGCAGTCCACAATCAGGCCGCGCGCCACCCCAAGCCAACTAAAACCGCTCACCCATGTAACTTCGCCTGGTGATCTCACCTGACGAAGGATCTATTTCGGACCAGGTAACAACTCTCTCCAGCCGGAGACGACTTTGTTGTCGTGGCCGAATCCCGAAGGCGATTTTTTAGGAGGCTTAGGCAATGATATCTAGATTCAGGACCGCGATAGCGTGCGGCATTCTTCTCTTACTCACGCCCGCGGTTTTCTCGCAAGGCCGGATCGGTAGTATCCAGGGTGTTGTGAAAGACCCGACCGGCGCGCTCGTTCCCAACGCCAAAGTTGTAGTCACACAGCCGGTGACGGGATACAACCAAACGACTCAGACTGACGCGCAAGGCTCTTTCAAGCTCGTCAACGTTCCTTTCAACACCTACAAGGTCCGTGTTGAAGCAACAGGTTTTCAGCCCGCTGAAGAATCGGTTGATCTCCACTCCACGATTCCTCTCAGTGTGGATTTGTCGCTTTCCGTCGAAGAGACAACTGCAGCAGTCACGGTAACCACCGGCGGCGCGGCAATCCTGGAAACCGACCGCACGTCTTCCGACACAGATATCAGTCAAACAGTTCTCGAGCGACCGCTTGGCGCAGCTCCCTCGCGCGCCATTGAATCGATCGTGGCGTCAACACCTGGCTTTGTGACGGACGACAACGGTCGCATGCATCCGCGCGGATCTGAATCTCAGGTGCAATACGTCGTGGACGGCGTGCCGGTGACGGACAACATGTCGGCCATCTTTTCGACGAGTCTGGACGCGCGGACATTGCGAACTGTCGAAGTTCTCACTGGCGGCATCCCCGCCGAATTCGGCGACAAACTGGCTGGAGTAATTAACGTCAACACTCGCTCCGGCCTTGAAGGGCCGACTCAGGGAGCGATCTCCTTCTCGGGTGGAAGCTTCTCGACCGGAGAAGCTGCAGTTGATTTTTCTACGCACACAAAGAAGCTGGGCTTCTTAACGAATCTCTCAGCAAGCACATCGCAGCGGTATCTCGATCCGCCGACTCTCGACAACTTTCATAACTTCGGCCGCACTGGAAAAGGGTTCCTTCGCTTCGATTACCAGTTTGACACTAACAACACTTTGCGAGCAGCCCTGAATTTCGGCGGCACGAATTATCAAGTTCCAAATAGACTGAACCAGGAAATCGCTGGGCAAGATCAACGACAGCGGTTGCGCGACAATTCCCAGAACATCGGCTTCACTCACATCTTTTCGCCTAACAGCGTGGCCCAATTCTCGTTCTTCCACCGGCAGAGCAACTCCAAGCTGCTGAGCAATACGCTCTCGACTCCTGTAGTCGCAAACCAGGATCGGACACTTCAGAACTACGGCGGAATCGGATCGCTCGCGCTTACCCGCGGCAGTCACAACATCAAGTTTGGCGGCCAGGTAACAATCACACCAGTCGACGAGCATTTCAGTTTTTATCCGACAGTTCCGTTTCCTGATCTAGAGGATGAAGAAGGAAATGTTTTTCCGAACCCGGTAAACAATTTCAACGCCGCTAATCCGTTTGTCTTCACGCAATCGAAAACTGGTCGAACGTTGAGCGCGTACCTGCAGGATCGCTTTACCGTCGTTAAGAATCTTACGTTGGATCTCGGTGTGCGGTACGACCACTACAAGCTGCTGATAAGTGAGCAAGCCGTCAGTCCACGTTTGGGTCTCGCTTACTACATTCCGAAGACACAAACGACTTTGAGGGCCTCTTACAACCGGCTCTTTCAACCTCCGCCGGCGGAGAACTTGTTGCTGGCAAGCTCGCCTGACGCAGCCGCTCTGTCGCCTATTTCTGTGCTCCAGGGCATTACTACGGTGCACCCGATTCTTCCTGACAAACAGAATGCTTTCGAGGCCGGCGCACAGCAGTTGCTCGGACAGCTCTTTCGCTTAAACCTGACCGTCTATCAAAAGCGAATCAAAAACTTCTCTGATAAAGATCAGTTTTTCGAAACCGGAGTCATCTTTCCCATTGCCATTTCATCCGGACGAGTAACTGGCGAAGAAGTCAGGCTCGAGTCGACGGACATACACGGTTTTCACAGCTTCGTCTCGTATGCGAATGCCCGAGCGTTTGGCGTCACACCGATCACGGGCGGGCTTTTCTTGGGTGAGGATCCGCAAGACCTGTTTTTAAATGGCTTCAAGTTCGCTAATGATCATGATCAGCGCAACGAAGCGCAATTCCAGGTTAGCTACAACCATCGCCGTTCCGGACTGTATGCGAGCTTTAGCGGACGTTACGATTCTGGTGTGCCGGTCGATGTGGAACCCGGCACGACGTTGTCCGACTTTATAGCGGAAGGCTTCGATCCTCGCTTGTTCAACGAAATCGATTTTCAGCGAGGCCGGGTTCGTCCGCGAACGATTCTCGACTTCTCGGTAGGCGCCGACTTGATGCAGAAGGAAAGAGTGTCGATGAACGTTCAGTTCGACGTTCAAAACCTGACCAACGAGCTGTTTTTGTATAACTTCGAATCGGTTTTTAGCGGCACTCACGTGGGCTTTCCGCGCCTTTTCAGCGGCCGCCTCAGCTTGAGATTTAAATAGAATTTTAGCCGCAGATAAACGCAGGTTACGCTGATCTGCGTTAATTCGCGTAAATCCGCGGCTAAATTCTCTTGAACCACTCGGTCGGGACGGACGTATGCTAGAATGCGCCTTGCTTCGCCCAGAAAATCGAGGATTTAGCCGTGAGTCTGGTCAAAATCATCGTCATCACGATCATCGTTATCCTCAGTATTCTGCTCTTCGGTCGTTTTTTCGTATAGCCGAACGGCTGATGCTGCGCGGTATTTTCCTTGCTCTTCTACTCGTCTGCCTGTCTGCTCCGGCCATCTTTGCGCAACAAACGAGCGATGACGACGACGTCGTGCGGGTCAACACTGACCTTCTCCTCTTCCCCATTCGCATTCGAGACAAGAAAGGCCAGGCAGTTGCTGGTCTAACCGAGCAGGATCTGGTGCTGAAAGATCAGGAACAGGTGACCACGGGTATATATTTCTCTAGCGGCGCGGATCGCGTGGCTTTGTTGTTTGCGTTGGACCAGTCCGGCAGCTTGCGCGAGATCATTTCGCAACAGCAGGAAGCGGCGCTCGCGCTCTTCTCGCGTTTTGGTGAACGATCGAGCGTCGCCGTTCTTCGTTTCTCCGACACTGCCTCGCTCGCGGTTCCCTTCACCAAAGATCCGGCAGCCGCGCGTGATGCTTTCAACTTTTACGCGGCGCCGAATCAGCGCACGGCCATCTTCGACGCAGCGGCACAGTCACTTAAAGCGTTCGACGATCTGCCACGCGTTCGCGCCGAGCGTCGCATCGTCGTGCTGATCAGCGATGGCCTGGACACGCGCAGCACGACCAGTGCCGATAGTGTGATCAACTCAGCGGTGGAGAAACGTGTTTCGTTCTACGTGATCCACTTGCCATTGTTCGAACCACGCGATGGACGTCTCTCCGTACGCCCGCCAGCTAAAGGCTTCAAAGAACTCGCCGAGAAGACTGGCGGCAAATACTTTCTTGTCGGCGACGCAAAGTCGGCGCTCGCGCCAAAGCAGAACGATCTGACGCCAATCTTTCAGGCGATTGAAGAGGATTTGAAAAGCCAGTACCTTTTGGGTTTCTATATATCCGAATCGTCGCGCGACAATCGCAAACATGTTTTCTCTGTAAGCATGAAGCCTGACGGTGTCGAATACTCCGTTGGACGAATGGGATATTCGCGTGAGCACAAGTTCATGATCAATCTGCCACCAGGCGCAAAACAACTTCCTTAACTCATGACTGAACAGCTTCGACACATCCGGCGCGCGTTGATAAGCGTCTCCGACAAAACAGGCATCGTTGATTTCGCGCGCGAGCTCAAGCGCTTCGATGTTGAGATCATCAGCACAGGCGGAACTGCAAAGACGTTGCGAAACGCAGGCATTACCGTTCGCGATATCTCCGAGATAACGGGTTTCCCGGAGATGATGGACGGGCGCGTGAAGACGCTGCATCCGCGCGTGCATGGCGGCTTACTGGCAATTCGCGACAATGCAGAGCATGTCGCCGCAATGGCACAACATGAAATCGCTCCGATCGATCTCGTCGTCGTGAACCTTTATCCGTTTGCGCAAACGATCGAACGTGAAGGAGTCACGCGTGAAGAAGCTGTCGAACAGATCGATATCGGTGGTCCGGCAATGATTCGCTCCGCCGCGAAGAACTCGCGTGACGTGGCGGTGCTTGTTTCCGCCGAGCAGTATCCAGCCGTGATCGAGGAGTTGCAGCAGAACGGCGGCGCGTTGTCTCTCGAAACAAGAGAGGGCCTGGCGCAAAAGGCGTTCGCGCAGACTGCACAATACGATCTGATGGTTAGTTCATATCTCGCCGCTTCAAGTAGTCCACTGCCCGATCGTCTCACTTGGACCATGAACAAGGTAGCAGACTTGAGGTACGGCGAGAACCCTCATCAAAAAGCCGCGCTTTATCAAACATCAACCGGCGCCGGCATCGCGAACGCAACGGTGCTTTCCGGCAAGGAGATGTCGTTCAATAACTACGTCGATGCCGAAGCTGCCTGGCAACTTGTCTGCGACTTCGAACAGACTGCTTGCGCAATCATTAAACACACAAATCCGGCGGGCGTCGGGTTAGGAACGACAGCGGCCGAGGCTTACCAAAAAGCGTTGGCGACAGATCCGGTTTCGGCGTTTGGCGGGATCGTCTCTTTCAATCAGGCGGTCGATGCTGCTACCGCCCAGGAGGTGACGAAAATCTTTACCGAGGTCGTGATTGCACCGGGGTACGACGCCGCGGCGCTCGAGCTCCTGCGCGCGAAAAAGAACTTGCGCGTGATTCGGATGATCTCCGCGGGACGTTCAGAAGCGGTTGAGTTCAAGCAGATCGGCGGCGGCGTCCTCGTCCAAACGCCCGACGATCATAAGCTCGACCAGCAGCAACTCAACGTGGTGACTTCAAGAAAACCGAGCGAGGAGGAAATTCGCGCGCTGCTGTTCGCATGGATTGTCTGCAAGCACACGAAGTCGAACGCCATCGTTTACGCTCGCGACGGCCAGACTGTCGGCGTCGGCGCGGGACAGATGTCGCGCGTTGATTCGGTGAAGATTGGCGCGATGCGAGCGCAGTTGCCCGTGGCAGGCTCGGTGCTGGCTTCGGACGCGTTCTTTCCGTTTCGCGACGGCATCGACGAAGCTGCACGTCACGGGATCACGGCAGTGATTCAACCCGGCGGCTCAGTTCGAGACGATGAAGTGATAGCGGCCGCGAACGAGCACGGGCTTGCGATGGTTTTCACGGGCATCAGGCATTTCAAACATTGACCACGGATTGCACGGATGATGACAGATTGATCCGTGTCCAGCCGTGAAAATCCGCGGCCCATTATGTTACTCTCCGCACATGGCTGATAACGAAATCAACAACGTCCCCTCGATCCGCTGCCGCTACTGCGGTCAACGAAACCAGGTGCGCACTGACGGCGGCGACGCACGCTGCGGACGTTGCCGGCTGCCTTTGTCCGATGCGCCGCACAAGAAGTTCGCGCGCCTCGACAAAGACCAATACATCCACCCCGCTGACCGTCGCGCCCTCGCAGCATTACGCGCGATTCCCGGAATCGACACAGCCCTCAAAAAACTTCTGGCAGTCACCGGCGAGTCGGCCATTCGCGTCATCTTCACCGCGAGCGCCGTTAAAGTAACGCCGACCCAGTGTCCGGATCTTTACGCCAAACTTCAGATCGCCTGCACCACGCTCGGCGTCGATATGCCCGAGTTGTTCGTACAACAGAACCCGGTCGTCAACGCGTTCACCGGTGGCGTGCAGCGCCCCGTCATCGTGCTCTATTCGCAGTTAATCGAAAGATTGAACGACGAAGAAGTGCTGGCCGTGGTCGCGCACGAAGTGGGCCATATTCATTCCGAACACGTGCTCTACCTGACCGCCGCTCGTTTAATCGAATTTCTGGCGAAGACTGCGGTCCTGGCATCACCGCTGGCTCTCATCGTCAAGGAAATACTGACGATGACTATGCGTTCTGCACTACTGGCCTGGGCCAGGCGCGCCGAACTATCGTGCGATCGCGCTGCCCTGCTCGTTACGCAGGACGCAAACGTGATTGGCCGCACGATGATGAAATTGAGCGGCGGCACTTTTGCTTCTCGCGTCGATTACGATCAGTTTCTCGCGCAAGCACGCGACTTCCAAAAGACCTACGACGAGAAAGCGCTCGATCGTTTCTGGGCGGATGTGATCACCTCCGGGCTCAGCCATCCGTTTCCTGTCTGGCGCGTCTCGGAAATTCTTCAGTGGGTCGAGAGTGGCGAGTACAAAGCATTGATGACTGCACCCGAGAGTGCAGCAGCTTAGTCGCCGCCGAAAGGCACAACAGCACATCTCGTTTGTGCCTTCTGTGCCTCGTTGTGGCTTCAAAACCTATTCAGGCAAATGCTAAAAGACAAAAACGGAATCATCTTCGGAGTTGCGAACAAGCGCTCCATCGCGTGGGCCACCGCCCAGGCACTGCACGATGCGGGCGCAAGGCTTGCTTTCACGTATCAGGGCGATCGCTTGAAAGAGAACGTCGAAGGCCTGACGAACGACGCGATGCCCGGCTCGTTACTTCTCTCGTGCGATGTGACGAAGCAGGAAGAGGTCGATGAGACTTTTCGGCAAGTCGGC
>JBKPPH010000334.1:0-12836 GCA_046733535.1 Acidobacteriota bacterium
CACTCGCACGGTGAGGATCAACGCCGTACCGCAGAATAGTGTCCAGTTCTCCGACGTCACCATCACGGTGAGCGACGGTACGTTGACGAGCTCGATCAACATCAGAGTCATCGTCGGTACCAACAAGACCGAGGTGATCAACATCGGCACCACGACCGTGGGCGCCGACATGATCTTCGGCGGCAACGGCGACGACACGATCAACGCCGGAGCCGGTAACGACCTGATCTGCGGTGGAAACGGCGGCGGCGTCATCAACGGAGGACTCGGCGACGATACGATCGACGGCGGGGCGGGCAACGACACTCTCCGGGGTGGGGACGGCAACGACCTGATCCTCGGCGGTGGCGGTAACGACATCCTCGATGGCGGCAACGATAACGACACGCTCGACGGCGGCGCGGGCAGCGATACGTTGACCGGCGGGCCGGGTGCCGACTTCTTCATTGGCGGATCGGGTAACGACACGGCGACGGATTTCACTCCGGCGCAGGGCGATACCAAGGATGCGTCGGTAGAGACCGCCTCGCTGTTCGGAGTAACGACTGATTTAAGTCACGGGGTATTAGCTTACCTCGCGCCACCACGCCGGTGGTGGATCAGTCAATGGGGAACTGTGCAGTTCTGAGGTGTTGCCCATTACCGTCCGAACAGTAACCACTAACCAAAGGAGCGCTCGAGTAATTCGGGCGCTCCTTTGCCTTTTCTAATTACCGCAGCTAACCTACCTCGATTATGTCCGCTCCACTTACTGAAGAAGAATTTTCCAAACACGTAAACACGAAGTTCCGCGTGGTCAACGAACAGCCCCTTGAGCTCGAGTTGACGGAGGTTAAAGGCTATTCGAGCAAGTCGCACGAGCAGACCGGAATGGAACGCTTTTCGGCATTCTTTCGGGGGCCGGCAGATCGCTACCTTGCGCAACAGACGTACGCGATCGAGCACGAACAGATGGGCGCTTTCGACTTATTCCTGGTGCCGGTGAGCCGCGATGAGAACGGTTTCCGGTATGAGGCGGTCTTTAATTACTTCAAGCCTTTAGCCGCAGAGTAATGCGCACTGCACTCAGAAGTCGCACGGCGGAGTTGGACGACAGTCAGTACAGGGAGCGGACAGCGACCTGGTCAGTGATCAGCCTGCGATATTCCTAATGATTCTTGACCCCAATCGTTGGCCAGGTCGCTACCGCTCCCTGTACTGACTGTCGTCCAGGAATGATCAGGTTATTCCTGCGGACGCCATTCCATGTGTTTGTAGGCGCCGAAGTCCTCGATCTTCTTAAATCCCAACCGTTCATAAAACCGGTCGGCATTGTCGTTGAGCACGAAGACCATGTGACGCAGCGCCTTGCCTGCACTCTCAGCCTCGATCTTTAGCCTCTGGAGCAGGGCCGTCCCCACTCCGCGATTCTGAAACTCAGGCAAGAGCGCGATGTCGAGAACACGGATCTGTTCGTCGTCAGAGCCGATCCAGATGCGTCCGGCGGGTTGCTGATCGATTACGATCACGCGATAGTCCGCATCCGGAAATCTCGCAAAGTATTCCCTGCGCTGCATGTCAAACTGCCAGCGAAGAAACATCTCCTTCTGGCCTTCCGCCCACTCCACCTGTGCGAGTTCATCTGCGCGCGTGCTCGCATAGACCGCGAGCAGAAACTCGTTGTCGCTGTCAGAGACGGGACGGAGTTCTACCGTGCCACCGTCCGGGAGTTGAAAACTTTCACTCCACGTACTCATTGGCGCGACAATAACACAGGTTCCGCGTTCAGCCGCGAAGATGCGCGGCTAATTACTAAACGACGTGATTGATGATGGCCGTTTGCAGGAACTTACGGCCGTCTTTCGATTGGTTCATGAACAGGTCGAAACTGCCCAGCTCAGTGTGATTCAGTTTATGCATCTGTGCTGAAACGGGTAGCGGGGACGCCGCGTGAAATCGCATTGAAAAGCAATCTGTGCGAGCGACCCTTCCAGTGGTGATGCCCCGTGAGGCCGGCGTAACACTTTCGAGAGCCACCAGTTTTAGGTCGACCATTTGCTTTCCGACACGAACGCGAAAGACGTCGCCCACATACTTCTCGAACATCTCACGGCTGTACGCGTTGGCTGGGAGTGAACTGACGGAGTTGTTGGACCACGGGGAGTCCTGGCCGAAAACAAACGTGCCAGGCTTCAAAACGAGGGCGGCAGACAATACGGCACCGGCTTTCAAGAACCTACGACGTGAAACAGACATTTTTTCGATCTCCTTAGGCAGGGATTGGTTGTGGATGGTCAGGCGGGTGGAGCCTACTTGTAGAACGTGAGATTGGGGCGGCCTGGACTAGGGAGTCCGGCCAGTAGCAGTGTATGGACTCGCGGGGACGTTTGACAAGATTTAATTTGGCTTCAGGTTTTACTTGTAATTGCGCGACGCTACGAGTAGAATCTGCGGCGCTTCAGTGCAACATTCTTTTCAAGTGGCCCTCAAGCAGGTTTTTTCCCAAGGTCTTCAGCTAAGCATTTCAGTCGCACCGGTTTGATTTTCCAGAGAATCTCGACGTTCGTTTTCGCCCAACATGTCACGAAACATTCACGAACGGACGCCTCCCTTGAAGCCGGTGTCAACAGTTCTCGAAGTTCAATCTACGAGGAGTCAATATGGCAGAACCCTTTTTGTCTGAAATACGAATCATGAGTTTTGTGTTTGCCCCCAAAGGCTGGGCTCTTTGCAACGGGCAACTTCTTCCCATCAACCAGAACCAAGCCCTCTTTTCTCTCCTGGGTACCACATTCGGTGGTGACGGTCGCGTGAACTTCGCTCTCCCCGATCTTCGCGGACGCGTGCCCATTCACGTCGGCAGTGGACACACGCTGGGTGAAAAGGGTGGCGAGCAAGCGCATACGCTTTCAATTTCGGAATTGCCGACGCACATTCACACGCTCAACGGCACCGATAACGCTTCTGTCAATACACCCGCCAACAACTCAGTTCTGGGTAAGTCTGCGCCGCAACCCGCTTATGGCGGCGCGACCGGCCTGGTAGCGATGAACCCGGCGTCGATCGCGAATGTAGGCGGTTCCCAAGCGCACCTCAACATGCAACCGTTCTTAACATTGAGTTTCTGCATCGCCTTGCAGGGCATATTCCCATCGCCCAACTAGAGAGGAGAACGCATTTAAATGGCTCAACCATACGTTGGTGAAATCAGAATGTTTGCTGGTAACTTCGCTCCTGCGGGATGGATGTTCTGCGAAGGCCAGCTACTCCCCATTTCTGAAAATGAGACGCTCTTTCAATTGATCGGCACAACTTACGGTGGTGACGGGGAAAGCACATTTGCGCTGCCCGATCTTCGTGGCCGACTTCCGCTGCATCAAGGCAACGGCTTCATTCTTGCCGAAACAGGCGGCGCCGAAGAAATAACGCTGACTATTCAACAGATCCCTTCCCATACGCACCAATTGCTGGGTTCCACTGCCAACGCATCTGCAACCAGCCCCACAGGTATGGTTGGAGCGCGCAACACGGTGGCCGCTGTGTTCCAGTATGGCAATGACAATCCAGCTCAGCCGATATCGCCATCGGCTGTAGGCATCGTCGGAGGCAGTCAGCCGCACAATAACTTTCAACCGTACCTCTGCATCGATTTCATCATTTCGCTATTTGGGATCTTCCCGAGCCCGACCTGATCTCGGAGCGGTGTTGTCGCATGTAAGTCTTAATTGATTTGGCGATTAACTTTTCTGAGTCACTAAGGAGATAGACATGGATCCTTTTGTAGCTGAAATTCGCATCTTTCCCTTTAACTTTGCGCCGAAGGGGTGGGCGTGGTGCAACGGGCAGTTACTGCCGATTTCGCAGAATACCGCGCTTTTTTCATTGCTTGGCACTACCTACGGCGGTGACGGTAAGTCAACCTTCGCTCTGCCTGACTTGCAGGGACGCGCTCCGATGCACCCTGGTCAGGGTCCCGGACTCTCGCTGCATGATTTGGGCGAAATGTCAGGCTCGGAGACGGTCACGCTGCTGATAAGCGAAATACCGGCGCACTCACACCAGATGAACGTCTCGTCCCAGCTCGGCACTGAGAACCTTCCGAACGCCGGGGGAACCGGCCAGAAATTCGCCATGGGCGACGGCATCAACATCTACAGCCCGGCCGCCAATCTGGTTACCATGGCACCGGAGGCGCTCACGCCTGCCGGTGGCGACCAGCCGCACAACAACATGATGCCGTACCTGACCTTCTATTTTAATATTGCACTTCAGGGCGTCTTCCCGCCCCGGAGTTAGGTCCAGATACAGTCTGTAACACGCTGAGAGGTGGCCCTCGTGGCCACCTCTTTTTGTGCTAAACCCAGAAAAACATTGACTAAATCTCGGACCTTAGACTATTTTCGGATCTGTCTGCTCGTGTCCGCAACGCGTACCAATCCTGCGTTGCCTGGTTCGTCATTAGAAAAATCTCCAGCTTGCTTAACTACTCGCATAAGTGCGTTCACTCGCTGCGCCGGTCAGCTACCTAATAGAGGACTCAGATGAACTCAACATTTGTAGATTGCTATACCACCTCGAAGACCTTTATCGCATGCCTCATCATCACGCTGATGATGCTTGGTCCGCTCGCTCCACTTTCTCAGGCTTCTCCGAGTTCATCTTCACGCGCGCAAACGGCGAGCACGAACGCTGCGCCCGCGCCTGTGCCGGCGGCTCCTGCGGCGGTTGACGCTCCTTTAGTTCCGAGTATCACAGCAACCAAGACCGATTCATTCCCTGACTCGAACAATGACGGCAAGGCTGCGCCCGGTGAAGCGATCACTTACGACGTCAACGTCACCAACAACGGCACTGACGCCAACAATGTGAATTTCACCGACACGATCGACAGCAACACAACGCTGGTCCCAGGCTCTTTAAAAGTTTCCCCACTCGCTTACGCTGATAGTTTTTCCGCAGCCCAAAACACGCCGCTCAGCGTCGGCGCTCCGGGTGTGCTCACGAACGACACTGGTATCCCGGCGCCTACAGCAGTCGCCATAGCGGGCGGTGCAACAGCGCAGGGAGGCACCGTCACTCTCAATACAAACGGCAGTTTTCTTTACACGCCGGCTACGGGTTTCACCGGAGTTGATACTTTCAATTACACGGTCACGAACGGCTTAACACCTAACGATACTGCACAAGTCACGATCAACGTCGACGCACCACCAAGCGTTACGGCCACGACTCCGACAAACGGCGCCGCCAATCAAGCAAACAATACCAACGTTACAATTACTTTTAGCGAACCGGTTAACGTCACCGGCAACTGGTTCCAGATCGTCTGCACGTCGAGCGGCACTCGCAACGTCGCGGATACAGTCGTCACCGGTGGTCCAACTACTTTCACAATTAATCCGAACGCTGACTTTTCGCAGAATGAGACCTGTACGGTCACGGTGTTTGCCGCACAGGTTTCAGATCAGGATGCAAACGATCCGCCGGACAACATGACGGCGGATTTCGTTTTTAGTTTCACGACAACTGATGCTGCGCCGAGTGTCTCGACTACCAACCCAACCAACGGCGCTGCTAACCAGAACACGAATGTGAACATCGACATCACGTTCAGTGAACCGGTCAATGTCACGGGCAACTGGTTCCAGATCGTCTGCACCACCAGTGGAACCCGGAACGTGGCTGACACCGTCGTCACGGGTGGACCATCCGCTTTCACGATCAATCCGAATGCCGATTTTGCGGCGGCTGAAACTTGCACCGTGACGGTCTTTGCCGCCCAGGTGACGGATCAGGATTCGGACGATCCGCCAGACAACATGGCGGCCAATTTCGTTTTCAGCTTTAGCACTGAGGCAGCGCCAACAGTCAACGCCACCACACCCGCCAACGGCGCGACCCAGATAGCGAACAACACAAACATCACGCTCACGTTCAGCGAACCCGTAAATGTCACTGGCAACTGGTTCCAGATCGCCGGCTCGTCGAGCGGCACGCGTAATGTCGCAGACACGGTTGTGACTGGTGGTCCAACTACGTTCACGATCAATCCAAACACTGACTTTACCAATGGCGAGTCAATCACTGTTACTGTCTTTGCCGCGCAGGTTACAGATCAGGATGCCAACGATCCGCCGGATAACATGGCGTCGGATTTTGCCTTCAGTTTTACTATTGATCAGGCACCATCGGTTACGGCAACCACGCCGACCAACGGCGCGACGAATCAATCAGCTAGCACGAACGTAACAGTTACCTTCAGCGAGCCAGTCAACGTCACCGGCAACTGGTTCCAGATCGTCTGCACCACCAGCGGCACTCGTAATGTCGCTGACACGGTAGTAACCGGTGGCCCGACTACTTTCACGATCAATCCCAACACTGATTTCACGGCTGGTGAATCGTGCACCGTGACGGTCTTCGCTGCACAGGTCTCGGACCAGGACAGCGGCGATCCGCCTGACAACATGGACGCTAACTTTGTCTTCAGTTTCCAGACGACAGACGCGGCGCCGACCGTTACTGCAACCACGCCAACCAACGGTGCCACTAATCAGGCGACGAACACGAACATCGACGTTACTTTCAGCGAGCCCGTAAACGTCACAGGCAACTGGTTCCAGATCGTTTGCACTGTCAGCGGCACACGCAACGTCGCCGACACGGTTGTGACTGGTGGTCCAACTACGTTCACCATAAATCCGAATACAGATTTCACTCAGGCTGAAACCTGCACCGTCACGATCGTTGCCGCCCAGGTCAACGATCAGGATTCGAATGATCCGCCGGACAATATGGCGGCGAATTTCGTTTTCAGCTTCAGCATGGACGCGGCGCCCAGCGTCACGGCAACCACGCCGACAAACAGTGCGACCCAACAGCCGAGCAATACGAACATCACTGTCACGTTCAGTGAGCCGGTAGACGTCACCGGCAACTGGTTCCAACTCGTAGGCGCAACCAGCGGCACGAAGAACGTTGCGGATACAGTCGTAAGCGGTGGTCCAACTGCGTTCACGATCAATCCGAATACTGATTTCGCCCCCGGCGAATTAGTCACCGTGACCGTCTTTGCTGCGCAAGTCTCGGATCAGGACAGCACCGATCCGCCTGACAACATGACGGCAAACTTCGTCTTCAGCTTCACGATCGATCAGGCGCCGTCGGTCACTGCGACGACGCCTACGAACGGCGCCACGAATGTCGCACTCAATTCGAATCTCTCGGTTACCTTTAGTGAGCCCGTCAATGTTACGGGGAACTGGTTCCAGGTCGTGTGTCCAACCACGGGCACGCGAAATGTTGCCGACACGGTTGTAACGGGTGGTCCAACAACTTTCACGATTAATCCAAACGCTGACTTCACGTTCAACGAGACCTGTACGGTCACTGTTTTCGCTGCACAGATTTCGGATCAGGACAGCGGAGATCCGCCTGACAACATGTTGGCGAACTTCGTCTTCAGTTTCACGACCATCGATGCCGCACCGACTGTCGGTGCGACCAATCCAACCAACGGCGCGACGAATCAAGCCGCGAATACCAACATCGACGTCACTTTCAGTGAGCCGGTCAACGTCACCGGTAACTGGTTCCAGATCGTTTGTACTGCCAGCGGCACACGCAACGTCGTGGACACGGTCGTAACCGGTGGTCCATCCACTTTTACGATCAATCCGAATACGGATTTCACCCAGGCTGAAAGCTGCACGGTGACAATCGTTGCCGCCCAGGTTACGGATCAGGATACAAATGATCCGCCGGACCAAATGGCGGCAAACTTCGTCTTCAGCTTTAGTATTGATGCGGCGCCAAGCGTCACTGCCACGACGCCAACGAATGGCGCAACCCAGCAAGCAAACAACACCAACATCACTATTACGTTCAATGAGCCCGTCAATGTCACCGGTAACTGGTTCCAGATCGTAGGCGCGACCAGTGGTACACGCAACGTTGTGGACACGGTTGTGACCGGTGGCCCAACCACGTTCTCGATCAATCCGAATACAGACTTTGCTAACGGTGAGTCGGTGACGGTAACTGTATTTGCGGCACAAGTCTCCGACCAGGACGGCAATGATCCGCCTGACAACATGTTGGCGAACTTCGTCTTTAGTTTCACGATCGACCAGGCGCCGTCAGTCACCTCGACGGTGCCAACCAATGGCGCGATCAATGTTTTGAAGACTGCAAACATCGTCATCAACTTCAGTGAGAACGTGACCGCAACCACGAGCTCGTTCACGATCGAATGTCCCGCACCTGGAAATCTGCAGGCGTTTACAGTCAGCGGTTCGGGCACCAACCAGATCACGCTGGATCCGACGAGCAACTTGCCACAGGGACAGATCTGTACCGTAACCGTAATCGCTAATCAGATCAGTGATACGGATACCGGCGATCCGCCGGACAACATGGTGGCTAATTTTGTCTTCAGTTTCGGCGTGCAGCCGGAAGCTTTTGATGATGCGCGCAACGCTACCGGAAATATTCAGATTCAAACCGCCGGCCGCTCCAATTTCACCGTTCTTACGAACGACATTGGTCCAGGCATCGCGGTCACAACTGCCGACACAACTTCAGCGCGCGGTGGAAATGTCGCCGTAGCTGCAAACGGCACGTTTACGTATAACCCGCCTGCTGGATATGAAGGTCCTGACAGTTTCAACTACACGATCTCAAACGCCGCCGGAAGTGACATTGGCACGGTAAACATCACGATCGCCGGAATGATCTGGTTCATCGATGACAATGCGGCGTCCGGATCCTGCACCACAAATAACAACATCTGCGGTCGCCTAACGCATCCGTTCTCAACCCTGCCGTCATTCGAAGCTGTTAACGGAAACGCGACGCCATTGAACGGCACCGATGTCATCGCACCTGAAGCCGGCGATCACATCTTCATCTTCAGTGGTAGTTACACTGGTCCACTAACTCTCGAAAACAACCAGCGAGTTATCGGGCAAGGTGCAACAACCGGAACGCTTTCCGCACTTTCAGGCATCACGCCGGCGACAGACAGCGACACACTGCCGTCTACCTCAGGCGCCAAGCCAAGCATCGGCGGAGGTGGCTTTAATGTCGTCTCGAACAATCAGATTTATGGTTTGCAGTTTGACGATTCAACTACCACTTCGATCAACAGCACTGCCAATATCGGCACGATGATCATCGGCGACGTGACGATTCTGAATGACGCCTCGAACGGTGGCGGTATTATCCTTGATGACGGCGGCACGTCGGTCACAAACGTCGGCACCAATACGATCAACTGTCGCTCCGGAGTGGCACTGAATATAACTAACACGACCATCGGCGCGGGAAATCTCACGTTTGTGAGCATCTCCGCCGGCAACAACGACGCCAATGCCGATCCGGCTAGTGGCATTATTCTTAGCAACACCGGCAGCGGTCGCCTCATCGTGACCGGCAACGGTAATACCTCCGTTGGCGGCAACAGTTCTGGTGGAACTATTCAGAATACGACGAGTCACGCTATCTCGCTGACCAGCACCCAGAATCCATCATTCACTAACATCAATATTCAAGGTGCGGCACGCAGCGGTGTGGACGGGCAGCAGGTCACGAACTTTACGCTCGCCAACTCGACTATTAATAATGTCGGAACAGCGGCAGCGGGCCCGCACGACGAGAGCAACATCTCGTTCAACGATAACGGCACCTTTACCACCAATACCCTCAGCGGGACGGTGTCGATCACGCAGAACATATTGACCAATGCTCGCCGTCACGGCATCCAGATCGAGACCGGCACCGGCACAATCAGCAACCTGACGATCACGAATAACACGCTGACAAGTTCTACGAATTCGGCAGTGTCGTTGGGCACGGGCATTCTGATCGCGATACAGGGTTCTGCGGGAACCACGGCACATCTGACCACAGGTAACATCAGCAACAACACGATCACGAATTTCCCGAGCGCCGAAGGCATTGCCTTGCTTGGTGGCAGCGGTAACGTCAGCAACAACACCTCTTCAACATTGGGTGCGAACGGCACGCCGGTAAACATCACCAACAACACTATCGCCGGTCAGGCAGCGGCCGCATCGCACCTCGGCTCCAACGCTATCCGCACCAGCATGAACAGCCAGGTTGGCGTGATGAACGTCAACATTTCGTGTAACGGTAAAACTACCGGCGGCTGCACGGCCACTGGACCGATCACGAATATCCAGGGTCAGGGCATCAGCGTATTCGCAGGCGGCACGATCACGGGCACGGCCACCATCGATAACAACGTGATCATCGCGAATCAGACGCTTGGCGCTGGTACGCAAGGACTCGCACTGCAAGTCGACGATGGACCGGCTGGCCTTGGCACTTCTGCCGCTAACTACAATGCCACGATTACAAACAACAGCGTCAGCAACTATGAAGGCAATGGCATTCGTGTCATTGCGCGAGCGTCGTTGGGATTCCTTGACGTCACCATCAACAACAACAACGTGGGCACTCCGAGTCTCGCAAACCGTAATGCTATCCGCGTTGACTCGGGTAGTGCTGTAGGGGACGTCGGAGTCTGCATGGTCATGACGGGTAACACCGCCGACGGCAGTGGCGTGAATGCGGGCATCGGTCTCCGTAAACAGGGAACGGTTGCGACAACCAACGACTTTGGCATCGTCGGCTTGTCCCCGTCTCCAGCTACGGCTGCACAGGCGCAGGCGAAGGTCCAGACGGATAATCCGGCCTCGGTCGGAGGTGTCGACATACTCTCGGGTGACAACTTTGTGAGCTGCGCTCAAACAGCAAGTAACCGCAGAGCACCGAATACTAATGCGGTGGAGACCGCATTCACCGCAATGCACAAGCATGACTCTCAGCCCGTTAGCGAGACGGTGGCGAAGCCCCAGCAGACTGCTGTAAAACGATTAGAAGGTGCTTCACCAGCCGGTTTCCGCAGTTTGGCAAAGACGAAACGTGAAAGCAGCGTCAGCACCGTCGCTTCTTATTCACGCTCTAACGCGTGGGTGAAGAGTCCGACAGTCAACGCCCAGGCGCAGCAGGAGAAGAAGCGCCGCGGTATCAGTGTCAGGCCACGCGTTGCACCGCTCGCCGGTGAAACCGTGAGCCATTCGATCGGCACTCTGCTCGGCGGTAAGACTGTTCACATTCAGTTCCAGGTGACGGTCAACAGCCCGTATCTCGGCGGCGCAACCGTTTCGAACCAGGGCACGGTTTCGAGTCCTGATTTGGCCGCGGACGTCTTGACTGACGATCCGGCTGTCGGCGGAGCCAACGATCCGACGGAGACTCCGATCCTGCAACTGCCAAACGCGTCCGTTGCTGACGCGCAGGCAAACGAGCCGGCCTCCGGCACTGCGCAGATGCTCTTCACGGTTACGCTCTCGGCTCCAGCGCCGGCAGAGGGGGCCTCGGTTCATTACTCGACCGCGGATCAGCCAGCCGGTGCCGGCCATGCAGTAGCCGGCGTCGATTACGTGGCGATACCTGAAACGCCTCTCAACTTCGCTGGTGGTGAGCAAGTGAAGACAGTCGCCGTCACCATTCTCGCTGACGCCGACTCACCCGAACCTGACGAGACGTTCCTCTTCAACCTGACGAACCCGGCCAACGCCGTAATCGTCGATGCACAGGCTATCGGCACAATCAAACAAGGTAACGCAGCCGGCACCTTCCTGATTTCCGAGTTCCGCACTTCGGGACCGGGCGGAGACGGCGACGACTTCGTCGAGCTTTACAACAACAGCGACTCGCCACTGACGATCGCGGCTTCTGATGCTTCCGGCGGTTACGGATTATTCAAGAAGGGCGCGAACTGCAGTGCGACGCCGGTCCTCATCGGCACGATTCCAAACGGCACGGTCATCCCCGCACGCGGACATTACCTGTTCGTCGGATCGGCTTACAGTCTCGCCAACTATGGCGGGACGGGAGCAGCGGCCGGGGATCAAACGATGTCGCAGGACATCGAGCCTGACACGAACATGGCGATATTCAACACGGCGTCCGCCACGAATCTCTCGTCTGTGACGCGTCTGGATGCGGTGGGCTTGTCCGGCCAACTCGGCGCCAACTGCCTGCTGTTGAGTGAAGGCGGAACGCTCACGCCACCGGTTGCGAGTGTGCTGGAGTACAGCTTCCATCGCGACCAGTGCGGCAAGAAAGGGAATCCCGCGATCTTTGGTCCATGTCCAAGCGGCGGCTTGCCGGTGGACACGAACGACAACCAGAACGACTTCGTCTACGCCGACACATCAGGCACGGTAACTCCTCAGGGCCAGCGTCTCGGAGCGCCCGGTCCGGAGAATTTGGGAAGCCCGGGCTTGCGTAATGCGATTACGACGTTGTTGCTCGACTCGAACTTTGGCGGACCCGCGCCGCCGAACCGAGTGCGCGATCTAACGCCGGCGTTGCCGAATGCAATGAACGGCACGCTCTCGGTCAGACGACGCTTCGTGAATAACACCGGCGCGACTGTGACCCGCTTGCGGTTCCGCATCGTGGACATCAGTTCCATTTCGGTTCCGGGAGGTATTGCGGATGTGCGAGCGTTGACTTCCACGAACGTGGTTGTCAACGGGATCACCGATGCAGCTACGTGCCTGGCGTCTACTGGATCCGCGACAACGCCTTGCACGGTCACGGTGCTGGGAACGACGTTAGAGACCCCGCCCGCTCAGGCTTTGGGTGGAGCTCTGAACAGCAGCATGTCGGCGGGAACGATCACGCTCGGCACGCCGCTGGCGCCGGGAGCGAGCATCAACCTGCAATTCCTGCTCGGAGTGCAGCAGACGGGCTCGTTCAAGTTCTTCTTCAATATCGAAGCTTTACCCTAAGAAAAGTTAGCCGCGGATTTACACAGAAAA
>JBKPPH010000335.1:0-14396 GCA_046733535.1 Acidobacteriota bacterium
GGCGGCTGCGTCAGTACGTACCGCACAACCTTCTCGTCCTGTCGAAAATAAGGGGAGACGATTTTTGCCGCTTCGAGTCGATGGGTCTCGGCCCATTCACCACTCTCGGCAATGCCGCGCACGAGGTCGCGCACTACCCCGGGCCTTTCGCGAATTAACTTTTCCGTGACGACGAGCACGCACGAGATGAAGTGCGGCCAGATATCCTTGGCGTGATAAAGCACGCGGCCACTACCATCGAGCTCAGCCTTCGCAGCGTGCGGCTCGCCGATGAAGTAAGCATCAATCGCCTTCGCGGCAATCGCTCCGGGCATGTCAGGCGGCGGCAGCTCGACAAACTTTATTTCGTCGGGGCCAACGCCCTGGTCCTCCATCAGCTTTCGAATAACCAGATATTGATTACTGTACTTGCTCGGGATGGCGAACGTCTTGCCGCGCAGATCACGCAGACTTTGCGCGGGCAAATCCTTGCGCACAATTACGGTCGATCCGTCACGATGGCCCAGGTAGACAATCTTGACCGGCACGCCCTGCTCGCGCAGTTTCATCGCGAGGGGCGCGATCATGAAAGTTGCTTCGAGCCGGCCGCTCTTGATCGATTCGACGACTGTAGGAAAATCTGTGAAACGTTGCGACTCGAACCGAGTCGCGGTGCTGGTCCTGGTGGCGTAGTCAGTGACCGGGCACGTCAGGTGTCATGTGACCGGGAGAAAACCGACTCTCAGGTCTTCACGCGCTTGCGCTTCTTGCAACGCTACGCCGCGCGACGCAAGCCGCCAGGGCTTGAACCTGATCACACCGAGCACCGCAATCAACAGCAAAAGCCCCAGTACCCAGCGAACGACCGAAGAACTAAACATTGTCGCCTCCTTATGCGTATTCGTTCAGTCCCACGCAAACGCGTTAACGCGGCCAAGAAAACCACTACTTCGCGTGAAACGGATCCAACTAAACCACTGCCCGTTATGAAACAAGCGATGAACGAGCCGCGCTCGCTTTGTGCTCCAGCCCCATTTCCGCGAGTATCTTATGGACCGTCTCTACGACGCGTGGATGCGTTGGCTCGCGCGGACGCTCGAGGTTGAGGTGAAACTCGCAACAGATCCGCGCCGGCCGCTCGGAAAGCACGATGATGCGATCGGCAAGCTGCGCTGACTCTTCAATGTCGTGCGTTACCAACACCACCGTGCGCGGCAATCGATCGAGCATTCGCGCGAGTTCACTTCTCATGCGTAGACGCGTCAAATAATCGAGCGATGAAAACGGTTCGTCCAACAGCAGGACATCAGTATCGCCGATGAGCGCGCGCGCCAACTCCACTCGCTGACGCATTCCTCCCGAAAGCTGATGTGGATAATGATTTGCGAACTCCTCGAGCCTGATCAAATGCATCATCTGCTCGAGCTGTCGCCCGCGTTCGGAGGCGTCGCTCACATCCCGCAATCCCAACGATATGTTTTCGGCAACAGTCAGCCACGGGAACAGACTGTCATGCTGGTAAACCATGCGGACGCGACCCGCGCACTCCACTCGCCCAGTTTCAGGTTTGATGAACTTCGAAAACAGGTTGAGCAGCGTCGTCTTGCCACATCCGGATGGTCCAACAACCGCGACGAATTCTCCACGAGTCACCTCGAGCGACAGGTGGCGAAAGACGCCCACGCTTCCGAAGCTGAGCGATACGTCTTCGAGGCGCAGCGGCTTATCGTTCATAACCCCACCTGACACTCGAGATTCTGGTCAACTGGAGCAACACGCGATCTATAACGACGCCGATCACTCCAATCACGATCATGCCGCAGACCAATAGATCCATACGCAAGCCATTGCGCGCATCCCAGATGGCGAAGCCCAAACCCGCGCGCCCGGCAATCATCTCTGCTGCCACGACCACCAACCACGCCAGGCCCGCGGTGACTCGTAACGAAGTAATAACCTGCGGCGCGATCGCGGGCAATGTGACTTTCGTGAGCACTTCGTTATTGCTGAAGCCGTAGTCGCGCGCCACGCGAAAGTAAACTGAAGGAATGTTTGCGACCGCAGCCACTGTGGCGAGGACGACGGGGAAAAACGACGCCATGAAGATCAGAAACACGGTGGGCAGATCTCCGATTCCAAACCACAGAATCGCAAACGGTATCCACGCCAACGGTGAAAGACTGCGGAAAAAATTGACGACCGGGAGGAACGCGATTCGCGCGCGCGCGTGATGGCCCAACCATAGCCCCGCGGGTATACCGGTAAGAACAGCGAGAGCAAAACCAACCGTCACGCGAAACAGAGACGCCACCACGTCATCGACGAGCCGGCCATTGCGGAACTCTTCAACAAACCCTCTCGCCACAGCAGCAGGCGATGGAAAAACGGATTCAGGAAATACCCTGAAGTACGCAAGCGCGGCCCACAGTAGCAACGCGACCACCACGACCACGATCGGAAGAATGCGCGCTCTCGAAGATATTTTTTCTTCAGTCATGTTCTTACTTTCACGACGCGCAGTTCAGTAGTTCGAGAATAGTAAGCGGTTTGGAGATTCCTGCCCGGCGTTGATTACTACACCGGCGGTCGAAGCGCCCACGAGCGCAGCGCGCACCGCAGCCGGCGACGCAGACGGGTGGCCCTCGAGGTAGAGCGCTACGACGCCGGCCACGTGCGGCGCTGCCATTGACGTGCCTGATGCCGTCGCGATCATCAGATCGTTACCGATCCACGCCGACGTGATGCTGACGCCGGGCGCAAAAAGATCCAACGTTGGTCCATAGTTCGAGAACTCTGCTCGAGAATCGTACCGGTTTGTGGCGCCGACCGTTATCGCCTCGGCGCCGTACGCATAGAGATCGTTGAGCGGCAGATAACGCTGATCGATGCGATCGCGGCCCCATGAAGCATGGGGCTGCGGGTTCAAATCTGGATTCGGATCGGGAGTCATGACAATCGGGTCCGTGTCTGGCGTCCCAACGGCTATCGCGCCGTCCTGTTGAATGAATGCGACTCGCGAGTCCCGGCTCATCGCGACCGCCTGCGACTCGGTTGCGTTCAAAAGAAAGCCCTTGAACGCTACGCCCCACGTGCTAGTGAAGGTGCCGCCGTAAGTGGACGTCAAGGCTGTGGCTGTCGCAACTACCTGCGGATCGTCAGTTGGTTCTTCCGTCGAAGATGTCGAACTCGACTCGGTAGAGGTCGCCGCAACAGATGAAAACTGAGCGCTCTTGGGAGTTGCGGGTGTTGGAGTCAGATCGGCGATCGGACTGAGGTCGTTGGTCGCCAGCACTACGAGATAGCGATTCGGTATCGGGTTGGCGATCGTCTTGAACTTGCCGGACAGAATCTGGCTTTTGATAGATCGCGACGGTGGAAATACCAGGTATAAAACAGCGGCGGCGAGCAGAAAACCCAGCGTCTTCCTCATCAAGTTTCTCCTAATCAGGGCTGAGCCGTGAGGGGCTTATGGAGTAGTGACGCATCTTACCACACATCGAAACGGGATTTGTTTTCGGGGCACTGGTGCAGTTTGGACCTCACGACGTCGTTGAAGAGACAATCCACGGCGCCGACGTGGGGCACCCTCGCAAGCGCCCATTCCAACGAGCCGAGCGCGGAGAAACCTTCGACGCTGCTGAACCACTCGTCGCGTGTCGAGTCCACCATCAGTTCGAGCGCAGTGGTTCCCGCGAACTTTTCGTTGAAGAACCTGTCGCCGCGCAGTTCGAAACGCGACGCGGCTTGGTCAGCGGCGGCAAACTCAGGCAGGCTGGAGGGAATTAACGATCGGCCGTCGAGTCGCAGTCGAATCCGCGGTATGAAGACAAGGGCGCAGACGGTAACGGCGCCGGCGACCGTGATGACGAGGCGCGGGTGTTTGACGGAAAATCTCAACAGGCGAGTTATCAGGAACACGCAGCCGACCTCGGGTTAGTTGATACTCGGTCAGACTACCCTGTAAATTAACTTCGCCACTTTTTCTTCTTCAATCTTGCTAAAGTTCGGGCAGCCTTCAAGGAGTCAAAAACATGGTTGCGTTACTTTCCAAGAAAACACGCGGAAACATCCGTTGCGGGTTATTGTTTTTGCTCGTCCTCGTGACTTCGTCTGTACAAGCACAGGTACCCAAACCACCGCCTTCAAGAGTCGACAACTTTCGCGAAGTCCTCCACGGCGTCGAAATCGTCGATCCGTATCGTTGGCTTGAAGAGCAGGACAGCCCTGAAACACGAGCCTGGATCGATGCGCAGAACAAATACGCTCACTCGCTGCTCGAGGCGCTTCCATCGCGGCCTCTGATACAAAAGCGATTGTCGGAATTGCTGCGTGTCGATACCGTCGGCACCCCTTTTCAGGAGGGTGGGCGTTATTTCCTTTTTAAGAAGCGAGCCGCGGATGACCTGTCGATCCTTTACGTTCGGCAGGGGCTAAACGGCAAAGACGAAGTGCTCATCGATCCGCACACACTCAGCGTCGATCACACCACGGACATCTCCCTACTCGACGCATCGAGCGACGGCAAGTTGATTGTCTACAGCGTACGCCGAGGAGGTCAGGACGAGACTGAACTGCGCGTGATGGACGTCGACACACGCAAAGATGTCGATCACTTGCCGAACGCACTTTATCGCGGCGTGTCGATGAAAGATAGCAGCGGCTTCTACTATAACCTCCAAAAAAGAGACACCGGGATACGCGTTCTCTATCACGCGATCGGTACCGACCCGTCGAAGGATGTGGAGGTATTCGGCAAAGGTTATGGACCAGACAAGTGGATTGGCGCAGGTGTCTCAGAGGATGGCAAGTATTTGATGTTCGGAGTTGCGCATGGTTGGGCCAGCAATGAGGTTTACGTGCAGAAGCTGTCTGGTGGTCCAATTCAAACTATCGTTAACGACATCCCTGCGCACTTCAACGCGTGGTTTGCCGGCGATCGGCTCGTAATGCAAACGGACTGGCAAGCGCCGAATCAGCGCATCATGCTAGTGGACCTAAATGATCCTGCGCGCGAGAAGTGGCAAGAGATTGTTCCGGAAGGACGAGACGCAATTTCGGGTTTCTCACTCGTCGGCGGCAAGGTGTTTGTGAGCTATCTGCATAACGTCACGACGCAGATAAAGATCTTCGGATTGGATGGAAAAGCGCTGGGCGAAGTTACGCTGCCGGGTATCGGGTCGGCAAGTGATCTCGCGGGACGTTGGGAGCGTAACGAAGCATTTTTCAGCTTCCGATCGTTTGTGACACCTCAGACGATCTATCGCTACGACGTTGCCACCGGAAAGACAGAACTCTGGGCGCGTCCTAACGTTCCGTTCAAGTCCGACGACTTCGAGGTCCGGCAAGTCTGGTACTCATCAAAGGATGGAACCAAGGTGCCGATGTTCCTCGTGCACAAGAAAGGCCTGCAACCTGATGGGAAGCTCCCGGTGCTCTTATACGGCTACGGAGGCTTTAACGTTAATCAGACGCCGAGGTTTAGTTCGTCTGCTGCGATTTGGGTCGAGCAGGGCGGAGTGTATGCTCTTGCGAACATTCGCGGCGGCGGAGAGTTTGGCGAGGCATGGCACAAAGCCGGCATGCTCGACAAGAAACAGAACGTCTTCGATGACTTCATCGGCGCTGCCGAATGGCTCATCAAAAACAAATACACGAATCCATCGCGATTGGCGATTCAAGGCGGCAGCAATGGTGGTTTGCTAGTCGGTGCAGCTTTGACGCAAAGACCGGAACTGTTTCAGGCCGTGCTCTGTGAGTTTCCCGACCTCGATATGATCGGGTACTACCGGTTCAAGAATAACAATCCACCAGCGCTGCTCGAGTACGGGAATGCTTCTGATCCCGTGGAGTTCAAATATCTCTACGCGTATTCGCCTTATCAGAAGGTGAAGCCGGGAGAAAAGTATCCGGCAGTGCTCTTCACGACGGGCGATCAGGACACGCGTGTCCCGCCACTGCAAGCGCGCAAGATGACCGCGCGGCTACAAGCGGCGAGCACGTCAGGCAAGCCTGTGTTGTTGCTTTACGATACCAAGGCAGGTCACGCAGGTGGCCGTCCGTTGAGCAAGATAATTGAAGACGTCTCGCTTGAGCTCGCGTTCCTGTTCTGGCAACTCAGGATGGATCAGTCAGTGAGAAGTGAGTAATTCAGGGTCGGCCAGTGTAGAGAGCACACAGAGTTGCGGCGTTTATCCTCATGCTACATAAATTCTGCCACCTGAACAACGACCAAAACCTGCCATGTAAATTGGCAGTCTTGTCCCTTGTTCGCGATCTCGCATGTGATTAGTATCCAACAACACTACACGTGTCGCGCGCGCTCATCTCGCCCATGCTTCGAGCGAACGATCCTCGTTAACAACATGGAGGGACACTTCATTTCATGCAATTGTTTTTTCCAAAGGTAGGTTGAAGCGCTTGATGTTAGAGGGGATCTCGCTCCTCGAAAATTCCACTCAGCAGTCACCGCGCTGTCGTGTGCAGATGTCTTCCACATCCAACCCGAGAGTGTAGTGCTTCCTTGACATTAAAGACCGAGAAGTCGCCCAGAGTTTTCCCTTCTTCGATCTGCCGGTCAGTCATGGTCCAGCAGACGATGTCCGGTAACTAAGGTGTACACCAACCTCATTAATGCCAACCCGCAGGGATCTCACGATCCCGTGATGTTCTGAGCCAACCGTCCACACCTCATCGTTGTGGATTCATTTTAATCGTCCGCAGGCAAGCGGTAAGAAAGGTAAGAAAATGAGACGAACAACAATTACTCTCTTCACCTTACTGGCGATCACCAGCATCGCCGTTGTAGCAGTCTGGGCAGCAAGCCCCCACTACAAGAAAGGCCCGAGCGTTGTGGATAACGGGTTTACCGCCACGGCGACCGGGTCTGTGGCCGGACTTGGGAACGGAGACGTTATCGTGACGCTAAGCTTTCCCGACGCGACCGGAACCACAGTGTGCACGAACCCGGGCGGCAACCAGGCCGCCGGGCAGAACCCCGCGACGCCCGCCGCGACGTCGGGTAGTGTGTTCATCGACAACCCCAAGAACGGAACTCTGTCGTTTACGGTAACCACCTCTCCGCCGGCGAATCCGTCGCCGCAGGCTGCGGGATGTCCCAACGGTAATTGGACCGCGGCATTTGATAACATCACTTTTGGTGCGGGGACGATCACGATCCAACAGGAAACATTCCAGGGTTCTGGAGTCTACCAAGTCGTCCTCACCACTGACGTATTTCTCTCGTAGTTCGAGCCGAATCTTGGGGGCGCTCCGCGCGCCCCCAAGATTTTTTGACCGAGAAAGTACATCATAGCCTGGAGCGAATACCTCTATTTCTTAGCTGCTCTGGGGCGGAATCCAATTGGCTTGCTGGACTGGCGGCGGATTCATTACCTGACGAATAGCACTAAAGACACTCTTGAATTTTGCGTCATAGGTTTCTTCAGCGCATCTAAGCGCTCAACCAGTTTCTGATTCGAGGCAAGCATCTCGCGCAACCTGACGAATGTGCGCATGATTTGAATGTTGACTTGAACTGCGCGCTGCGACTTCAGCACGCTTGAGAGCATTAGGATTCCATGATCGTGAGAGCGTAGGGCTCGTATTTGATATTCGTTCCTCGGGTTTTGTTCAAGGTCACAATTTGTGACCTTGAACGTTTCAGGTGTTCCCGCTCCTCAGTTTCGGCTTTGGTTCGCTGAAACATGAAATCCTCCGGAAACCTGTCACGATTTCGCTTGGCGGCCTGATTCAGCCCTTTGGTAGTAACATCATAAACCCTGGCTAAGTCGTGATCGAGAATCACTCTCTTTCCGCGAATGAGCAGTATTGTGTCTTCGATAGACTCGTCTGGTAAGGCGATCGAGGTATTCGGCATGTGAGGTTCCTTTCGAAAGCATCGACGTATTAGGTTTTGAGACGTGGAACAAAGTTAACCCAATCTATTCAATTTGTGAAATCGGTGGCTGAGCCGCGTCGTTGAGAAAAATAAGACGCTCGACGGAAGAAACTGCGATGCCGAAGCGTCTTAAAGACCAGACGAAAGGAGACTGGTGATGACTTCTGTTATCGAAATACCAGCGACTATCAGCCGCTTCGGACGATTGAGCGTGTTACTTATTGCATCCTGGACCGCGTTCTTTACCTCCTGCCCTGCCGGTAACACCCCTTCAAATGCATCTCAACAGTCGTTGCTCACCAACGCGCCGGGTTCGCCCGTGGCCGTGCAGGGTGGACCTGGCAACGTTTTGATTGGCGACATGAACAATGATCGAAAGCTCGATCTTGTCGTGGCCTCTGCGCGGACGCGCTCGATCACTGTCCTTGAAGGCAAAGGCAACGGCCAATTTGGCGCGGCCCTCAGCAACACAACCGTTGCAGAACCTCCAGGTGAGATCGCGCTCGGCGATCTGAACGGTGATGGCAAACTCGATGTCGCAGTTACTTCTCATGACAGTTATGGGGTGATGCTGTTAACCGGAGACGGCAAAGGTGGTCTTGCGCAGTCACCGGCTTCTCCGACTGTGATGAAGCTGGGCCAGCATCCGCACACACACGGACTGGCAGTGATCGATATGAATCGAGACAACAAACTCGACCTGATCACTTGCAACAGCGCAGATAACGACATTTCACTCGCACTCGGAGATGGGCGCGGTAGCTTTACTCGTGCCCCGCAGTCGTTCCCGGTTGGTCCAAGCCCGTATCCGTTTGGTATCGGCGACGTCAATAACGACGGCTGGCCGGATATCGTAGCGACTGCAACTGCGACTGGACCATCAAGGCGAGAACAACTTCCGTTCAGTCGCGCGTTGACGTTGCTCTTATCTGACCGAAAGGGTGGCTTCGCGCCGCACCAACTCCCTATTCGCACTGGCGAACCCTGGTTTGCTGCGATTGCGGATCTGAACGGTGATGGCAGCGCGGACATCGTCGCAACTCATCACGAACAAAGTGCAATGACGGTGATGATGGGAGATGGTCGCGGCGGGTTTACCGAAGCGAATCGATCGCCCTTCGACTTCGGAGCTTCTCTTTTTCATTTGATCATTGCTGACGTGGATCGCGATGGCAGGATCGATGTCGTTGCGACGAGCGGCAACAGCGTACGCGTGCTACTGGGCGATGGACACGGTGCTTTTAAGCAGGCGGCTTCAATCCCGGTGGGACCAGGCGCGTGGCGAATAGCCGCGGCTGACCTTAACGGCGACGGCGCGATTGATGTTGTGACAAGTAATTTAGAGGATAACAGCGTTAGTGTGTTGCTGGGGAGGCCTGCTTAAAAAAAAAGCTCGGGGGTCCTGGGACCCCCGAGGAAAGAAGCTAAGGTGAGCAAGTTAGAAGATGAACTTCACCGCTAACTGCACATTGCGGCGTTCGATATTTCCATTTGGCGTTACACCTCTGTTAGCCCCGACGAAATTGCTTCCTGCAACGTCGAACGTTCCCGGTACGAGGTAGAGGTTCGCGTGATTGAAAGCATTGAAGAGCTCGCCACGAAACTGCAGGCTGTAACGCTCACTCAATTTAACTGTGCGATAGACGCCGGCGTCGAGATTCCATATCCCAGGCGCGCGGAATTGATTCCGCTTCGTCATGTTCTCGGGATACGGACCGAAGTCGGAACAACCGCCACACAGCGGATTGCCAAACGCAGCCACCGGTTGACCAGTCAGATCAATGTAACGGAAGAAGTTCGCTCCCGCGTCTTGTAGATTGACGGTGAGTGGCCCATTCGGGACCAGCCGCGGAGCGTTGAGGTTCGAAGCTCCGGAATCAAAAATCGTGAATGGATTTCCGGTGCGAGTTGTGTAAATCCCTGTCACCGTCCAGCCATCCAACAGCGCTTTGCCAAGTCCATTCATGTTCTTACCGTACGGTACCTGCCAGATGACGCTGCCCACAAAACGATGACGCACGTCATTGTCAGCGTATCCGTAGTCCAGGTCTCTCGGACCAAACGGATTCGTCAGACCGAGGTTATTGTTAAAGGCGGCTTCGCTGAAGGCCGTACTCAAATTATCTTTCGACACTGAGTAAGTGTAATGCGCCGTGAACTGCACGCCTGTGTGACGGAAGTTCGTGCTGTCGAGTCCAACGATCAGCGCGTTGTATCGTGAGAAGCCGAGATTGCCGCGACCGTTGATGTTCGCGTACTGCGTATTCAAACGCTTGTTTGGATCCGGATCGCCCAGGAACACTGCGGCCGAACCAGGGACGTTCAGCGGATCGATTGAGTAGAGTTTTTCACCACGCGACCCTGAGTACTCGAGCGAGAAAATGTTTCCGGCACCGAGTTCTCGCTGGAATCCCGCACTGAAGAAGTGAGCGTAGGCGTTCACTATGTCTTCACGAACGTACCTGAGACTGCCGACAGGTATCTGTTTTGTCGGCGGCGTGCTACCGGCAAGCGGGCCCAGGTTCTGCGTGGTTATCTGGAGATTTGGTACGTCGACATTATTGAACAGCGACAGCACCAAATACGCCGGCGGGTTCTGAATCAGGTTGAATGTGACGTTTCCAAAATTCCTCTCGTAAGCCAAACCATATCCGGCGCGGATGCTGGTCTTGCCGTCGCCGAACAAGTCGTAGGCGACGCCGACTCGCGGCGCAAAGTTATTCTTATCGGGCGCCCACAAACCTCCGACAGGACTGTTGTCGGCGAGTTGCGCACTGCCATTCTTAATTCGTTCCTGAATCGTATTTCCAGGTCCGAAATAGAAGTTTGAATCAAGGTTCCGATTCTTGTTGTGCTGTACGCCGTAGTACTCGTAGCGCAATCCGAGATTGAGAACGAATCGCGGAGTCCAGCGGAACGAGTCGTTCACATAGGCAGCCCACTCGTTGTACCGGTTGCTGCGAGTGAAGTCAGGCTGGTTGACAGGAAGGTTCACGTTATCTCCGGGGAATTTTCCCTGCGGGTCGATTGCAGCTTGAAACTGGTTGATGTTGCCGGTGACAAGGTTTGCGAGCGCCTGAGCATAGTTGCCTTGTACACCCAGACTCTCGACCGCAGTTTGAAACGCTCCAAACAGGTGGTTGTCCTGAATGTAGAAGTACGATCCTCCAAACTTCCACTGATGACGACCCTTGGTCCAGGTTACATTCTCGTACACCTGACCAACATTCTGCGGACCGCCAAAACCGACTGGTGAGTTTGCGGCGTTGAATGGCCAGTAACCGGGGAACGTAATCGCGTTGCCACGGACTACTCCGGTAGCTCCCGGAAACATGAACAGGCCCGGTTCGATCGGAGCCGCTCCGTAAGGCGCATCATTTCGCCACTTGTTATAGGAAAGCTTTGTTTCCGACACGAGGTTCGCGGAGAACGTATGGGCCAGTGTCAGCAGGTAATTGTCTCCGCGGATCAGCGAGGCTGTGTCGTATCCGGTATACGGACTAAAGCCTGTGCTTCCGAGTGGGAAGTCTTTATTCTCGCGCGCCCATCTGCCGTACAGCAGTGTCTTGTCACTCAGGTTGTAGTCGACGCGCAATACAGTTGAATACGTGTTTTGCGGCAGACCACCGCCGAGATTCGTCGGCTCTGTATACCGCACCTGCTGAAATGCTGGAAGACTTGCGGGTAGAGCGGCAAATGCGTTCCCTGCTTGTGTGGCGGCTGGAATGTTATCAGCTACGACATCGCCGACCGTGTAGATCGTTCCTGTAGGCGTAGCCTGAATCGCACGACCTGCGAAGAAGTTCTGCGTGCTCGCTGCTGAGGCAGCGATCAACTGCGGAGTGGGAATGACGGCGAGCAGGTCTCCGGCACTGCGCACGCGCGTCCATTCCGTGCTGTTGAAGAAGAACAACTTGTTGGTCTTGATTGGACCACCGATGGTATAGCCGAACTGGTTTCTCGTGAACACGCCGCGGGGTATGCCATTGGCGTTGTTGTTGAAACCATTAGATGCGAGCTTGGAAATTCTGTTGAATTCGTAGGCTGCTCCATGGAAATCGTTGGAGCCAGACAGAATGGCGACATTCACGATGCCGCCTGAAGCGCGTCCATACTCCGCGGTGAAGTTGCTCGTTACAACTCTGAATTCCGCTACTGCCTCGAGCGGCACGTTCTGCGCGAGCGAGCCGTAGAACACGCTGTTATTGTCGACGCCATCGAGGAGCACGTTCGTGCTCGATGCACGTTGGCCGTTGATGCTGAAACCCGCGCCGCGTCCGGTTAAACCCACACCCGGGACGGCTGGTCCAGGATCGTCGTTGTTAATGTTGCCGCCGAGTCCTATGAGGTCGTAAGGATTTCTCGTCAATGTTGGCAATTGCCGAATCTGGGTTCCGGTCACGATATTCGAGACTTCGGCTGTTTGAGTATTGACGGAAAGACCTTCGCTTGCCACTACGTTAACGGTCCCGGCAGAGACCGCGGTGAGCGCCATTTTCGTTTCCAATGTCACGTTCGAACCGACGGTGACCTGGACGCGCTGCGTGTTGGGTTGAAAACTGCCGCTCTCGACAGTTACGTCATAGAAACCGGGCAGCAAGCCGACCACGGTGTAGACACCTTCGTTGTCCGAAGTCGTCGTCACCTCGCGTCCGGTAGCGACTGATTTCACCCGAACGGTGGCGCCGCTTACGACTGCGCCGTTCGGATCCTCAATCTTACCGACAAGCCGGCCGGTGTCTGTCTGCGCCGCCGCTAAAGCTGCAGTCATGAATAGAAGAAGAGCTGCTACCAAAGTGCTCGCTCCTCGACAGGGTTTGTAGTTACTACTAGTCATGCTTCATTCCTTTCTACCGCTTAATGGATCAAGTAATGAGTGTTCCCTGGGTTGGAACGTTGGTCCATGCCGGAAAGCGCAATGACTATGCCGAGGAAGCAAGCTCGAACTCGATTGACGAGGTAATCGAGGGAAAATTGTGGGCCATGTATCCTGCTGGATTAATCTACCGGATATCGGCGAAAGGACTCTTGCTGATTTTGGAAAGATTGCGGATTTTGGAAAAGTTGTGGAGCAAGATTGACGTGACTAACTGTTTCTAAATCCACAAAAGTGAAGAGACAGACGCACTCACCAGCTTCCAGCGAATTAAAAGATCTTGACTAAGATAGCGCGTTCGCTATTCAGTACACTCGAAAGCATCGCCACACCTTGCTCAGTAAAAACATAGGGCAGGTAACGTCGACCACCGTGGCTCGAACTTGAGGTGCCAATTTGGCACCTCAAAAAATCGGCCTCCTCTGCCGTAAGTTGAAACATGAAATCCGCTGGGAATCGCTGGAGATTTCTTTTGACTGCGCGATTGAGCACCTTCGTTTCCACTGCATACAAGGATGCCAGATCGCGATCCACCATCACCTTTTCACCGCGAATCAAGTAAATCGCCTTTTCAATTCTCTCGCTGGGGATGAGGTCTGTGTTGGTCATGTGAGTTCCTTTCGTGAGGTTAATGGCGCGCGTTGTATTACGAAGCCGCCGGTGGTGGGAACCGGCCAATGAGAAGTTCAGAACACTCGCGTGTTATCTGTTTAGAACAAGGTTGGCGGCACTCGTTGAACCAAGCTAAGACGTTTGCAGTGCCGAGCGCAGTCTTTTAGCAAACTCTGCAAATTCTCCTGCGGCATAAACCGGCTGCTTCACGATGCGAGGGTTGATGGCTTGGTTGTCAAACTGATCTCAGCCTTGCCTCAAAAGTCGGGCGTCAGGCTTGGAGACGGTCAGTACAGGGAGCGGTAGCGACCTGGTCAGTGATCAGCATGCGATATTTTCTAAAGATTTTTGACTCCACTCGTTGACCAGGTCGCTACCGCTCCCTGTACTGACTGTCTCCAAGAATGATCTTTGAGTCTTGAGGCAAAGCCACTGATCTCCGCTGTAACGAGGAAATAACTGCAGATGCAGGTGCGGGATCGTGTTTCCGTGGATCTCGTAGTTCAGTTTCACTGCGTGGGTAATCTCGTGCACCGCTTTCGCTGCTCTTTGCACATCTCGCATGAAGGCGGTCGCCTCGACGGCGGGTAATTCGTATAACTCGATGACGTGTCGCTTGTAGAGGAGGAAGCAATAACCCTTCATCGGGCCATTTTCACTGGCGATGAGGAAGGAGGTCTCAAGTTCTGCGATCGCGTCAGTGGATCCACCACGCAAACACACGGGACAGGAGGCCGCGTTACGGAGTCGCTCCCATTCTTCTGGATTGGACCACTTGATCACCTGTTTCCAAACCCGTCACGTCTTCTGCGCAATGACACTTACTCCGAGCCGTTTTCCCAAACCTTCTGCTCCCCAGTTCATCACTACGTTGTGATTCCACTCAAACAGCGGACGAGCAATCGGCGCGAGGAGATTCATCCACCGTTTCGTTGTCTCTACATTCCAATCGTATCTGACAATCGTTTCGCTGCCCTCGGTCGATAGTTGCCATAGTCCTCGGCCTTGTAATTCCCCGATCGCGATTCCCTC
>JBKPPH010000336.1:0-14552 GCA_046733535.1 Acidobacteriota bacterium
TTACTTATTGATCCAGGGGCGACGCGCTTCGCTCCGCTCAGCGCTCGCCCCTGGCTACCCTCTGTCGCGCCTTCGGCGCTGCTCAGCGCGTCGCCGCCCCTGGTTAACCAGAAAAATTTGAATAGAGCACTGAAAGTGCGAAAGAGAACCTGTTTTCTTCCGCTCTTTCAGAGCTTCGGCGTCATTACTTATTGATCCAGGGGCGACGCGCTTCGCTCCGCTCAGCGCTCGCCCCTGGCTACCCTCTGTCGCGCCTTCGGCGCTGCTCAGCGCTTTGCCCGTCGATCAGATATTCAGAAATCACCTGAGGAGTGATGAGGACTCGGGGTCGAGGTACAGCGTAACGCGTTCGTGTTGCTGGAGGACTGACGCGGGATGCGCCGGAGATACCTCGAGTTCCACCGACGCTCTTACAGCTTCAGCCTTTCTCTGGTCAGGAACGATGCATAGAATGTTGCGGCTCTTGAGGATTTGTTTGATCGACATCGAAATCGCTTGAGTCGGAACTTCGGCAATGCTTTTGAACCAACCCTCGCCCACTTGTTGCTGGCGACACGCATCGTCGAGGTTGACGACGATGTAAGGTTCTTCAGTATCGAAGTCTGCCGGCGGATCGTTGAATGCGAGATGTCCGTTTTCACCGATACCGACAAAAGCAACGTCGATTGTCTGTTGCCCGATTAAGTCACCAACCCGCCGGCACTCCTCATAAACCTCGTTCGCCTCGCCATTCAGGAAGTGAAACGTTTTGGGATGAATGCGGCTCACGATTCGTTCTTTCAGGTAACGGCGAAAGCTCGCGGGATGCGACTCCGGTAATCCGACGTACTCATCGAGATGGAAGAACACGACTTTGGTCCAGTCGATTTCTTCCTGCGCGAGTGAATCGAGAAATTCGAACTGAGAAGCTCCGGTGGCGGCGATCACATAAGCCGCGCCACGATCCTCAATCGCTTGTTTAATGATCTTCGCTGCGTCCCGCGCTGCCGCCTGGCCCAGTTCTATCTTCGTCTCGAAAATCTTGATTTCCATCTTATTAAACCGTCTGCCACTCTCGACTGATTGCAGATCTTTCCACGGCATCCAGTACGCGTTGATTCTTCACCCCATCTTCGAAATTCGGCGACGGCAGTCTCTTCTCCGCAATTGCTTGTAACAACTCCAGGACGGTGTGAGTAAAAGTGTGTTCGTAACCAATGATGTGACCGGGAGGCCACCAGCCTTTCACGTACGGATGTGCCGGGTCTGTTGCCTGGATCGTTTTGAAACCGCTGTTTGGTCCTTCATCTGAAAAAAACTCCAGCTCATTCATGCGTTCCAGATTGAACGCGACGCTGCCCTTGCTGCCGTTGATCTCGAACCGATTGTAATTCTTGCGCCCGGACGCATAACGAGTCGCTTCGATCGAGCCAATCGCGCCGTTATGAAATTTGACGAGTGCTAGCGCGGCATCGTCAACGTCGACGTTCGCCATCTCGTTGCTGTCGCGAACCGGGCGCTTGTCGACAAACGTCTTCAACATCGCGGACAACTCAGCGATCTCGCCGACCAGATAACGCGCGAGATCCACGGAGTGAGAGAAGAGATCACCAAGGGCGCCGGAGCCTGCCTCGGCCTTGTGCAGTCTCCAACGCGTGGGAGAGTCAGGGTTGCGCAACCAGTCCTGGAGATAAGTTGCGCGATAGTGATAGATGTTTCCGAGTTCGCCCGCCTCGATTAATTGTCGCGCGAGCGACACGGCCGGCGCGCGGCGGTAGTTGTGGCAGATCATGTGAACGCAGCCGTGGTCCTGTGCGGCTTTGAACATCTCCTCTGCTTCCGCGAGTGAATTCGCCAGCGGCTTTTCACAAAAAATCACTTTCCCCGCTTCGGCGGCAGCTAAGGCAATCTGAGCATGCGTGTGACCAGGTGAACAGATATCAACAATGTCGATGTCGTTTCGGCTCACGACGTCGTGCCAGTCAGTCGTGTGTTCCTGCCAACGAAAATGATCGGCGACTCGTTTGACCTCGATTTCGTTTCGACCGCAGATCACTTTCAATTCCGGTTCGTAAGGAACGTCGAAGAAGCTACGCACTTGTCGCCACGCATTGCTATGCGCGCGTCCCATAAAACCGTAGCCGATCATCGCGATGTTCAGTTTTTCCATTGTCTCAAATCACCCGCGCAATAAATTCAGCGGAACGGAAGGCGAGAGCCATAATGGTCAGCACCGGATTGAAGCCACCGTTAGTTACGTGAAGCGATCCATCCACGACAAACAAATTATCGTGATTGTGAACGCGCCCCCACTCATCAGTAACTGAACTCCGCGGATTATTGCCCATCCGGCACGTGCCGGCTTGATGCTGCCGCCCGCTCAATATCAAACCTGGTTGGGTACTCCAAACCTTCTCACAACCACTCGCCCGCAACCACTCCTCGCCTCGCGCTCGCATGAACTCAGCGGCCTCGACCGTCGTGGGATGTGTCGTGCCACTAAGACGAGCGACTGGAATTCCCCACTTATCGCGAACGGTCGCGTCAACAGTCACACGTCCTTCAGGGTTCGAAATATCCTGCACTGGTCCACGCACGTGCATGACACGCGTGTAGTTCTCGCGCATGAATCGCTTGTTGTCGATGCCCCAGCGCGGCAGGTCGGGTGGCAACGAGTCGTACCAGAAATCTATCGGCGGCTTGATGAAATCATCTGCAAGCATGCCGCCTCCCACGATGCCGGGGTTGTCGTGATTGAACTGCGTGGTGGCGATCGTTACGCCTGGTCCAACGCCGTCGAAAACTTTCATCGGAGATATTCCGTACGCGCGCGGATACAGATGGCCTTGCAAGTTACGCCCGACTTGATCGTATTCGTTCCCCAGTCCGGCCGGGTGCAACGGAGAATGAGAATTCAACAACAGGCGCGCTGACTCGATCGCACCAGCGGAAACAATCACGATTTTCGCGCGCGCGGTTTGCCGTCGAGTTCCACCTGAAGTGTTTTCCAGGTAAGACACGCCGGTGACATTACCTCGTTCATCCGTTTCGATGGCCTGCGCGATCGTTGCGGCCTTGAGCTCGCAGTTGCCGGTCGCGAGTGCGCGTGGGATCACCGTGTTCTGCGTGCCGCTTTTCGCGTCGGTTGGGCAGGCGAAGCCAACGCAGTACTTGCAGCGGATACACGCTGCTCGTCCGCCGAAAGGTTCGGTGTTAATCAACAGCGGAACGGGAGTGGTTACCCAACCGAGTTGTCGCGCCGCGCTCTGTAGCGCCACGGTCTGCGGGCTGGGCTCGACCGGACGCAAAGGATAGTTTCGTTTGCGCGGAATTTGATGCCCGATCGAATCGCCGTCACCCGCCGCTCCTAACTCCCATTCAGCACGTTCATAGAACGGCTCCAACGTTTCGTAAGAAATGGGCCAATCGGCGAGTGAACTCCCGTCCGGAACGCCATACTTACTCGCCATACGAAAGTCATCGGGATGAAATCGCCACGCTTGCGCGCCGTAAACGCGTGTGCCGCCGCCGACGCATGCCGCATTGTTGTGGTAATCAGGTTCGTAAGGCTTGACCATTCGCGACTGCCCGAATGGATCGACAAAGACGCGCGGATTTCCGATCAACTCCGGGCCGGCGTTGTGACCATAGATCGCGAGCCGTTGATTGCGGAGGTGATCGCGACCAACGTCGGCAAAACTCAAAACCGGACCGCGTTCGAGTAGCAGGACGTGTTTACCGGCTTCAGCCAGGACACACGCGACGATTCCACCCGCGGCGCCGGTTCCGATGATGATTGCGTCGTATTTGTTCATGAATTCGAGAGATCTTCGAAACCAGTCATCGTCCACGAAATGGCGCCGCGGTTTCCACCTTGTTGCGGGTCGCTGTAGTAACCCTCGGCAGTCGTGCTCACCAGCATTTCAAAGAAGCGTGACGGCGGAATGGGCCACGAAGTCTGCACGTGACCTGACTCAATAGCTGAAAGTGTCGCATTCTGCTGGTCCACAGTCAGCTCGGCGAATGGGTTATTGAAACGCGCGAGCGCTTCGGCTTCTATCGCGTCGAGACCAGCACGAAAGAGCTCGGCGTCATCGGCAAGATCGGTTTGCAAAAGGCGTTCGAGGTAATCGCAGACGCCCGCATCGTAAGCGCCAGGGAAATCGTCGGGAGGAATCAAGCAATCGACAACCGCGCGAAGAGTTTCTGAGTTCATGCACCTACCTGAGTTCTACCGACTTCTCAACCTTCGCACCGGTTACGACGTCCGTGGCGCGAATGACGTATCTGCCTGCTGCATCGTTCAACGCAAACGGCACAGTAAACGAGCTGCGCCCCTGCTGGACCAGCAGGTTCTGCGAGTACACAGGCAAACGAGAGCCATCAGGAGCGTAGACGTGACAACGCACGAGAGCTGTGGCGGGCGTCGTTGAGATCAAATTGAAAGCCACATGTTCACCCGGACGTGCAGCGGCGGCGGCGTCGAGCTTCAGTTCATTCGGTTCGGGAGACAAAGCCAAAACCAGTGCATCGCCGATCACGATCGAGGTATGCACAACATCCGTAAAGCCGAGCTGTTTACCAGTCCGCACATCTGTAACGTGGGATTTGCGCGAAAGTTTAATCGTTAACTGCTGCGTCGCTACCTGGCCCAGGTTTGCGTCGTTGTACGTCCTCACTCCGTCCTGACCAACGACGCCCGCAATCGCCACGTTCTCTTTCACCACGGCCACGATCTCAGCGTTGCTAAACTTGTAGCGAGCGATTTGTGCCTGTGAGATCGGTTCACCATCGGGCGACGTCACCGTAACTGACGGCCGTATCCCGGCTTTGTAAAAGATCGCTTTTACCAACTCACGGTATGCTGCGCCACCAAACTTCGCCGCACGTTGTTTCGGATACTGATCCCACACCGTATTCAGGTAGATGGTCCAACCCGTTCCGGTATGATTCACGATCGCTGCATCACTGTTTGCAATCTTGAAAAGCGCAGTTCCGTTGGAGACTCTGATGTCAGGCTCGGCGATGCGAATCCCTGAAAGTGTTTGCGGGAGGTTCCACGCGCCGGCTTGCGGCGAGAGATTGACCTGACCTTCCGTAAGCTTTAACTCGCGCTTGTCTGAAGCAGCAGGGGTAATGCCAAACAACTTATTCAACTTATCGTTCGTTTGCCACGCGCAGTGCTCGTCGAACCAGCCCGGCGCAGCGTCGGCAATCACGACGCCGCCGCGTGCGACAAACTCCTGAAGGCGCTGAATCTCTTCGTTCGATAAGGCAAATGCGAGTGGCAATATCACGACTTTGTATTTGTCGTTTCCAATCCCCTTCGTCGCGACGTCTTCGGATGAAACGAAATCAAACTGCAGGCCGAGGTCCTTGATCGTCTTAACCCATCCGTCACGATTCGCTGCAAAGCTCATCCGCGCTCGGTCCGCGACTTCGTCATCGTCGTCGCTGCTGCGCTGGTGGTATCCGAGGATGCTTGCCGCATGGATGGAAGGCATGGAGTAGTAAACCGCGATTCCGTCCTGTTGCCGCGTTGCCTCCATCAATAGCTTCCCGACGCCCTCGGATCTCAACGAGCTGAATGCCTTACCCATGTCACGCGCCGACGCGGAGTGAGTCAGATCCGGATTCAGAAACGAGTACATCCAAAAGATATTCGGATGGAGCACGTTATGAATCGCGGCGGTCCAGATCGCATTCTGCACGGCCAGCCCGTGCGATCCATATCCCGTCCAGAAGCCAATCATCGCGTTTGGCTTGGCGAAAGAGCGATGCATGTCCCACTGATTACCGCCATCGTACGAAAGAAAATCGTCGATGACTCGATCGAGACGCGACCAGTCCGCGCCGTTGTAAGCGTTGGTGGCCTGTGTGCCTGACACTGCAATGTGCGCATCAGGATCGCCATCGATCGCTGAATCGCGAGCGGTTTGATAAGCTCTCGCGAAAGTGATCTCCATGAACGTGCGATGATCGGCCCAGGGAGCAAAGTTCCTGCTCTTCCGCGCTTCTTCTGTGGTCGACGGCACGACTGAATTCCAATCCGAAAAACTGGTGCGCCACTCCTGGTTGAGCGCGTTGAGACTGCCGTACTGCTGCTTTAACCACACACGAAATTCAGCGAGAGTATGCGGATTCCAATCGAAGTCGACGGCGTCGCCGTATGAAGTCAGCGAGCCCTCATCGCCGACGAAGTAGTAATCCATGTTGTAACGTGACTTGTTTCGAGCTGAAGCGCGAACGATGTCAGCAAGATTCTTCAAAACAGCCGGATCGTTGAATGACGGCGTGCGCTGGAGAAACTTCTTATCGCCAGTGCGTTTATAGAGTTCTTTCTTCGTGAGATAGCCGAGCGCTTCGAAGTCGCCTGTTTTCTGGTAGTCGGCAATCGCACGCTCCATGTCTTCCGGTGTAGTTGGCCCGCGGTCGTACCAGTACACGCCAAACGTGCCGCGCGGAATATTGAGAGAGTTGTCGACGTCGTTGGACCACGTGAAGCCTGTATCAGCGGCGGCGGCACGGACCATCTTCATCTGCGCGTCTTGCAAATAGTGTTTTGTGCCGCCAAATGAAACGAGCGCGGTGTATTCCTTCTCACGACGTTTCTCCTGGACCACCATCGCGGGCTTGGCGCGAAGTTGATCGACGATGGCGCCGCGAGCATCAACCAGTTCGCCCGTAACGAGAGCAGATTTCCCGACGAAATCTTTCAGCGGAAACGTCAACGTTCGTTCGCCACGGGCGGGAGCGGAAATGCTGCCGAGCAGCCGGCCCAGGTCGTCCGACACCTGCATTCGCATCTGCAAGCCGTTCAGATTGCCGGACGCGCGCAACACCGCGCTCAACGTCTCGCCGCGCTGGTACACGTCGACCGCGGTTTTGGTGCTGGTCATCATCGCCTGCTTCGGCGTGGTGAACGTGGCGGCGCCCCAGTTCAGAGTTGAATTATCTTTGGCATCGCGAATGATGACATCGAATATCTGTCGTCCTCCAGGCCAGCCGGTCGCAGGTTGAAGTTTCGCTGCGGGAATCGCGATTGAATTCGATCCGGAGTTGAGAGTCTGCTCGACGTTGGTCGCACCAAGCGATTGTCCAAACTCATTTCGCCCATTCACTTCGACTCGTACCGTTTGTTGGCGCAGAGCATTTAGCGCGAGTTGCAGACCGGCGTCACCGGCGGAGAGTGATTCGATACGAACGGGAACATTTCTTCCTGCGGCCCACAGGAGAGCACGCGCCAACAGCGAATACTGGTATTCCCAGTAATTCCAGTAGATCTTGTTTTCGATCGGATTGATGCTTTGCGGAGTGAACCCTTCCGGAACGTAGGCCATCGCCACGACGCGTCCTTTGCCGTAATTGCGCGCACTGACGATCGGGTGATTTCCCGATTTGATCAGAACATCGCCTTTCGACTCGTACCTGTAAAACGATCCGCCGATGGTTCCTTCCGGAAGGAGCTCGAGCGGAAGACCTTCAGTGATGAAGTGAGCGCCGGCTAGTTCCCATTTACCTTTCGTAACTGCGTCGCGATTCACTTCCGGATAACCGCGCTCGTTTACCGTGTCGTCGGGAACTCCAACAAGGGGCGAGAGCTCCCAGATCCGCTCATCGCCGGTTGGCTCGTCTCCCTTGAACGGGTGGCCTTTCACGTCGCCGACGAATGGGTGCAAAAGAACCAGACCCGCACCGTCCTGGACCCTGCGCAGGATCGCATCGCGCGTCGCGCGCGTCATGCGCGACCATCCGTTGATGCCGGGAATCAACATGACTTCATAACGCGCGCTTCCGGTCAGGTCCTTTTCGACGTAGCCATAGACAGTGCGAAAGTCGTCGCGATCGCCGCGGTATTCATGACCGTAGTAATCGCCGATGCCCCAACAGTTGATGTCCCAACTGCTATCGATCGAATCTGTCGTTGGCTCGAGCGAGATCCGCTGCATCAACTCAACCATATCGCGGCCGTATTGAATCGACGGAATGAAGAACCCTTTGATCGGGCCTTCCGGCAACTTTGTGGCCCAGGGCATGTGAGGAGTGACAACCGAGATGGAGTAGGTGATGTCGTTCTTCGCAAACCCGCTTCCACCAACCCCTCTCTGCTCTTGTGCTGACGTGTGAAACAGCACGAGTGTAATTACCAGGACGACGATGCAGATTGATTTGTTCATGGATGATGATTAGGTTTGCGAACCACGCACTGACTCAGCAATCGCGAAACTGATTCGCGCCGAGGGCAGGATTTCGTCGATGCAGGGTTGCGGCCGGGCGCCCGTTTGCAAAGCACGAATAAATTCCTCCACTTCCTGGTAAGCGCCATTGCGAAGATCTTCGGGTTCTTCGTCCGTCGCATGCGACTCGATCACGAGTTCACCATCCTTCCAACACTGCAGCGACCGTTGCGGACCTGAACCTGCGGTGACACGCGCTCGACATCCGTCGGCGAAAAACTCGTAAGACTCTTCGACCATCCCGGCTGTCGGCAGTACCTCAACTTCGCCAATCGTTCCATCTTCGAATTGAAGTGCGATCACGTACCAGCACGCCTGATTGCTTGTTTGCGGCGACAGGATGACGTCAAACGTCTTGACCTCGCCCGCGACAAACCGCAGGGCATCAAGCGCATGAATGGCTGTCGACCAGATAAAATCCGGCTCATTTCGTTGGTGACGAACTTGCGACGCGCGCACGTAACGCAGTGGTCCCTGCTCACGCATCCACGAACGCGCCTGGTTGAGATAAGGCATGAAGCGACGATTAACCGAAACCATGTGCGGAGTTTCTGTATCGCGCGCTACCTGGGCCAACCTCTCGATTTCACTCAATGACGTTCCCAACGGCTTTTCAATCACACACGGTATACGTCGCTCGAGTAGCTTGATTCCAACCTCGACGATCTTTTCCATCGGCATCACCGAGACGCACGCATCGGGTTTCTCACCGCCCAACATTTGGTCGAGATCTTTGTATGGCCGAACAAAACCGAACGAACGGCAAAAGTCGACTGCTTTATTGACATCGAGATCGCACGCAGCTACCAGTTCGATCACGCCCGGATGCGCAGCGGCGTATCTTGCCAGCGGCGCTGCATGGCTGGCCCTCGAATGCTCACCGCAGCCGGCAATCGCGATCCGGATCATTGCGCCTCCACGGTCGCCGATCGGGAAGATTCATAAGGAACCATCCGGCGCACGCTGATCTCCCGGGCTAATCGGGACACGTCGGTAGGAGCAACTCTTCCCGGTGCGTCCGCGAGACAGTTTGCTGAGCCGCATGCAGTTGCCAGGCGTAGCGTCTCTTCATCAATCAGCCCACGTTCGTGCGCCACTGCAAATCCCGCTAACGCAGCATCACCGCAACCAACAGGTGAGCAGTTTTCGAGTGGCGAAGGTTTGGAAATAAAAAGACCGCCGTCAGATGTTCGTTGCCAGATCATTCCGTCGCGGCCGAGTGAGATCGCCACACTCTTCGCCCCAGCCGCAAAGAATTCCTGCGTCGCTGCTGCGGCATCATCGGCGCTGTCGATCTTGCGGCCGGCGAAGTCTGAGGCTTCGTTACGGTTTGGTTTCACAAAGTCAGGCGCCGCGTTGAGTCCGTGGCGCAAAGCCTCGCCACTTGTATCAAGCAGCGTTCGACAACCATAGAGATGGGCCAGCCGGATTAACTCGGCATACAGATCCGAAGGCGCACCGGGCGGCAGACTACCGCACAAGGCGACTTGTGTTCCTCGTTCGCTCTCCGCAAACAGATCTCGACACGTCGTGAGTAACCGCTCAACTTCACCTTCCGTAACTGCGCCGCCGGGTTCAAGAATCTCAGTAACTTTGCCGTCAGCAGAAACGAGCTCGAGGTTTGCACGTGTTTCACTTTCCGTGCGAATCACAGTCAACGGAACGCCGAGCGCGGACAAACCTGATTCACATTGCTCTCCGGCAGTACCACCAAGAAATCCAACCCACATCACATCGATTCCGAGCGCCTTCGCGACTGTCGCGACGTGCGCTGCTTTTCCACCGGGAAAAGCTTGAACGGACGACGCGCGGTTAATCTCTCCGACTGCGATGTTTTGGAGTCGCAGTCGACGATCGATGGCGGGATTAGGACTGATGCAGACGAGCATAAAACCGGTCTCCAGCCAGTTGATCTGTTACTCCTCGGCTTCGCGCTTTCCGAGGCGAGCAAGCATATTCTTGATATCGCTCGTGCCTTTTATCGCCACATAGATCGTTACTGTCGAATACCAGATCACGCAGGCCATACTCAGCGCCCACCAAAACCAGTGATTAGACATTAGCTAGTCTCCCTTCCGCGCGACTTTCGGGTTTGAGCAGCGATCCCACCACCATTGCCGCGGCTGACAGCAGATACGTCGCGATGCCGGAGTAATATGGACCAATGGATTTCGCGAGCGCGGCAGTGGCGGGCAACTGTTCCATCACGAGATAAGTGGCCGGAATCGCCGCGCTCACGATGATCGAAGCTGCTGCTCCCCAGCTATTTGCTCGCCGCCAATAACAACAAGCGATGAGCAGCACCGAAATGCTCGCGAGGTAGATCGTTCCAGTGACGCCGAGATAGGTCCAAAGATCCCCTTTGAGCGGGTACCAAAGACCGTACAGCAAGAGAAAGATTCCGATGATCGCGATGATGGTCCGATTCCAAAACAGGCCTTTACGCTGGGACCAGGGTTGCTTGCGAAACGGCGCCAGGATGTCGTTGTAGATCACGCTGCACCACGTCAGCATGTACGACGAGTCTGTCGACATATCCGCAGCTAACATCGCGGCGACCAAAATCCCCATCAGTCCTGCGGGAACGGCAGTGGCCAGGTAAGTGGGCATTGCTTCGAGTGTGTTCGCCACCGGGCCAAGCGACGCGAGCGCCGCGATACCCCAAATGCCTGGAATCAAAAACCGGCAGACAAAAAAGAAACTGGTCCGCGTGTAGACCTTGCGACCCGTGCGCGTGTCCTTCGCCGCTAACACACGAGCAATGATCGTCTGCCACGTGAGTACGGCGGCGGTATTCAACATGAGATTGAACAAGACGTACTGCCAGCCCATCGTCGAATTCACAAAAGGATTGAAGCCACCGGCGCCGTACTGTGTCTCGACCGTCGTCACGAGTTTTTCCCAGCCGACATTCATCAGTATGAGAATCGTGACGAGTATCAACCCGGCGCTCATCACTACGAATTGCAGGAAGTCAGTGACCAGGACCGACAACATGCCGCCGAGGATCGTGTAGACCGCGACTCCGACCAGCAGCACTGTCATCATGATCTCGAGATAGCGCACATCTAATCCCGCGACGAGCACGAGAAACTGTCCGCCAGTCCGCAGAAAGACGCCCATGTTCAGCAGCCCGCCCAGCACGATTACGACCCCGGCCGCCCAACGAATACGTCCGCCGAAGCGCTGTTCGAGCAACTCCGGAATCGTGATCACACCCGAATCACGCAGCGGTTTGATTACGAATCCAGTCAGACCCACTCCGGCCATTGCGAGCGCCATCAGAATGCCGGGCGTGGCGCCTGCAAAACCCTTCTCGTAGCCATTCTGCGCGGTGTACATGCAGGTGACGATGCCAAACTCGGTGGCCGCAAGTGAGGCGATGCCGAGGTAGACGTCCATCTCCCGGCCGGCAACCAAAAAGTCTTCGACGTTGCCCACATACTTTCGGACCATCAATCCAGCAGCCATGGTCGCGAGCAGGTACAGACCGACGATGCTGCCGTCCAGCAGCCAGTTGAAATTTGTCATGAAGTAGACGTCTGCCTTTCGTAAGCGGCGCTGGAGCAAACCTGAATTTTGTCTCGTGATATTTGTTCCACCGCTGAAATCGCGGGCGCAAAAGTTCGTCGCAGATCAATGTCGTCACTGGCCGAAAGTGAAGTTTTCACTGCGGCAGTAAAAGCATTCTTCAATTCGGTTCCGAAGTTCACTTTGCGAATGCCGCAGGCGATGGCTTTGCGCAACAACTCTGCCGAGACGCCCGAACCACCGTGAAGTACCAATGGTGTGTTGGGAACGGCGTTGCAGATCTCTTGTAAGCGCGCAAAGTCGAGCTTTACGTCGCCCTTGTAAAAACCGTGGGCCGTGCCGACGGCGACTGCAAGCGCGTCCACTTCGGTTTCACTCACGAATCGTGCAGCATCGTTGGGTTCGGTGAGAAACTGCTTGTCTCCGGCTGTAGGCTCACTATTTTGGCCCACGTGGCCCAGTTCACCTTCAACCGACATGCCGGCGGAATGCGCGAGGTCAACTACGCGGCGCGAGAGGGCGCAGTTTTCGGCGAAAGACAACTTCGAGCCGTCGATCATCACGGAGGTGTAACCGTGATCGATGCACCGCGCTGCGAGATCGTAACTGCTGCCATGATCCAGGTGTAACGCAACCGGCTGTTCGAGCTGATCGGCTGCCGCAGTCGCCATGCCTCGAATCATTTGGATACCAAGATACTTGATAGTGGCCTCGGTGGTTTGGAGAATGATTGATTCGTTGAGCGTATTCGCCGCACGCACGTGCGCGATCAGAGTTTCCGCGTTGTAGAAGTTCAGGGCTGCGATAGCTTTGCGTTCGCGCGTGGCGGCGTCGAGCAAAACACGGCTGGGACAAAGGTTGGGCATCGCAAATCACTTCGGATCAGTTGAAGTGTTTGAGCGCAGAAATGCTTGTAACTCGGATTCAGTTGGTTGTCCGGCTGTGCCTCCGACGCGTGTCGCAGACAGAGCACCGCAGGCATTTCCGATTCGTACGCATTCAGTCAATGGCGCTTTGCGCAGGTATGCGGACACGAACCCTGCGTCGAAGGAGTCACCCGCGCCAGTGGTGTCGAGCGCCGTGACCTTGAAACCTGAGTGGGCGGCTATCACTCCATCCTGAATAGCCATCGCACCGCGTGGACCACGTTTGATCACCGCACACTGGACTTTCGTTCCCAGAGTTTTCAATGCGAACCTCGGCGAGCTTGTGCGCGTCAGTTGCGAAGCTTCGCGCTCGTTTACAAACAGCACGTCCGTGTGCCGCAGAACGCCGTCGATACTTCTGCTCCACCTGTTGCTCGGATCGGAGTTCGGATCAAAGGAGGTCGGCAAGCCGACTGCTTTTGCGCGCCGAAAGAGGTCTGCGAACGACGGCTGTAGTGCCTTTTGTAGATAGTAGGACGTTAAGTGGAGATGATCGTGCCGTTTCATCAGCGCTTCATCGATAGAGTCCGCCGTGAACGTTGCGACAGCGCCAGTATGCGTGACGAGAGCACGATCACGCTTTCCGCTGAGCGCGATCGTGACGCCGGTTTTTTCATCCGCCTTTCGCGCCACTTGTCGTGTCGATACTCCCAGTTGCCGCAATGCGCTGATGCAAAAGTCGCCGAAGTAATCTCGGCCCACGTGGCTAACAAAGGTTACGCTGTGGCCCAGCTTCGCCATGCCAACCGCAAAGATCGCTGAGGCGCTGCCCAAAGTTAGCTCACAATCTTCGGCCAGGATCTCGGCGCCCATTTCCGGCGCGGACCGCAGACCGGTGGCGACTATGTCAACGTTCAACTCGCCGATGACGAGAATCCCAGGTCTCTTTAACCCACTCATCTTGATTCGGCCCGGCGGCTTTCAACTACTATCGATTAAACTTTTGATTGCTTTCGGATGCTTTTGGATTCTAATATACCGCCAACTGGAATTGCAAAAGGAATATTTCGCTTCGTCTTCTAACCTGACGCCGCCGCAAACGGCTACTCGATGACTGCGTCTCGCAAACTTCTTGATCTCTCTACTGCTGAACGCGAGTCGCTTGGCCTGGTTCACACATTACGTGAAATCCTCCAGCAACCACAAACGTGGCGCGAGACGTACGAGAAGGTCACACAATTCTCGACAGAGATTGAAGAATTTCTGACTCGAGCAGGCGTAGGCGCGCGCCGCTCGGTACCGCTTAACGTTCTTCTCGTGGGCGCCGGCACTTCAGACTACATCGGCAAGTCTGTGTGCGCGTTGTTGCAGAAAGAGTGGTCCTGCAATGTCCAGGCTGTGCCGAGCACCGATCTTTTAACCAACATGGAAGATCACATCCTGCCGGACGTTGACTACTTGTGGATCTCGTTTTCGAGATCGGGCGACAGCTCGGAAGGCGTGGCCGTCCTGGAAGCAGCGCTCGCTGCGCATCCTCGTATCAAGCACCTCGTAGTTACGTGCAACGAAAATGGACAGATGGCGCGACTCGGAGGTCGAGACAACGTTTTGAGTTTTGTGCTCGACGATACCGTGAACGATCGCGGGCTGGCGATGACGAGCTCTTTCTCCAACATGGTGATCACAGCCCAGTCACTCGCGCACATACGATCACTCGATGCGTATGGCTGGGTGGTCGAGAGTCTGGCCACCTCCGCCTCCACAGTGTTGCCGGACCTCACCAAAATTTGCGAATGCCAGGTTGACGAAGGTTTTTCCAGAGTCTGCTTTCTCGGCACAGGTCCACTGAAAGCGGCCGCGATCGAATCGGGTCTGAAAGTAGTGGAACTGACAGGCGGCCGCGTTACTGCTTTTGCGGAGTCGTTTCTCGGCTTACGAC
>JBKPPH010000337.1:0-5119 GCA_046733535.1 Acidobacteriota bacterium
GGCGATCGAAGACGGCCACGTGACTTTCAAGGCCCGCGCCGCTCACAGCCCCGAGTAACGATAGGACCAAGAAGCAGCATTCATTTGGTGGCCCAACTTCGCCTTGCCTCAATTTCGCAAATCATTTTTGGACACCGGTCAGTACAGGGAGCGACAGCGACCTGGTCAACGACGGCGTTCAAAAATCATTTGGAATATCGCATGCTAATCACTGACCAGGTCGCTATCGCTCCCCGTACTGACGGGTGTCCAAGAATGATTTGCGAATTTGAGGGCAAGGCGAAGCTAGGCCACCAAATGAATGCTGCTTCTTGGTCCTATCGTTACTCCTGGCTGTGAGCGGCGCGGGCCTTGAAAGTCACGTGGCCGTCTTCGATCGCCACGGAAAACTGCACGCGGTCGCAGCCTACCTGCTCTTTGATTCCATCTGCTTTCGAAGCGATCAAACGATGAAACTTGGGAAATGAAAGATTCTCCGTCGGCTCACCGCAACGTCGCTTCGCCTCCAGCAAAGAAGTGTATAGGTTCTTGACCAGTTCAACCTCGTGGTGAGCATCGAGGCAAACAAAAGAAACTTCTGCCGTGGCCGGCTGCTTCTTCACATGCGCACGGGCTGCTGAAACCGGATCGCGACCTTCTTCACGTCCCTGCATCGTGCGACGCCAAAGATCCCGAAATGCGTTATAACGCGCAGCCAGCGAGTTGTATCGATACCTTTGCGCGTAGGTTAACGTGCGATCGTCTCCGAGTCGCTTTAGGAGCGTCTCGACACGTCCTTTAGTCTCGTAAGGCGGCCGCTTCGCTGCGCCGTTGAAGAAAATATCAAACTCGACCCGCAACTTGCGGATGTCTTCTTCGAGACGCGTGAGCTGCTCGTCCGGCGTTGGCTGGGCCTCGCCAACAGCGAATTTGTTCTTGGCTTTTATCTGCTGTTTCGATCTGAGCAGCTTGTTGTCGCGTAGTCCCACAAAAGAACCCTCCTCCAGCAGTCTAGCTTTTTGTTTACAGGATTTCCAAGATTTTTCAGGATGTACATGTAAATCCTGTAAAATCCCTGATCCGCTTATGAAAACTTCCAACGCTAACCTGCGTCATGTACCGTCAGTGGACCAACTGCTGCGGACTGAAGCAGCCCGTGAGCTTCGCGGATTGCTGGGCGCCCGCAGGTTAACCAACATCGCGCGCTCGGTAATTGCCGAGGTTCGCTCGCTGGTTCGCAACGGTTCGATACCTGTAGCTGGCGATGGCCTTCTGACTGAAGCCGTCAGGCGCATGGAAGTGGCGGCACGAAGCGAAGGACAGACGGGCATTAAGAACATCATCAACGCCACCGGCGTCGTGCTGCATACAAACCTCGGCCGCGCGCCGTTGTCGCAGTCAGCGAGAGCAGCAATTGACGAGGCTGCCCGCTATTGTTCAGTCGAATACAACCTCGAGAGCGGTGTGCGCGGCGGGCGAGCGGCGCGGGTGGAGTCGTTGCTGAAAGATCTGAGCGGCGCTGAGGACGCACTCGTCGTAAACAATTGCGCTGCCGCCGCACTGCTGATTCTCACCGTCCTTGCGCGAGACGGTGAGACGATCGTTTCCCGCGGAGAGCTCGTGGAGATCGGCGGCGACTTCCGTGTGCCTGACGTCATGGCGAGTTCCGGCACGCGCATGATCGAAGTCGGCACAACGAATCGCACTCACTTGGAAGACTACCGGCGCGCAATCAACCCTGACACGCGTCTAATCATGCGCGTTCATCCATCGAACTATCGCATCGTCGGGTTCGCCAGTTCGCCATCAGTTTCGGAGCTTTCGACGCTTGCTCGTGAAGCCGGACTGCCGCTGTACGAAGACGCGGGTTCGGGTCAGTTGAAGGACCTACAGCAGTACGGCGTGCATGATGAACCCGTCGTACGCGAGCTGATCGAGAGTGGAGTCGATGTTGTTTCGTTTAGTGGCGACAAACTTTTAGGGGCCGCGCAAGCGGGACTGATTGTCGGTACGCGCGCGATCGTTGCGCGACTAAGAAAGTATCCGCTTTATCGCGCGTTGCGTAGTGACAAACTCAGACTCGCGGCGTTGGAGGCAACGCTCGTTTCACATCAAAGAGACGTGGCTCAGTCCGAGGTGCCTGTGATTCATATGCTTTCGCTCACTGCCGGTGAGCTCGAGCAACGCGCACGCAACCTGATTGAAAATGTAGAGCAGGCATCCGCGATGAAGCTTGAGTTGCAAACGGGTGAATCCACTGTTGGCGGTGGCGCGGGACCTACCTCGACCTTGCCCACGACGCTGATTGCAATCACTCACGCTGTAAGATCAGCTCAGGAGATCGAACAACAACTGCGAACGTTCTCACCACCTGTAATCAGCCGCATCTCCGAAGGAAAGGTGTTGCTGGATCTGCGCACAGTCTTTCCCGACCAACTGGCGGCCGTATCAGCCGCGCTGAAGGAAATTAGCCGCAGATGAACGCCGATTCTGATCCGCGTTAATACGCATTCATCCGCGGCTAATTAAAACGTGGATTTAACAATGATAGGCATTGTATAATCGCCCCGGCTTCCGGCCGCAGCGCCAAACCTTCCGAGCCCTCGCTGATCTCGCCTTGATTCCAAAGAAAACGCTCTATTCTTATTTGTCTGCTACCGGTCTCGGCATCGTCGCCGGCCTGGCAGGCTACGCTTATGGGCGACTAACCAACCTCGAATCTCCCCTCGTCGCCGCCGGGCTGATTCTCTACTCACTCGCGCTGAGTCTCACGATTAACCGCTTCGGCCTTCGTCGCGCCTGGCGTCAGCTCGCGATCAGCATTTTCGCGCTTGCCGGTCTCTGCATCCTCGGTTCCGAGTTCTTTGGTTTGGACCCGCTCTTGATACCGTTAGTCATCAGCGCCGGTTTGTCGTTGCTGCTCGTTCAGGTGCATCGTCTCTGGGCCATCGATCGCGAACTGTGTCGCACCCTCCTTAACTCGCCAATCAACGCTACTCATGTCGCCGCAAACGCGCGACTCATGAGTGGTCTCAAACTCTTGAACACGGTGCTGCCTCTGAACGAGGCGGTCGTATTTCACTGTCTCGAGGCAAACTATCTCGAGGCAGTCGCCCGGTTCAAAAGTCCGGTTTCGACAGCACAAGACCCACGGCGAAACTCGGTCTGGCGCGAGGGCGTTGAGCTTTGCCAACAAGCCGTCGCCACTGGAAAGTTGATGAGCAAAACAACTGCGGGCTCGTCGACCGTCGCTGTGCCTCTGCGTCACGAAGCAGAAACCGCGGGCGTGTTATTGATTCGACTCACCTCGCAGTTCGCTGTTGAAGACACTGCGTTACTCGAAGCCATCGGTTCACAGTTTGCTCGCAATCTGAAACGTGAAAGCTTTTCTAAAAACACGACGCGCAGCCAGTTGCTCAGTTATTTCTCGCAGAGTGGAAACAAGCGAAAGCTGGATGCGCTCAACGTGCTCAAGGCAGTCACAGTGGAACAGAGATGTGAAGCAAACACGCTAACACATATCGACGATGGAGTGGCGATTGCCTATCTGGATGGAACCCTCGCGCTCGTCAATCCAAAGCTTCTTAATTCTGTAGGCCTCACTTCCGAGCAAGTCTCCGAATTGGATCTCTTCGACTTATTGGACCGCTTTCGCACCGGTGTCTTTGACGACCCGGAGATCGCGGTGAGACGAGTGCTGCAAACCGGCGCCGACTACGAAGGCGAACTCAATTTTGAACGCAAGAACCAGATCCTCAACCTGCGGATCTCGGTCATTCGCGACAAGCACAACGACGACCCGATCGGAATCGCGATTTACGTTCGAGATCTCACCGCGACGAAAGAGTATGAGAAGCTCAAGAGCGACATGATCTCGCTCATGTCTCACGAGCTGCGCACGCCGCTAACCAGTATCAACGGTTTCGCGGAACTACTGACTGCCGACGAAACCGTCCCTGCACAAGCGCGCGAATTTGTCTCGATCATCGCGAACGAATCGCAGCGCATGTCGCGAATGATCAATACATTTCTGTCAGTGACCCAGTTGCAGCGCAAAGACAAACAGGAAGTGCTGAAGATTCCGCTTCGCCTGGATGAGGTCGTTCGCGAAACCATCACTTCGCTGCAACCGGTAGCAAAGAAAAAGCGCATCCGCCTGATCGAACAACCGGCACATCGCATTCCGCCCGTCGCGGCGGACAAGAGTCTCATCACGCAAGCTGTCAAAAATCTCGTGAACAACGCGATCAAATACAGCCCTGAACGAACTACGGTGACTGTTTCAACGGCGCTCGAGGCGGAGGCAGTTCGGGTTTGTGTCGAGGATCGCGGCTTCGGAATTCCCGCCGAAGCGAAGGAGCGCGTGTGGGACAAGTTCTATCGTGTGGTGCGTGAAGGACAGGAGAAAGACGAAGAGTCGACGGGTTTAGGGTTGTCGTTTGTGCGCGAAGTCGTCGAGCAACACGGCGGCAGCGTCGATCTCCATTCGGTGGAAGGACACGGATCGAAGTTCAGCTTCACACTGCCGCGACTCTAATCCACAGATATGCGGCTTTCACCTCAAGAGTCAGGAGTGAGACTTAGACCCAGTCAGTACCATAACGCGGTAGCGTCGGGTGAGTCTTCGGCATGCGATAAGCCTTGCCTCAAAAGTCGGACATCAGGCTTGGAGACGGTCAATACAGGGAGCGGTAGCGACCTGTTCAGTGATTAGCATGCGATATTTCCTAAAGTTTTGACTCCAATCGTTGACCAGGTCGCTACCGCTCCCTGTACTGACTGTCTCCAAGAATGATCTTGGAGTTTTGAGGCAAAGCCCATGCGATATTTTTTTGCGGCACTGATTTACCACGTCCGACCCGACGCTACCACGTTACGGTACTGACTATGTCCAAGGGTGACTTTTGAGCAAAAAGATTTTTCTTATTGGCGATTGATGGTACCGCGACAGGTCGGAAGGCCGCAGATGCAGCGCTTGTCGTCGGGGTGCAGCGTTGACTCGTAATCGATCGTGATCTCTTCACCGGGTTTGATGTCACGCAACGCGATGAAGAGGATGTGGTCATGAAGGATCTTCATGAACGCGTTTGGACCACATGAGTGATTGATGTAGTGAGTGCCGTTTCCGCCGCGGCTTCCA
>JBKPPH010000338.1:0-4516 GCA_046733535.1 Acidobacteriota bacterium
CCCCATTCTTCACCTCTCGTGCCTTGCGTTCTTTCTCACGCTGGCGACGTGCTGCGAGGGCAGCAGCGTCTTCCGTAGCCGCTTCAGGTTCGGCGGCTGATGGTTGCGGTTGGGGCGCTGGTTGACTGCTTTCCGTTACCGGCGCCTGCGTGACAGTCGCCGCCGGCGCTGCCGCAGCTTTCTTGCTGTACCAACCTGCCGGAACTCCAATCACCGCCACACTCGCTACCACCGCGACTGCAATCGCTCCGATGAGGAGCGGCTTGCGGTTCGGTGATTCTTTGCCGAACGACAGAAACGCCGGCGAGAACGACTTCTCAACGTCTGATGACATCGAACTCGTCTCGACGGGAGCACTTTCCAACTCATCCGGTTCAGGAACATAGTCAGTGGGAAACGCGACACCCGGAGCGATGTTCTCATCAAGGCGGCGCAGCCCCTCGAGCACAACCTGTGTCCAAGGTTGATTGATGGTGCGGCTGCTGGCTTCCACGTCTGCGCTGAATTCAAACTCCGCATTCGGAAGCGTCAAAGCATAGTAAACAGCATCGATGCCGTGTAGTAGGCCGATGCGCGCGTCAACAACCGAGCCCGCCTGCAAGTAAAAATATCCTGCACCTTTCGGGTACAAGACTTTGAGACGGCCGCTCTTTCGCTGATTGCAGAAAAACTCGATCAGCTCGGAAAGTGAAAGGTCGCTGAGGTGTCCAGTTAATGCCATGAGAACTTGTCCCTTCTCGAGAACGTGCTTGTTGTAAGAGCGGGGGAGAATGACGCGCCGGGACAAACCGGCGCGCCATCGAAGGTAGGTTACGGGGCCAGCGCAAACTTGTAGTTAATGACGCCGGAAACCTTTACCGGTTGGCCCGAAAGCTTGGTGGGGGAAAACCTCGCTTTGAGTGCTGACTGAACGGCGGCGTCGCGCAGGATGGCTGGACCACTCGACGCGTTCGCCGAAACCACTTTGCCCGTTTCGTCAAGAATAACGTCGACTGTGACCACACCCGAGGTCCTCATTCGTTTTGCAGCCTCGGGATAAACCGGCGGCGGCAAATAGATCGCGGTGCCGTTGAGAACGCCGCCGGAGACTGGCTTGAGAATCGGCCGCGGTCCCGGGCTCGGCGGTGGTTCTGAATCGAGATTCACAATCGGAACTCCCGGATTGGTGTTGACGGTCGTGACCTTGAGATCGACTGGTCCGGATCCGAGATTCGTAGCTGAAGCGGACGCCGAAGGTAGCTCGGGAGCAATCGTCTTTTTCTCGCCGCGCCGATTGCTTCTTGGCTCAGGCTTCGGGGCTGTGTTGGTAGTGACTGGTGCAGCGGGCGGTGGCGTCGTCGCCGCCGCACCGGGCTGAACCATCCTGACCATGTTCTCGTCGAGGTAATACATGATCGAGCGATACGTGACTTCAGTCGGCTCGAAAGTAATCCCGCGCGAGTCGACGACGGCAACGGAAGTCGTCATCCGGTTCCAATTGCCCAGGAAGTCGAATTCGTATTTGTAGATCTCCTTGCTCAGCAATGAACCATCGGGGTTGAGCATGGTCATCTCGCTGATGTTGCCCTTTTCGTCGTATTTGTAGACTTCCTTGCCGGTCAGCGTGGCGCCGGCGATCGGGAAATACTGGTTTTCGATCTTGTTGCCCTTGATGTCGTAGGCAGCGATCTCAACCACGACGGGTTTGCCCTCAGCCTGCTTGCCGTCTGTGTTCGTCAGCCGGGAAACCTCGGTCCGAACACGCCGCACGGGGCCAATCAGGCCGTCGCGCAAGCGGTCGCTTTCCATCACGGGGCTCACGGCTGGGGCACTTCCGGCGCGGGCCGTGGATTGAGCATTTGCCGCGGGGCTCAAAACCATCAGGCAAAGCGCGATGAAGCATAATCGATTAGACATTCTAGACATTGTTTTCTCCATAATTCGCGAGGCAGGCCAACTTTGGAAGATTAGTCGTGAGGCGGGCAGGTCAAACCTTACGTCAGGGACGCCCAACGGCCCAAGCCATACTAACGAAGTTAAACGTTGTTTGTCTAGAAATATTTAGCTGCGTTTATCGGCGGCTGATGATCTGGTCGATGCGGCTGGCCGCCAGCAGCTCGTGGGCGGTTTTATAGACCTCTTTAACTGGAATCCGGGCGACTGAGGGGCCGCCAATCAAGCGGGTATGGGAGCCCACGGGCGTGTAACTGTGCGGGTCGGGACGGTCGAGCAGCACGATGACGGGAGTTCCGACGGCTGCGGCGATGTGGGCTGGTCCCGTGTCGTTTGAGATAAAAAGCGTTAAGCGGGCCTGGGCTGAAGCGAGCTGTGGAATCGTCAGGCGGTCGAAGAAGATCGTGCCCGGCGGGAAAAGTGTCCGCATCTGCTGCACCCGCCCGCGCTCCTCCGGACCGGCGAATACGATAACGCGCACTTTGTCGTTGCGGATCAGATGGTCAGCAAGCTCCGCGAAGTTCTCGACCGGCCAGATGCGCCCGGCGTGACCGGCGCCCGGAAACACACCGACGAGGAGCTCGTGCGAGTGTGCTTTCTCCTTTTTCAACAGCGCCTCGACGGCAAAATCTGCAGCGCTACTCGTCTTCAACGCCGGCGTTCTGGGCGGGTTTTGAATACCGAGCGGTTTGAGAATATCAAGGTAGCGGTCGACGAGATGCGCGTCTTTTCTTTCCTTGTTCGGCCGCGGCTTGAAGTTCGCCAGCAGATCCAACGAACGATTTTCCCGGCGTGCGTAAAGCCGGAGCGCCGCGCCGGATAAGAATCCGAGCAGGTTCGTCTCGTACAAGCTGTGCAGATCGATGACGAAGTCGAACTTCGCTTTACGCACGCTTGCAACAAACTTCACGATGCGCCCGATCGAGATCAGCTTCGGACCATCGCGCAGCGCCACGCGATCGACTTCGAGAACGTCGTTTGCAAAACCGGAGAGGTGAATCAACTCTCCACCGGGCTTACCGACCGCGACGGTGATCTGCGCGTAGGGAAAGCGCGCCCGTATCGCGCGCAACGCAGGCAGGCTCATGACAACGTCACCGAGCTGACCGAAGTCGATGACAAGTATGTTACGCGGCTGAAACTGCATGTAAATCCGACACTGATCAGTAAAATCCGCGGTTAGATTTCTCTTAAATCCCTGCCCGTCATCTCCGCTGGTTTTTCGAGGCCCAGCAAACCGAGCATCGTCGGCGCCACGTCCTCGAGTGCGCAGCCCCTGTGCAGGTTCATTCCCACCGATTCTTCGTCAATCAAGTGAAACGGCACCGGGTTCGTAGTGTGCGCCGTGTGTGGAATACCCGTTATCGGATCGATCATCTGCTCGGCATTACCGTGATCGGCGGTGATCAGCGTGATGCCGCGCGCCTCCTTCATTCGTTTCGTGATCCAGCCCAGGCAGGTATCGACGTACTGGCACGCCTCGATCGTCTTGTCGAGTTTCCCCGTGTGGCCCACCATGTCGGGGTTCGCGAAGTTGATTACGAAAACGTCCGTTTCTCCTTCGTCAATGCCGCGCAGCACTTTGTCCGTCACTTTGAAAGCCGACATCTCGGGCTGCAAGTCGTACGTCGCGATCTTGGGCGACGGAACGAGCAGCCGTCGCTCGCAGGGATACTCTTGTTCAACTCCGCCGTTGAAAAAGTAAGTGACGTGCGCGTACTTCTCCGTCTCCGCGAGGCGGTAGTTGCCAACACGAAGGTTGCCCCAAACTTCCGCCAGCACATTCCGATGCTGTCGCGGCGGAAACGCGATCGGAAGATCGAAAGTGTTGTCGTACATCGTGAAGCAAACGAAGTCCACGTGCGGGCGATCGGTTATCGGAAACTCTGCGAAAGCGTTGACTGCAAACGCCCGGGTCAACTGGCGCGCGCGATCGGGACGGAAGTTGAAGAAGATTACCGAGTCGTCGTCTTTGATCGTTGCGACCGGGCCGCCATCAGCACGCACGATCGCGATCGGCTCAACGAATTCGTCTGTGACGCCTTTCTGATACGACTCATTGATCGCAACGATCGCATCGCGCGCTCGGTCGCCGATTGCTTTCGTCAAAAGATTGAACGCGCGCTCGGTTCTTTCCCAACGCTTATCGCGGTCCATCGCGTAGTAACGGCCAACGACAGTCGCGATTTCCCCGCAGCCAATCTCAGTCATCTTTCGCTGAAGCGCCGCTACGTACTGCGTGCCGGACGATGGCGGCGTATCTCGTCCATCGAGGAAGCAATGAACGAAGACCTGGTCCAGCCCGTGGTCTTTGACCATCTTGAGCAACGCGTAAAGATGAGTGAGCGACGAATGGACCTGGCCGTCGGAGATCAGGCCCATCAGGTGAAGCGACTTGCCGCGTTCTCGCGCGATGTCGATGGCATGCAACAGCACCTGGTTGCGAAAGAACTCTCCCGTTTCGATCTCATGGTCCACCAGCGAAACGTCCATGCGAATGACGCGACCGGAACCGATGTTCAAGTGACCAACTTCTGAATTCCCCATCACGCCCGCAGGCAGGCCGACACGCGAACCGTGAGCT
>JBKPPH010000339.1:0-13307 GCA_046733535.1 Acidobacteriota bacterium
GTCGTCGGCAGCGTCAGATGTGTATAAGAGACAGCCTGTTACGTATCGCGCGTGCCGCTCGGGGACTGCGTTTGCTGCGTGTGGTCACTTCAGTCAATCGTGGGATGAAAGCGCTCGGCGCCACGATGGGCCGTCGCGGGATGGGTTACCTCATCGGACTAACGGGGATTGTTACGCTGTCCGGAGCGGCAGCGATGTACGCCTTCGAAAACAACATCGCAGGCGGCTTCAACTCGTACGGGGCGGCACTGTGGTGGACGGCGATGTTGATAACATCGATCGGTTCGGAATACTGGCCGCGGACAGCCGAGGGCCGCGCTTTGTGCTTCCTGATTTCGCTCTACGGCTTTGCTGTATTCGGTTATGTGACCGCGACCCTCGCGAGTTTCTTCATCGTGTGACGCAGAGAATCAGGAGGCGGAGATAGCGGGTGCTGAATCTGTCAGGGAGTTGCACGCCGAGATTGCAGCGCTGCGCGCCGATGTCAAGGTGTTGCTTGCGCGGACCGTCCCTGTTTCAAATGACCAGTCTTAACGTTTCCGCTCAGCGGAGGTATTTGTTGAAGAACTCGAGGGTACGCGTCCACGCGAGTTTTGCCGCCTCTTCGTCATAACGGGGCGTCGTATCGTTGTGGAAGCCGTGCTGTTTACCTTCGTACATGTGAATTTGGTAGACCTTCTTGTTCGCCTTGAGCGCAGCTTCGTATGCAGGAATCCCTTCGTTGATACGCTGGTCGTTGCCCGCGTAATGCAGTAACAGAGGCGCGGAAATTTTGGGAACATCCTCTGCTGCTGCCTGGCGTCCGTAGAACGCGACTCCCGCGTTCAGATCGCCGCCCAGCCGCACGGCCAGTTGATTCACGATCCCGCCGCCGAAACAAAAACCGACTGCGCCGAGTTTGTGTGTCGAGTCGGGGCGCGCTTTGAGCCACTTCGCCGCCGCGACGAAATCTTCGCTCATCTTCTTTGGGTCCACCTTGCGGAAGGCTTCGGCGCCTTTCTCGTCACTGCCCGGAAAGCCGCCAACAGAAGTCAATCCGTCGGGAGCGAAGGCTATGAAGTTGGCGAGTGCAAGGCGGCGTGCGACGTCTTCGATGTACGGATTGAGCCCGCGGTTCTCGTGAATGACGAGCACAACCGGCAGCTTTCCACTCCTTGCCGGGCGCGCGAGATAGCCTTTGATCGAGCCGTTCCCTTCCGGCGACTGCACGGTTTCGTAACCCACCTTGATTCGTTTGTCGTCAGGCGGGACCTGCTGCGCCCAGGCGTAGTGGGGCCTGAGGCTTTCGAAAATCGCGCCCACGGTCAGGCCGCCGACCGCAAACTTGGCGGCACGATCGAGAAAGGTGCGGCGGTTAATGTCGCCGTGCTGATATTCGTGAAAGAGGTCCAACAACTCCTGCGGGTAATCGCTCGCGACTTTACGTTCCATTCTTTCTCCTCGTAGGTGGATTAAAGCAGCTTGAAAAACATGCTCCTCTTGTGCTTCTTTTCGCGATGATTCTAATCTGTATTCAGATTGATTCGCCACAGCAAGGAACTCCTTTTTACTTTTGTGGCGTGAAATAGTTTCGAGGCGAAGCAAAGATGGATTACGACTCGACTGACATACCCAGCGTCTACGATCGCGGCCGCGATCATGGTCCGGAGCTTCTACAACTCTGGATGAACTTCATCGCATCATGCGTCGGAAAGCAGCGCCTCAACACGATTCTCGATCTGGGCTGTGGCACCGGGCGGTTCTCCGAGTCGCTCGCTGCTCATTTCGACGCTGAAGTTATCGGGATTGATCCGTCGATGAAGATGTTGGGCCAGGCGCAGAGAAAACTGCGTGACCGGCGTGTTCGATACCAGACTGGCACCGGCGAAGCGATACCTCTCGGCAACGACTCCGTCGACCTGATCTTCATGTCGATGTGTTTTCATCACTTTGAGAATAAGATGCTGGCGGCGCGCGAGTGCCGCAGAGTGCTTCGCGACGGTGCGGCCGCGATTCTTCGCACGGGTACTCGCGAACGCATCCCGTCATATCCATATTCCGACTTCTTTCCCGGGAGCCGGCCGATTATGGACAATGTTCTTCCCACTGTTGCTTTCGTACGTGAGGTTTTCGAGTCGGCGGGGTTTAGCACTGTTACCTGCGACGTCGTCATTCAGCAGATCGCTCCGGATTACGCGACGTACGTCGAGAAACTCGCTGCGGGAGCCGACTCAGTTCTCGCGCAACTGTCTCCTGGCGATTTCCAAGCGGGCATCGAGGCGATGCGTGCCCACGCAGCATGCACCGGCGATAAACCGGTCTGCGAACCGATCGATGTCTTTGTCTTTCGTTAGGTGTGAGATCCGGGCAGACAAAAACGGGGCGCATGGTCCAGCGCCCCGTCGAAGTTTCACTTCAACTGCTTGTTCTCAGAAGGTAAACGCACACGGAGTCGGCTGTACGAACGTCTGGTTGTTGTTCGCCTTGTCCAGTGCATTCTTCAGCGCTTCTTGATAGCCGCGCCAGGAATCACCCGCGAACGCCGTCGCGTGTTGTGTTAGCTCCGCATTCGCTTCTGACATCAGGTCGTTGACAGTTGCAAACCCAAGCCCGTTTGCGCTGTTCGTTCCCGGTGCGTAGACGAGAGCACTGCCGTTGACGAAGCCTGCTTCGACGTTGAGTTCCATCGCCGCGAGTTGAGCGGAAAGCATATACGCCATGTTTGTTGCCGTCGCGCTCAGCAGCCAATTCTTGAACGCGTTGTAATCGCATCCGAAGTTCATGCGTGTGCCGCCACCGTTACGGAGAAACAAACCATTCAGCAGCGCCAGCTCAGAACAGACCGAGCCGCCATCGTTCATAGTTGCCTGACCGTTCTTATTAGACCAGAATCCGAGTGTGTGACCGCCACCTGGTCCAAGACAGAGATTGCCGAACTCGACTGTCTCTGTTTCGCCTGCGTCGACTGTGACGTTCACGGGATTCGCCGTGGTATGAATCCAGTTTGTCTCCGCGGGATCAAACTCCGACACGACGTAATCGTCGGGAGCGACGATGACGCTTACGGGTGTGAAGCGAAACAGTTCCACGTCATCGGTTATGCGTATTTTCCATCCGGTGATTAATTGGCCATCGTCGTTAATGCCATTGGCATTAGCGTCGTAGAATTTGTTCACGTTCAGCGTGCCGGTTGAAGGCACGTCGGGCTTTACTTTGAAATTGTCGGTTTTGCTGTTTGAGAAATCAGCGTTCGGGCTGACCCAAACTTTGTATTCACCGCCGCCATTCGTCGTCTCGTCGTAACCGGGAGTGCTGTCGCTGGCTTTGATTACTATCGCTTCGAGTTGATAACACTGGTCAAATTTACCATTGGTAACGTGAACAGGAGTGGGCGTTGCGCTCCCGAGACTGGTTCCCAACAACGCTCCACCGGGCTCAGTCACCTGGATGTAATAAAAACCATTGGGCAGTCCTGCTGCACCTTCGTGTGTTGGTCCACCATCGACGTAAACGTCACTCTTACTGTTAAAGATGTTGATGTTGGTTCCATCGCAGCTCGAGCTGGTGGTAAAAATTGCGCCGGTAACCGGCGCCATGTAGCTGGTGGTCGTTAATTCTGAGACAGCAACTACCAGAATTGAAGCGATCACGATTGCGTGACGCCAATTCGACTTTCGGGGGGCAAGAGTTTTCAATTCTTTATCTCCTCGTTGAGGACAGGCAGGGACTGCTTCGGTGGTTCCCGTGACGCTGTCAGTTAGACCACCAGGCTTGTCAGTGGTCCATCGGGCGGCCCATCAAGACCGCCACATTTCCGTGACATTATGTAAGAGGGAGAATAGGAATTAATTTCCAAAGAGCCTTGCCTCAAAAGTCGGACGTCAGGCTTGGAGACGGTCAGTACAGGGAGCGGTAGCGACCTAATTAGTGATCAGCATGCGATATTTCCTGAAGATTTTTGACTCCAATCGTTGACCAGGTCGCTCCGCTCCCTGTACTGACTGTCTCCAAGATCTTGGAGTTTTGAGGCAAAACCTTTCCAGAGGAAACGTGCGGTACGGCCTATATGGATAAACGACGGAGAATGGAAGGAGGGTGACTTATGGGGTCAATTCTGAATGAAGGGGACCGGGCTGCAATCAGTAATCGGCTACGATCTTTGTCGGCATCGTCCACGCCGCGATGGGGAAGTATGGACGTGGCCGGCATGCTGCGACATCTGCGCTTGTCGGCGCTCATGGCCCTTGGAGAGTTTGAAGTACCTTCAGCCAACAAGCGCGCCTTCCAGGTGTTTCCCCTCAAGCACCTGATTCTGTACGTGCTTCCGTTTCCGAAGGGCGCACCGACAGCCCCGAAGTTGAAGATCGTTGATTCCGCCTCGTTCGAAGAGGAGCGCACGGCGCTGCTGGAAGTGCTGGAGCGAATCGGCACCGGCCCACGTGAAGGAGCTGGGCCGGCTCATCCCCTGTTCGGCCCGCTTAACTGGCGTGAATGGGGAGTCGCCACGTACAAACACTCCGATCATCATCTAAGGCAGTTCGGCGCCTAGCGTAGCGTCCGATCTAAGAAGCTGTAAGGAACGGACCCGTCTTCCGACTACCCATTGAACAGAAGCAGTGCTAAGTCGGAGGTCGAAAATATGCGACGTAGAAGACAAATCAGAAAAAGACTTCAGCGGACACGGATGGCGCGCAGATCGCTCGCCGAGCAACGACGGCGCGAGGTTGCAAGCGCAACTGCACTTGATTTAATCACCACGCCATCAACAGATTCCTTCAACGGTGAATGATAAGTTGTGCACTCATCGATGCGACAAGGTTCGGTCGACGATTGCGCGTCGCGGGGACGCTTAACCGCGGCGTACTTCACGGGGGCGCTGGGCTATGCACACGCTCGCTCCGGCCGGCGACGTGAGGCGGAACAGCTTCTCGACACGCTCTTGCACTCGAGCGGCACGCAATCAAACAGCGCGCTCGCATTTATCTACACCGGTATGGACGACAAGGAACGTGCGCTCGAGATGCTCGAGAAAGGTTTGCAAGAGAGGGAGAACTTCATGACGCACCTCAAAGTGGAACGCTATTCGACAACTAGCGATCCGAGCAGCGATTTCAGGAACTGCGGCGGCGGATGCATTTGGATTACTAACTTCAAATATCAGATCCTTTGAAGAATTCAACTGTAGGGGCGGCCCTCCGTGACCGCCCGTCTCGACCAATATATGTGTTTCCAGTGCGGGCGGCCACGGAGGGCCGCCCCTACAGTTGCCTCGGCGACAGCCTTATGACTTTGGAGGCAACTACTTCATTCGTACGAAGGGCATGTCGCGCATGCGTGACGTTCCGACGTGCAGGCCATTGACCTTTCCATCTTTGTCGCGTGTAAACCAGACAACGAATCCCTGCACTCCGAAGTGGTCCTTGTACAGCGGCTGCATCGGCAAACTCGTCGTGGGACGCTGTTTGATGAACGCGTTGTCAGCGTCCACCGCGACAGTGAATGTCGCTCCAGCCTCTTCGCTAAACCAATCTCCCTTCAATGATGCAAGGTCAGCCGGCGTTGGCGTCCACTCCGTCTCGCGAACGAAGCGTGTAACCTCACCATCAGAGTCGACGGTTTCCGCGTTTATCGGGTTGCCGTCCTTGCTAAGCGTAAACTTCAATTGGTTAGTGCCTACGACGAACTGCCCGCCTCCCATCGGTACTAGACGCGCGCCACTCCATCGCGAAACGCCGTTCTCAATCACGAACCTTGCCGGAGCATGCGTCTTTTCGTTCCGCCAGATACCGACAAATTTCTTCAGCTCGTCGTCTGAAACCTTGGCTGCTTCGGTCTTTGGTGCTTCTGGAAATGGTCCGAAGATCTCATCCGTTATGCCTGCAGCGATCGCTCCAGCGCTTGGTGAAGTGCCGTTACACATCACACCGATCGATACTTTCTTGTCCGGATAACGCGTCAGAAAAGTCTGATAGCCGGCGGTCGCGCCGCCATGCGCGACATCCTTCAGCCCCTTGTACGAATCGACAGTCAGCCCGAGCGCGTACGAAATCTTCCGTCCATCATTCAGCACTCCTCGAGTTTCCAACGCATCGACAAGAGGCGCGCCCAGCGAACGCGATTCAAGCATCGCATTCCATTTCATCCAATCGCCGATCGTCGTGAGCATGCCGCCGTTTCCATAAACATTCATGAAAGGCATGTTTAGTCGCCATGGTCCACTCCCTTGACGCGAATACGCTTGAGCACGGCCTGGGACTATGCGCTGGTAATCGTCCCTCCACGAACTGTTCTTCATGCCGAGTGGTTTGAATAGCCGCTCCTCGATGAACGCTGGGAACTTCTGTTTCGAAACGCGCTCGACGATTGTTGCTGCAAGAGTGTATCCACTGTTCGAATACGAGTATTCCGAACCGGGCGTGAAGTCGAGTGCGCGTTGGTGAATAACGATGTCGAATGCGAGATCCTGGCTAATGACTCGGTCGCCGCGACCCGCGCCGGTCAGGCTCAGAACCGTGCCCCAGTCGCGCAGACCCGCAGTGTGATTTAACAGATGGCGGATCGTCAGTGGCGCACCGTAATCGGGCAGTTCGGGAATATACTTTTTCACCGGATCGTCGAGACTGAGCTTTCCATCCTGTTGCAGCAGCACGAGCGCTGCAGCGGTGAACTGCTTCGCAACTGAGCCTGACTCAAAAATGGTTTGAGTTGTGTTCGAAACGTTGTGCTCCAGATCGGCAAGTCCGAACGCCTTCTCGAACACGACATCTCCGTTGAGTGACACAGCGGCGGCACAGCCCGGCGCTGGTCCAACGTAGGCCTTGGTAAACTTCTCGAACGCGCGTTCAGCGCCGGCGGCAACTTTCTCTTTGTCGGGAACCTGAGCGAAGGTTGCAGTTGAAAGAAATACGAGAACGGTAAGAACGAGTAAGAAGTTTTTTCTACGCATAGTTCGTCCTTGTCTTTGTTCGGAATTACTAACCGGATTATCCGAATTAACAGGATTTTTGTACAAGCAATCTTCGGTTCGAAATGTTTTATTCCCTTTCCTCATAGGTGGATAGAGGCGGGTATAACCGCGCTCACATACTCGTCGACCCGGCCGTCCGCAAACAAACCGGAGACACCCGATGAATATTTTCACATTCGACAAACCGATTGAACTAAGCGAGCACATGGTTTCGACGTATCAAACCCTGCGTGGTGTGCTGGTCGTTATAGCATTGCTCTTTCCATGGGTGTTGTGGTTCGGTGGTCACCTATCGCATGATCGACTACAACTGCAGCCCTCAATGAGCGACTACTATCACGCCAATGCAGTGTCCATGAGGGAATTCGCCGAGCGCGAGTCTGCGGTTCACGAAGGCCGGCAGCGTCAAAATGTCCATCTCGATTCCGGACGCGGGGTGCTGCGTAATTGGTTCGTCGGCGTACTCTTCGGGATCAGCGCGCTCTTAGTTGTGTATAAAGGCTATCGCCCCGCGGAGGATGTGGCGTTGAACCTGGCAGGAGTGTTTGCAGTTCTGATCGCTCTATATCCCAATGCGTGGGATGACCCCGGCCTTCCCTTCCATGGTATTTTCGCCGTCACTTTCTTTCTGTGCATCGCGTACGTTTGCATTTTTTGCGCGTCTGCAACCCTCTCGCTTATCAAAGACGAGAACAAACGGAAACGTTATCACCGGCTTTATAGGTTTCTCGGGAGCGCGATGGTAGCAACTCCCATCTTAGCAGCCATTCTGAGCGAGTTGCTGCAGCATCGTAACTCTTACATCTTCTTCGCCGAGGCCGCCGGAGTATATGCATTCGCGATATATTGGTGGGTGAAGACCCGTGAGATCAACGAAACCAACGCAGACCGCAGGGCTGCAAGTGGTGAACTTCTGTTACCCGCCGGCATAGGACCAGCCGATGCCGTTCGCGACATACGCGTCGAATCCGTCGCAGACGAGAAGGTTGGAACTTCCGCCCCTACTAACACCCGTCCGCATTGAAACAGCAAACTCATGGAGGTAAACATGACACGCACACCCGACGGAAATATTTCACGAAGGCTAAAAAGATTTCTGACGTACTTCCTTACGTTCACGTTTTTGATCACGATCATGCCCGTGAGAACGCTCGCATGGGGCAACGACGGTCACGAGATTACGGCCCTCATCGCGTACGAGCTCCTGACTGAACGAGCAAAACAGAACGTGGATATCGTTCTCGAAGGTAAGAAAATAACTGACGTCGCAACGTGGCCTGACGATCTGAAACGTTCGAATTGCGCAGTTCCGGGCACGGGTTGCAATCCCGAATACCGGCCCGAGACAAGCCAGTGGCACTTCGTCGATATGCCGGTCAGCGGCACCGGCCACTTCTCTCCCACTGGCGAGTACTGCAAAAATTCTCGTTATGGCGACTGCATCGTATTCGCGATCGAAGATTTCAGAACGATACTGCAGCAATCAACGAAGGAACCTTTTGCGAACAAAAGAGAAGAAGACAAACGCAAGTTTCACGACGCGCTGAGCTTCATCGTCCACTTCCTCGGCGATATTCACCAGCCGCTTCATTGCGCCGACGATCATGACGCCGGCGGCAACGGCAAGCTTGTCACCTGGCAAAACGAGCCGGAGTATCAATGGGCAGACATCTGGAATCTGCATTCTGTTTGGGACGAGTATCTCGTGACGCGAAATATCATGAACATGGAGCCGGCGAAGCGGACGTATGAGCAGTATGCGAAGTCGCTCGTCGCAAGTCTCAGCACGGCAGAACGAAACTACGCCCAACGAAAGTCGCTTACGATCAAACCCGGGAGTCCTGAAAACGTTATCGCCTGGGCTGAGAGATCACACGCGCTGGCCAGGAGCTCTGCCTACCATCTGCCTCCCACCAAAGTGAAGACGTCTTCGCGAGGTAAACAGAAGAAAAACAAGCAAGGTGAACCAATGGACATCATTGTCCTCAATGAGAATTACTTCAGCACCACCATGCCGGTAGTTGAAAAGCAGTTACGCTTAGGCGGCGTGCGGCTGGCAAGAATCCTGAACGAGATCTACGACAAAGACATTCACTAGCTTTGACGTTCCGCGCTGCGGTGAGTTGAAAGGCGACAGGTCAGGGGCGGTTAATTCGTCGTGCCCTGTGGCTTTATCATATCAAGGTCAAGCATCTGTACAGTCTTACCCTCGTTCCCGACGATCTGATAAACGAGGATCGGTGACGCCGGTTCGCTCGAGATAACTGCCGAAAGCCGCCAGCGTTCCGGATACAGAGCTGCAGCTTCGTTGAGCAAGTTCTCGTGCTCGCCACATGTCCCTTCGGGAAGACAGCGCTGTGTGACGACGATCGATACCGGAATTGAGTCCAGCAGCTTCATCACTTCTTCGGTTGTGTGATATTTCAGTTGGTATCTGTCGCCCATGAGGCCCTGCGTCGCCAACACTTTGCTGGCCCGCACAACATGATGGTCGGGCCGCGCGTCGCGCATCGCAAATTCCGCTGTAAGCATTCCTTCTCCGACAGCATCGGCACAAACAAGCACCGCCGCATTATGGGCGAGACCGGACGCAATAACTGCGTCAGCAGCTTTTACGTACGCGCTCGTGTTCTTCAGAGACACATCAAACGTAACAGCCAGGTGTACAGCGACGACGAGAGACAACGCCGCCATCGCAAGTGCTGTTCGGTAACGAAAGAAGGAGCGCAGGTAATCGAGCGAGGGCCGCGACAGTAACATCAAGGCAGGCGCGGCGGGCAGGAAATAACGCAGGTAGACACGGTGAATAACACAGTGAAAGACGAATAGTGCCAGGACCATTGCCGCAGAAACAACATAGAGCGAGTACAGCTTGCCGCTATTGTTCTCGGGTCGTCTGTTCCAGCGCATCAACACACTGCCGCATACCGCAAGAACAAACACTACTGGACCAGCCACGACAATCATGTTTCTTACGTTCCCAACAAGCAGCGCGAGGAGTGTCGGAGTACGGCTACCCAACTCGGCTGCGGACATCCCAAGATGACGCATTGTGAGATACCACGGGCCGGCGATGATGAGGACAACAAGCGCCGGCAACCAGAAGCCTTTCGACCGCCAAAGATGATGTTTACCCGTCAGGATCACGCAGAGGGGCGGAACGAGCGCGAGTGCGAGTGCGTTGTATTTCACCAGCAATGCCAGTGCTGCACACAGACCAAACAACAAAGCGTCGGCGGTTCCTTCGCTCTCGAGATAACGTGCGTAAGCAGCCATCGCAAGGAGCATCATTACCGCAAGTGGCATCTCGAGCATTACTGCTGATGTGCTCTTTTGCGTGATTGGTAGCAGCACGAGCAGGATTGCGGCTACTGCTGCGCCGATTGTTCCGAACGCCGTTCGGCTGATGCGATAAAAAATGAACGCCCAGGCAGTAGTGAGTGCAGCAAGCAGGAACATGATGGACGTTCGATCCGTGCCGAAAGCCAGCATCCATACACCTGACAAGAGATGAAACAAAGGTGGCCACAACCCAAATGCCACGCGCGGGTAGTGAATGTAGAAATCCTTGGCGAACGTGACCGGATTACCAGGCAGGCCGCGAGCAATATAATCACGGACCATCACAGCGGTAACGTAGTGGCTCGCTTCGTCAGGCTCGGCACCGAGTGCCGCAGAATGTGCTCCGGATCGCAATTGCAGTAACAGAGTCACTAGCAAAATGATCAGCAACACTGCCGCATCGCGGAAACGCCGGCTCGGGGTGACTTGCGGATCCTGCAAAACAGGGGTTCGTCCTTTTTTATGAAGACATTTTCTAGCTGGTCCATCCTAGTAGCTGCACTCGGCAGGTTATCATAAGCTACGGATTTTCGTGGATTGAAAACGCTGATTTAATCTGGCGTTATCGCCTCGCTTACGCTGCGACGTCTTTGATGAAACCATCTCAAAAACGCTTCCGTACTATCCTCGACTAAGCAGATCTCCACACGCTGGTCCGCAATTTTGAATTCTCTACGCATTTCTGAATTCACTATCGCGTTTTCCGAATTCACAAACAATTTCTTGAAGAGGCTCCCATGATTCGAACATTAGTTCTGTTGCTACTAACCGTTTCCACCACCATGGCCCAGGCGACCTTTCACGGCGACGCAGCTCGCACCGGAGTTTACCCGACGTCCGGGCCGCGGCAACTAAATGGAACAAAGTGGACGTTCAAAACTGATGGGCCAATCATTGGCTCTCCATCAATTGCAAACGGCGTGGTGTACATCGGCAGTACTGACGGCAACCTGTATGCAGTGGACCAGGAAACGGGAAAGCAGAAGTGGAAATTCAAAACGTTCGCCTCGCGACAGGTTACTTCGTCACCAACGATCGCCAACGGTCTCGTCTACTTTGGCGGCTTCGACGGAATTCTTTACGCCGTCGATGCCGAAACGGGCACGATGAAATGGACCTTTGTAGCCGAGTATGAGCGACGGTTCGAAGGCAAACGACTGCACGGCTATCCCTCCGGCTTCCAAACCATTCCTGATTCATGGGACATCTACACCTCTTCGCCGGCAGTCGCGAACGGACGAGTTTATATCGGCAGCGGCGACGGAAATGTTTACTGTGTAGATGCTGACACTGGCATTCTGCAGTGGAAGTTTGCAACGGCTGACATCGTTCATGCCTCTCCGGCGATTGCGAACAATACCGTCTACATCGGTAGCTGGGACAGTTATCTCTACGCGCTTGACGCGGAGACGGGCCAGGAGAAATGGCGCTTCAAAACCGGTGAGGATACGTACATCCGTAATCAACAGGGCTTTCAATCTTCACCGGCGATCGCCGATGGGACTGTTTATGTCGGATGTCGAGATGGACATCTTTATGCAGTCGATGCCGCGACGGGTCGTAAACGTTGGGACTATCCAACGAATAAAGGATGGGTCAATAGTACGCCGGCGATCCGCGGCGGTGTGGTCTATGCCGGAACATCGGATGGCTACCGGTTCTTCGCGCTTGATGCTAAAACGGGGCGGTTGAAATTCACGCTCGATGCGAAAGGCGCCGTGTTTTCATCGCCTGCGCTTGCCGGCGAGATGGTTTACGTCGGCGTATCGAATGGACGCTTGCTGGCCGTTGATGCGAAATCGGGTAAGCTGTTGTGGGATTTCCAGACTGAAGGATCGAAGCGGGACCCGATGAAGATGTTGAAACCGGATGGCAGCCTGAACAACGAAGCGATCTATGCGCGTTACTTTGGCGATTACCAGGACATGGTGCTTGCGTTTTATCGAGTGTTCTCCGTGGGTGCAGTCTGGTCTTCGCCGGTCGTTGATAAAGGCGTGATTTATTTCGGCAGTACTGATGGTTCGTTGTACGCCGTTCAGTGAATGAACGTTTGGTGAACAACCGTTTCGATGAGAGTCCTGAACATAATCTGTAACGTAGCATTTGCTGCCACGATAATTGCGCTTCCATTCTTACTCGTAAACTGGACCAGGTACATGAAGAGCCGGCGAATTAATACATTGGCTGCGGCTCGAACAAGTTTTCCAACCAAGAGCGTAAGTTTCTTCGTCGTCTCCGCTCTTACTGCAAGTGCAGCAGCTATCCTCATGACTACTTACGCAGGCCACGCTGTCGTGAGTTCCATTCGGAGTTTGTCTGGAAATTACGTCGTCTACGTAGACGGGCGTCAGATTCGTGACTCCGATAAATTGATTTCCGCGTTGAAGGAGATAGCGCCTTATCCGGCCCATCATTCCCACCCAACAAAAAGAATTCGAGTTGAGGTACGTGCTGAGGCGACCGACTTAACGCTGGAGTTAGGAAGAGACTCGGACAGGCCGCAAGAGTATTGGGTCTTTTACCCGCAGTTCGGTGTTACCTCGAGTAATGAAATCGGGAGAATCACAACGTCCGCGCTTGATGAGTATTGATCCGATTCCATTCAGATTGTCGCCACAAAAAAGCACAAGGCAGAAAATAAAGGGAAAATCTTTTGTGCTTTTTTGCGGCTAAAACACTTTGCGTCAACGGCGCAAACGGGTTAATCGAGCTGAGGTCAAACGCTGTATTGTTGAATAGCACTCCGGAGTCGCCTGTGAACCAAAAGCTCCTGTTAACGTCAACCCAGGCTGAATGAAAAAAATCATCCTCTTGTTCGTTGCCCTAACGAGATCGTGAAACCCCATTGCAGCCGCACTGATCAGCACGTATTCGAGCCCGCCGCCTCAAATTCCCGCAGCACGCGCATGATTTCGTCACGGTCCACAGCGGTTAGAATAGCTTGTCATCAATGCGGGAGTCACGTTGGCAGAAAAGTAAATAGGTCTTGCCTAAGTTCTTACTTCTGGGTTTAGGGGCG
>JBKPPH010000340.1:0-8430 GCA_046733535.1 Acidobacteriota bacterium
GTCCTCTCTCGTCCGAAGTTGCCGCGGATCTAAACCTCTCGCGCTTCGGACTCGAGATGATCACTCCGGAAGCGCGCGTGCTTGCGCTCTCGCCTGATGGCGAATCGCTTTGCATCTACCACGACACCGGACGAACAGTGAGTGAGATCGAGAAGTTTTCGAAGAACGATGCGAAAGTTTATCCCGAGTTCGTCAACAGTTTTGCGCGCATCGGTAAAGTGCTTGCACCGTTGATTTCGATGACGCCGCCGTTGATTGACCGGCCGACGAAAGGAGACGTGTGGCAGCTCGGTAAAGTCGGGCTCGCATTTCGCGGTTTAGGTAAGAAGGACGAGTATCGACTGTTGCGTTGGGGACCGATGGCGGTGGCGGATCTCGTCGGCGAATGGTTTGAGACGGAGTTGTTACGCGCGGCGGTAGCTGCGCGTGGCATTCACGGCGCGTTCGCTGGTCCATGGTCCGCCGGGACGAGTCTGGGTTTGTTGTGGCAAGCGGCGCTGGATGGTAGTGCACTCGGTTCCGCGTCGTACGCGAAAGGCGGGATGGGCGCGTTGTCCGATGCTTTGGCTGGAGCAGCGAAAGCGGCGGGCGTCGAGATACGCACGGGGGCAAAAGTCACTCGAATCAACAGCGACACGGGAAGAGTGATAATCGATGGCGGTCAAGAGATCGAATCACGTGTCGTCGTTTCGAATGCCGATCCACGCACGACATTTTTGAAGCTGGTGGATCCGGTCGATCTCGATCCGAACTTCTTGTTGAAGATGCGCAACTATCGCGCGCCAGGCACAGTTGCCAAGATCAATCTCGCGCTTTTGGGTTTGCCGGAATTTCGTGGAGTAAACGGCGACAAAACGAAACTCAGCGGCCGCATTCACATCGGTCCGGAAATCGACTATCTCGAGCGAGCCTTCGATGCGTCGAAGTACGGCGAGTTTTCCGCCGAACCTTATCTCGACATCGCCATCCCGTCGCTTGGCGATCCCTCGCTCGCGCCCGCCGGCAAGCATGTGATGTCGATTCACGTGCAGTTTGCGCCGTACAAGCTGAAGCAAGGAGATTGGTCGACGCGGCGCGAAGAGTTTGCCGATAACGTGATCGGGCAGCTAGAAAAGTACGCACCGGGTTTACGCGATACGATCGTCGCCGCGCAAGTGATAACGCCGCTCGACCTCGAACAGACTTACGGCCTCAGCGGCGGACACATCCATCACGGCGAACAAACGATCGATCAGTTTTTCACCTTCCGCCCGTTGATCGGATGGGCGCAGTATCGAACACCGCTCAAGCGACTTTATCTCTGCGGCGCGGGCACGCATCCGGGCGGCGGCTTGACGGGTCTGCCCGGCGCAAACGCAGCGCGTGAGATCGCGCGCGACCTCAACCGCAGATGACACGGAGTTATGAGTAAGCGCAACTTTGCGAGTGACAATAATGCGGGTATTCATCCACAGGTGGTCGAAGCGATCGCGGCGGCCAATGACGGTCACGTCGTCGCTTACGGTGATGATCCTTACACTGCGCGCGCGATCAAGCTGTTTCAGAAACACTTCGGCCGCGACGTCGCGGTTCATTTCGTCTTCGGCGGCACAGGCGCGAACGTGCTCGGCCTGAAAGCGATTACGAAGCCGTACGAGGCGATCATTTGCGCGGAGACGGCGCACGTGAATGTCGACGAGTGTGGCGCGCCGGAAAACTTCACCGGCTGCAAGCTCGTCACCGTTTCCACTCCGGACGGCAAGCTACGAGTCGAGCAAATCAAGTCGCTGCTGCACGGCATCGGCGTCGAACATCACGTGCAGCCGCGCGTGATCTCGGTTTCGCAAGCCACCGAGATGGGCACCGTCTACACAAAGAAGGAACTAAAGACGTTGGCTGACTTCGCTCACGACCACAACCTGTTGCTTCACGTCGATGGTGCTCGTCTCGCGAATGCGGCCGTGAGTCTCAAAGCGAACCTGAAAGAGATCACTGCCGATACGGGTGTTGACGTGCTCTCGTTTGGCGGCACGAAGAACGGGATGATGTACGGCGAAGCGGTCATCTTTTTCAACAAAACATTCGGAGGCGACTTCAAATACATCCGCAAGCAGGGCATGCATCTGCCGTCGAAGATGCGCTACATCTCGGCGCAATTCGAGGCGCTGCTGTCGGGAGATCTCTGGCGGCGGAGCGCCGCGCACTCGAATCGAATGGCGCAGATGTTAGGAAGCGAGCTCGCGAAGATACCGCAGGTACAACTGACGCAGCTGGTCGAGGCGAACGGCGTCTTCGCAGTGATACCGAGCAAGTATGTGCCGCTGCTGCAGAAGAAATATTTTTTCTACGTTTGGAACGAAGAGATTTCGGAAGTGCGGCTGATGGCGTCGTTCGATACGACTGAAGACGACGTCCGCGATTTCGTCGAGTTCGTGCGCAAGACCGTTAAGTGAGCCGCAGATAAAGGCAAATTAACGCTGATCTGCGTTTTTCTGCGTAAATCTGCGGCTAGCAATCACGATCATCATCATCCAGAACACATACCGTATCCGATAAAGCGCGCCCGCATTCACCACCACCAACCCAAGCGCGACCATGCCGATTGTCGCGACCAGCAACAGTAACCACATCGCTCGATTGCGCCTGTTACGCCACACGCAAACAGCGGCCGCGACGTAAAGAAAGTACATCGCGAGTGTTTCAACTCCGCTGAGCAGACGCACCATCAGCCCAAAATTTCCGGGCTGCACCCACATCTTCGGAAACGGCGCCAGGAAACCGATCACGAACGCGCGCGGGATAAATCTCACGATGTCGCCGACGCTCCGAAAGCGCACATCACCATCGATGTTTGACGCGCGCGCTGCATACAAACGAAAGCCGGCCCTGCGCTCCGCGATCTCCGTTGCGACTCTGGTCCACACGCCCTGACTCGAAGCGGGTTGAAGCGTTGAAGGAATGGCCAGCGCTGTAGCCGGTGGTCTCACGCCGGGTAAACTCGTGCTCTCGAGACGCGTTGGAACGAAAAGTGCGGCGACAATTATCGAGAACATCACGACGACGTTTCCGGCCAAGACTTTCCTTTCACGAATCATTCGGTGCACGAGCATTGCAAACCCGAGCACAATCGCGACGAGCACAAGGTTCCACATGTTTCCGCGCGTCACCCAAAACACCGTCACCAGCATCGAGCCGCCCGCGGCGAAAGCAATCGCCTTGCGCCATGCGAAGGCGCGCGTGAGCAGTAATATCAAAAGAACCATGAGAGCGAGGAAGCAAAGAATCGCGAGCGGATCTCTGAGCAGTTGTGTTGAATGGAGCAGGAACGACGGCCACACACCGACAATCGAAGCCGCGAGCAGGCCGGCGCGCGCGTCGAACGTTTCTCGGCCGAGCAGGTAAACGCAAGTCAGTATCGCGAGATAGTAAAGAAGATTAAGCGGCTCGGCGGCGAGAATGTTATGGCCCAACAACCTGCCGAAGGTTGCAAACGATAGCGAGTAGAGACGGCAGTGCAGCGGCGCTTTCATTGCGAGCCACGCGCGCAATCCGTCGGAGTGCAACTCATCCGCGAGGTCGCCGGCCAATGTTCGATACGTTGCCGCGTCGATGGCGAAGCTCAAGCCCGTTCCGTTCTCATCAAACGTCCCGGGCAGAAGCTGAAAGTGACCGGCGAGGAAGATCGCGATTGTCAGTGCGATGTGAACTGCGGCGGCGAGTAAAAGGTGACGCACCGGCGGATTGTATTACATGAGTTAGCCGGCATGCATGATATCCTGTGGCCCCTGAACATCCTGTAATCCTAAAGCAATGAGTAGTGTGCTCGATGCTGTTAACGAAGTTGAGCCGGCGCCGGACATTGTGTCCGTGATGGCAAGCACAAAGCCTTCCTATTTGTTGGGCATCGACGTCGGCACGTCCGGAGTGCGCGCGGCGTTGTTCGATGAACGCGGCAATCAAATCTTCGGCACACAAAAACGTCACACGACAGCAAATAACTTCGCCGAACTCGATGCCGGCGCTCTCGTCGACGAAGTTGTAAAGACGATCGACGAGCTGCTCGCGTATAACTTTCATTCGACGGGCCAGATCGACGCAATCGCGATCTCCGCGTTCTGGCATAGCTTGATCGGTGTCGATAGCGAGGGAAACGCCGCCACGCCATTGCTCACCTGGGCCGACACTCGCGCGTCGCAAATGGCCAACGAACTGCGCACGCAATTCAACGAGCTCGACATTCACGCTCGCACCGGTTGCCGCTTTCACCCGAGTTACTGGCCCGCGAAATTACACTGGCTCAAAGGCGAGCATCCGGAAAAATTTCGTAACACTCGTTGCTGGCTTGGTTTCGCTGAATACCTTTGCCTGCGCTTGTTTGGCGAAGCCGCGACGACGATTTCCCTCGCGTCAGCCACAGGGTTATTCAACCAGCGACAATGCACGTGGGATTGGGATTTTATCGACGCGCTCGAGCTTTCGCCCGACACTCTGCCGGAAATAAAAACTGAGTTGAGTTTGCGACTCGCAGACGATTTCGCATTTCGCTGGCCCGCGTTGGCGGAAGCGCGACTCGTGTGCGTGGTTGGCGATGGTGCGGCCAACAACATCGGCGCGGGCTGTACGACGAAAGACAAGATCGCATTGATGGTCGGCACGTCGGGCGCGATGCGAGTGGTGTTTGCAGGCGAGCCGCCGGCGGAACTTCCTGCAGCGCTCTGGAGTTATCGTGTTTGTAGAAATCGCTTAGTCGTCGGAGGCGCGTTGTCTGACGGCGGTGGTCTGTTTCAGTGGCTCGCCCAATCGCTGAATGTCGATCGCGCCGCCTTGCAGCGCGAGATCGCCGCGCTTGAACCCGATTCACACGGACTCACGATCCTGCCTTTTTGGTCGGGCGAGCGTAGCACAGGATGGTTCGCCGATGCGCGTGGCGGTATCTTCGGTTTAAGACAGCAAACGACTGCCGTCGAGATCGTTCGCTCGGCGCTGGAGTCGATCGCATATCGCTTTGCGGGAATTGCGCGCGCTCTCGATCAGATCGCGCCGGGCGCGACGATCTTCGCATCCGGTAACGCACTGCGTGCTTCACCAGTTTGGGCGCAGATCATCGCCGACGTTTTAGGTCGTCCATTGCTGCTTGGCGGAAGCGCCGAAAGCTCGATTCGCGGCGCTGCCTTGCTTGCGCTCGAAGCGGTGGGCAAAATAGCTAGCATTGAGGAAGATTCAATTTCAGTTGAACAGGTGTTCGAACCTGACATGAAGCGACACGCTCGCTACTGCCAGGGACTCGCACGCCAGGAAGAGCTCTACGACCGACTTTATAAGCAGTGAAAACTCTTAAAACCAGGAGCCACAGGAAACTAAATGAGCGCGCCCGTGCAGAAAGAAAACTCCAACATCACTCCCGAACTCGATCAACTCTGCATCAACACCATCCGCACGTTGTCGCTCGATGCAGTGCAGAAAGCGAATTCGGGTCACCCCGGCCTGCCGCTCGGCGCCGCGCCGATGGCTTACGTTCTCTGGACACGTTTCCTGCGGCACAATCCGCGGAATCCCAAGTGGGACAATCGCGATCGCTTTCTGCTTTCCGCCGGACACGGCTCGATGTTGATCTACTCATTGCTGCACCTGACCGGCTACGATCTCCCGCTCGACGAGTTGAAAAACTTCCGACAGTTCGGTTCGAAGACGCCCGGCCATCCGGAGTATGGTCTAACGCCCGGCGTCGAGATCACGACTGGTCCACTGGGCCAGGGCTTTGCGAACGGAGTCGGCATGGCGATGGGCGGCGCACACCTCGCCGCAAAGTTCAACAGAGATGGCTTCCCCTTAATCGACCATTACGTTTACGCGATCGTTTCCGACGGCGATCTGATGGAAGGCGTCGCTTCGGAAGCGGCCTCGCTTGCCGGCCATCTCAAACTCGGCAAACTGATCTATCTCTACGACGACAATCAAGTCACGATCGAAGGTTCCACGAACCTCGCCTTTAGCGAGAATGTGCCGAAGCGTTTCCAGTCGTATGGCTGGCACACGCCAATCGTTATGGATGGCAACAACCTCAACGACATCGAAGCCGCGATCCGCGATGCGCAATCAGTAACTGACAGGCCGAGTTTGATCTCGATCAAGACCGTCATCGGGTTCGGCATGCCCACGCAGGGTACACGCAAAGCTCACAGCGACGCGCCCGGCGAAGAGGCCGTGCGCGAGACGAAGCGCCATCTTGGCTGGCCGGAAGACAAGCAGTTTTATATTCCCGACGAAGCACTCGCGCATTTCCGCGAAGCGGTGGATAGCGGTGAGCGTCTCGAAGCTGATTGGCGCGGTCTCGTCGACAGGTACACGGAGAGTCATCCCGAGGAAGGCAGTCTCTGGCGCGCGACGATGAATGGCGATCTGCCGGAAGGTTGGGAAGATTACTTGCCGAAGTTTGAAGATGCGAAACCGGTGGCGACGCGAGTCGCGAGTGGTGAAGTGATAAACGCCCTCGCGCCGGTGATGCCGATGCTCATCGGCGGCTCCGCGGATCTCGGCGTTTCGAACAACACCGACATCAAGGAGAGCCACAGCTTCGAGGCCGGCAGTTACGACGGGCGCATTATTCATTTTGGCGTGCGCGAGCATGCGATGGGATCGACGCTGACCGGCATTTCGCTGAACGGCGGTCTGATTCCGTATGGCGGAACGTTCATGACGTTCTCCGATTACATGCGGCCGGCGATCCGTTTGGCCGCACTCTCGGAAGTGCAGGTCATTTATGTTTTCACTCACGATTCGATCGGGCTTGGTGAAGATGGGCCAACGCACCAACCGATCGAGCACCTCGCTGCGTTGCGAGCGATACCGCACCTGTTTGTGATTCGACCTGCTGATTCGGCGGAAGTGAGTGAGGCGTGGCGCATCGCGATTTTGCGTCGCAGCGCGCCGACGGCGTTGGCGCTGACGCGGCAAAAAGTTCCGGTGATAGATCGGAAGCGGTTTGCGACGGCGGATGGATTGCGGCGTGGGGCTTACGTGTTGGCTGATGCGGAAAACCCGCAATTGATTTTGATCGCGACGGGCTCCGAGGTTTCTCTCGCGCTTGAAGCACGCGAAAAACTGGAGGGCGAAGGCGTGGCGGCGCGCGTCGTGTCGCTGCCTTGTTGGGAACTTTTTGAAGAGCAGCCGCAGGAGTACCGCGACCACGTTTTACCGCCGTCAGTGACTGCGCGGCTGGCGATTGAAGCGGGCGTGCGACAGGGTTGGGATCGATACGTTGGACCAGAAGGTGATGTTGTTTGCCTCGATCGTTTTGGGGCTTCCGCCCCGGGTGAGGTTGCGTTGCGCGAGTTGGGGTTCAATGTTGACCACGTAACTAGTCGCGCCCGCGCCTTACTTTAATATTTAGACAGGATTTACAGGATGCGAATTGCGATTGGCGCCGATCATGGCGGGTATCCGCTTAATGAGCGCATCATTGAAGAGCTGCGCGAGACAGGTCATGATCTGATCGACTACGGCACGCACGACGGCTCCATCCCTGACGATTATCCAGACTACGCGAAACAGGTTGGTGAAGCAGTACAAAATGGGAGCGCGGAGATTGGGATACTGGTTTGCGGAAGCGGCGTCGGCGCCGCCGTTGCGGCGAACAAGCTTTACGGTATTCGTGCGGCGCTTTGCAGTGACACTTACTCCGCGCATCAATCACGCGAACACGACGACTGCAACGTCCTTTGCGTCGGCGCCCGGGTAGTTGGCGTCGAGCTCGCACTCGACATCGTTCGATCCTTCGTAGCGGCTCGCTTCACGGGCGAAGAACGCCACCGCCGCCGTCTTGCTAAAATTCAGAAAATGGAAGCCGCAGATGAACGCGGATGAACGCAGATCCGATCTGCGTTCATGCGCGTTCATCTGCGGCTTATAAATCGCAACGCTCCCGGCAACACCTGAAACTGCACTGGGGTAACTCCGCGAACATTTCCATCCGCCTCGAGCGGCATTGCATCCCGCGCTAACAACGTCTCGATCCGCACGATCGTCCCTTGCGTGATCGTGACCTTCGGATTGTTGACGTGACCGCCGGTATGTACGCGCGAGAGCTCGGTCACGACGTTCCTGCGCGTGAGGCCTGAAGCCGTTATCACGTCGAGTTTGCCATCCTCGATGCACGCCTCGGGGGACAACATCATTCCGCCGCCGCAATACAGTGCATTAGCCACGGCAACGAGGTTCATTGGGCCATCCGCCACTTCGCGACCGTCAACCACTACTCGAACGCGTCGCTCGCGCCATGCCGCCAAAGCTCCGACTGCCGCCAACACAAAACGAAACTCACCGGAAAAATTGCGCATGAACTTTCCCTGCGCCGCGACGCGTCCCGCGGTCTCGCCGCCGATTCCCATCGTCGACGCGTTCAAACAGATGAACGGCTTTTCGAAACCATTACACCGGCCGTAAAGAATGTCG
>JBKPPH010000341.1:0-4061 GCA_046733535.1 Acidobacteriota bacterium
CGACTCGACGCTCGAAGAACCGTTTGTGCGTGGCGATCTGTTTTGCTTTGAAGACTACATCCTCTTCCTCGTCTTCGAAGACGACTCCTCTCTGCGCGCGGGAATCGTCTACGAAGCGCGCACGCCCGAACCGTTCAGAAAGCTCGACGCGTTTTGCAACCAGGTACGCAGTCTCCTGATCTCGCACGAGCAGCAGCTCTCGATCTCCTTTCCCGACTGGGAGACGAGCACGCCCTCGATGCCGCAAGGGTTTAGAACGTTCGTCGAAAGGCAGGACGCTGACTCGCTCTACACGAGCCTCCGCAAGGAGACGATGACCAAGCGCATCCTCGCGGCGTCGAAACTCGAAGACGAAAGTGCGCGAGTTTTCCTGAGGACCGCGCGAAATGCGAACGAGGAAGGTTACGCGGCGAAACTTCTCACGGGCCACACTGAATCTGAACACGTGCCGATTTTACCGCTCGAAGACGCCGGACTCGTCGAGCGCGAAGTGCAGATCAGTTGTCGCAAGACTGGCCACGCGCTGTTTCGCCTGCCGAATCCGCATGCCCTCGCAGTCGTGACGGTCAGCGATGCGACGTGCAGCGAGTGTGGCGCGCCCGTCGCGGATGAAAACGTCGAGGAAGTGTTTGCGCCGACGCAGCTAGCGTCGTCCCTGTTGGAAGACGGATCGTGGCTCGTGAGCCGCATTCATTTTCTGCTGCGCGAGATGGGAGTGCCGGAACGCGAGATCGCAGTTGGACCAGCCGACGGAAACGGTTACGGGCAATTGATGGCGAACATCTGTGGCGAATCGTTTCTGATCGCGACGCGTGATGGAGATTTAACTCCGGCGTTTGCGCGTTCGACCATCGATCTCGAGATCGACACCGAGGCCTCGCACCTCGTGATCGTGGCTACCGGACGAATTCACAAAGAGGCCGCCGTGCTGTTGCAGAACCACTCGCGACGCCGAATCAGCGGCGGTCAGGATTTCGAGATGATCATCGCCGGTGATGTCGCAACGGTTGGCCGCGAATTGGAGGGCGCCCTCGGACGAGTGTCGCAACGCGTTGTCGCCGAGCAACTCTGCGTGTTGGACAGCAGTGTCGGTTTTTCAGTGAGCCGCCTGGTGCTGAAGAAGTTTCAACTGCTGCGGGCTGCGGCTCCGAAGGATGCGGAAGTTGTAACTGATAGCGAGCCTGAGTTTGTTCCGAGTGCTCCGCTGTCGCTCGCCGCACACGCGTCGGGAAACGGCGAGGTGTTTGACGCCGTGCCTGAGATCGATCAGGCAGGCAACAACGGCTTTGGCGTTCTGCCATGAAGCAAACGAGGAAAGCGCCGGCGCGACGCAGCGACGATGAGCGATGGAGCAACGACATCGCCACTCTGCGACGCGCGGCGGAAGAGTTGGCGCAGCGCCGTCATGAGCGACCCGCGCCCGGCCAGCTTCGCCTCACACGAACTCCCTTCGAACAAACAGCAGAATTACTGGACGATCCGTCCGCGGCAGTGCGAGAGAAAGCCGTCCGCGATCTTTACGAGCTTGATCCCGACCAGGCGGCGATGTTCGTGAACAACGCTTTGCGTGACGGATCGCCGGAGGAGCGCCGCCGCATCGGCAGTGCACTTGCAGATTCCGGTCTGCTCTACGAAGCCATCAACGACCTGATGGCCGAGAATCACGAAAGCTGCTACGGGGCATTTTCGTTGTTGTTCCTCGTCGCTAAAGCGGGAGTCGTCGAGCCACTCAGGACGGTGATCGAGAAACATCCGAGTCTCGATCTGAGTTTGGCGGTGATTAGACTGCTCGCGTCGAGTGGGGAACCCGAAGTCGTTGCTACATTGCGACGCGTCGCCGCTAATGAATCTCTCGCACCCGAGTTACGTTCCGCCGCTGCTGAATCCCTCGCCGCTTTTTGACAGGAGTTGCAGGATTGAACAAGATGTAAATGTTCAGATTGAAGCCGCAGATGAACGCAGATAACGCCGATCTGCGTTCATCTGCGTAAATCTGCGGCTTACTTGTAGGCAATCTTGTAAATCCTGTTATGCCTTTTAAACTTCGTTCGGAATACCAGCCAAAGGGTGATCAGCCGGCCGCGATCGACGCGCTCGTTCGCGGTCTCAACGACGGCGCCAAAGACCAGGTGCTGCTCGGCATTACCGGCAGCGGCAAGACGTTTACGATCGCGAGCGTGATTCAACGCACACAGCGTTCGACGCTCGTGCTCGCGCACAACAAAACACTCGCAGCCCAGCTCTTTCAGGAGTTTCGCTCGCTCTTTCCGGAGAACGCAGTCGAGTACTTCGTCTCTTACTACGACTACTATCAACCCGAGGCGTACGTTCCCGCCGCCGACGTCTACATCGAGAAGGAAGCGATCGTCAATGAAGAGATCGATCGGCTGCGGATGTCTGCGACGCGCGCGTTGTTCGAGCGCCGCGACGTGATCGTGGTGGCGAGTGTGTCGTGCATTTACGGTCTCGGCGATCCTGACGCGTACTACGGTCTGCTGTTCTTTGTCGAGCCCGGCGGCCGCATGTCGCGCGACGTTCTCTTGCAGCGACTGGTCGAGTTGCAATACGAGCGTTCCGACATCAACTTCCAACGCGGCACGTTTCGCGTGCGCGGCGACGTCGTCGAGATCTATCCGAGTTATCAGGACCAGGCGTATCGCATCGAGTTGTGGGGCGACGAGATCGACTCCATCTCGACGATCGATCCGTTGCTCGGCGAAGTGATCGAGAAGCACACGTCGCGCGTGCCGATCTATCCCAAGACGCACTACGTGATGTCGCGCCCGACGATCAAACGGGCAATCAAAACCATTCGCGAGGAGCTCGAGTGGTGGGAGCCGAAGCTGATCGCGGAAGGCAAGCTGGTTGAAGCACAGCGGCTGCACCAGCGCACGATGTTTGATCTCGAAATGATCAAGGAGATGGGATTTTGCCGCGGCATTGAAAACTATTCGCGGCACCTCACGGGGAAGAAACCCGGTGAGCCGCCGCCTACACTCCTGGATTACCTGCCGCGCGACACGCTGATCGTCATCGACGAGTCGCACCAGTCGATCCCGCAGGTGCGCGGCATGTTCGAAGGCGACCAATCGCGCAAGCGGACGCTCGTGGAGTACGGATTTCGTTTGCCGTCGGCGCTCGACAACCGGCCGCTCAACTTTCACGAGTTTGAGTCGCGCATCGGGCAGACGATTTACGTGTCGGCGACGCCCGGGCCGTATGAACTGACGAAGGCGAGCGGTGAAGTTGTCGAGCAGATAATCCGCCCGACCGGATTGATGGACCCGGAAGTTGAAGTGCAGCCGGTGAAGGGCCAGATCGATCATCTGCTGGAGGAGTGCCGGCAGCGTGCGGAGCGTCACGAGCGTGTGTTGGTGACGACGTTGACGAAGCGGATGGCTGAAGATCTGACGGAGTATTTCACGGAAGTCGCAGTGCGGGTCCGGTATCTGCACTCGGATATCGAGACTCTCGAGCGAATCAAGATCCTGCGCGACTTGCGGCGCGGCGAGTTTGACGTACTCGTCGGGATCAACTTGTTGCGTGAAGGGCTCGATCTGCCGGAGGTCTCCCTCGTGGCGATTCTCGATGCTGATAAGGAAGGGTTTCTGCGTTCGGAGCAGTCGCTGATTCAGACGATTGGGCGCGCGGCGCGCAACGCTCGCGGCAAGGCGATCCTGTATGCGGATCGAATGACGGATTCGATGAAGCGGGCAATCGAGGAGACGCAACGAAGGCGCGCGATTCAGGAAGTTTTCAATCGTGAGAACGGGATCACACCGCAGACGATCGTGAAGCCGATCGAGGCGACGTTGATTACGGCATCGGAGGCGGATTACTTCAAAGTTCCGACAGAAGTGGATGAGATCGAAGACTACTCACCGGCGAACATTGAAGCGACGATTGAGCGATTGGAGCTAGAGATGCGGGGGGCGGCAAAGCGTTTTGAGTTTGAGAGGGCGGCTGAGTTGCGCGATCGCATAAAGGTACTCAGGGAACGCGAACTCCAGGTCATGTGAAAACAGGATGTATAGGATTTTTCAGGATTCACAAGATATCCT
>JBKPPH010000342.1:0-8327 GCA_046733535.1 Acidobacteriota bacterium
TTGACCCGGCAAGTTTGCCAAAACCATTGCCGACAAACACCGCGCCCGGAACTTTCTCCTGAAACAGATTGCCGCCGTGCGGGACAATGGCAGTGACGCCTGTGCGCACGTTGTCACCGCGGATCAAAGTCGTGTGACCGACCATCACACCCGGAACGTCCGTGATTGCGTTGAGTGGTCCGGTGGGAAGCACGCCCACGTTTATTCCGAGCTCGCGAGCTCGTGGTCTGTTTTGAGTTTGCATTGAAGGTCCAAATACGAGACCGGCGATGAGAATTACGAGCAGGCTTTTCATGTTGCGACTTTGTCCATCCGTTCGACCGGCAGGTTTGCGTTCTGCCATGCTTCCCAACCGCCCAGCAGCGCTCGTGCTTTAGTCCATCCTGCTTGTCGAAGTTCCTGCGCCACCCGGGCGCTGGTAGCTTCGTTTGTTCAAGCGCAGTAGGCGATCAGCCACGCCTCCTGCGGAAGCCTCAGCTCGCGAGCTTGTGCGACGACATTCTCGGGCGGCATGCGCACCGAACCTTCAGCTTGATAATCGCTTGTGTCGCGGCTCCGGTCAGTACGAACGTCGAGAAGGATTACCTCGTCGCCGGATTTCTGTAAATGGTCCAATTCGTCGAGTGTGATCGTTTGTGCACCGACCGCCCGCGGTGTCTCTATAACGGGAAGCTCACGCGCCTGACGCAAAGGCTCGGGCGCCGGCGGCTCTTCGGGTTCACGTTTGCGACCGATGCGCGTCAGTAACATCGGAGTCGCGCCGTGAAGCACCACCGATATCAGAACTATGAGGGCGCAGACTCTGAATATCCGATCACTGCCCGGCACTCCCGCAAACACGGGCAACAACACGAGCAGCAATGAGCTGAGCCCGCTTGGTCCATACCAGGCGATTATCAAGCGACCGCGTCGCTTTACGTTTGAGCCGAGCAGCGAGAGTAGATAAACAGGCACACGCACCAGCATCGCGATTGCCGCGAAGATCACGGTCGGCGCGTCCAGGCCTGAGAAGCCAGTCCAAATGAGCGAGCTGCCGAAGATCACAAACGTGAACAGCAACATCATTTCCGCTGTCACGCCGCCGTATTCGATGAAACAGTCGCAGAGTTCCACATCGAGAGCAGCGATTGTCAGACCAGCGGCAAAAGCGGCGAGGAAACCGCTACCGTGTACCGCTTCCGCGGCGGCATAGGCAGAAAACGCGACGCCGAGTGAGTAGAGCGATTCGTAATCGCGTCGTACACCGAGGCGTTTGCGGATCAAGTCGAGCGCTGCGACGCCGATCAAGCCGACTGCGATTCCTGCGCCTGGTCCGAGAATGAAAAGGCCGAAGCCCAGCTTGGTAAAGCCACCCTCGTGATGGCCAATCAACGCGATCGCGACGACAACAATCGGCAGCAACACCACGTCGTTGAGTCCACTCTCAAGCTGCAAAGCCTGACGAGTGTCGGGTGAGATATCGCGGCGTCGCAGCAGTCCGCGGAGCAGCACCGGATCGGTCGAAGCGAGGGCGGCGCCGAGGATCGCAGCGAGGGCGAACGGAATTTGCAGCAGCCACCAGGCGGCTAAGGCAGTGAGCGCGGCGCAAAGAATCGTTCCCGGACCAAGCATGCGAAAAGCGAGGCCGGCGTGTCGTTTCACTTCTGAAGTGTTGAGGCTGACGGCGTCGGTGAAGAGAACGAGCGTCAAACTCAGTATCGCCACAACGCGCAGGATGGGCGAGTCGAGCGTCATATCGAAGACGCCGAGTCCGAATGGCCCAAGCGCTGCGCCGATACAAATAAACACGGCGACTTGCGGCAAACCCGTCTTGTCGATTACGCCCGACAGCAGCGCCGATACGACGATCACGATGCCGATGATCGCGAGACCTGTGACTAACGAATCCGGGCCCATAGATCGGGCATGGTAACGGCGAAAGGCTGTTTTAGCCAGTTTGAATTGTGCGCCTCCTTGGAGTGCGGCGGCCTGACGCCGCTTTGTTCCAATCTTGTGTGATCGAGGCCAAAGCGGCGCCTGGCCGCCGCACTCAAAGAGGCTGCGCGTCTTTTCACTTGACAGAATCAATCACATGGCGTGTGATAAGCGCCCGAGTAACCGCCTTTTCAAACCGATAACTAAGGACCGCCAATGAACCTTTCAATATTGGATTGGACGGTAATCGCCGCATACTTTCTCTTCAACCTCGGTATCGGCCTCTATTACGCTCGCAGAGCAAGCGGCAGCACCAGCGAGTTCTTTCTCTCGGGCCGCAACGTGCCCTGGTGGCTCGCCGGCACTTCAATGGTCGCAACGACCTTCGCTGCCGATACGCCACTCGCCGTCACCGGCTTCGTTGCCCGAAACGGAATTGCCGGTAACTGGCTCTGGTGGAACTTTGTCATGAGCGGCATGCTCACCGTTTTTCTTTATGCGCGACTTTGGCGGCGCGCCGGTGTGATGACTGATATCGAGTTTGCTGAGCTTCGTTATTCCGGCAAACCTGCTGCGTTTCTTCGCGGCTTCCGTGCTTTGTATCTAGGCCTGCCGATCAACTGCATCATTCTCGGTTGGGTAAACCTCGCGATGGTGAAGATCCTCGAGATCACTCTTGGTGTAAGTAAGAGTGGCGCGATCATGATCGTGATTGGCATGTTGCTCTTCACTGCGTTCTACACTGCGATTTCGGGTTTGTGGGGAGTGTTAGTCACGGATCTGTTCCAGTTTGCACTGAAGATGGGAATGGTGATCGTCCTCGCGATTCTTGCCGTCAATGCAGTCGGTGGTATCGATCAGTTGAAGACAAAGATCGGCGCGATGGACGTGGCGAGTGGATCAGGTTCCCGACTCGCTTTCTTTCCCGAATACGATTCCATCTGGATGCCGGCGATAACATTGTTCGTGTATCTCGGAGTCATCTGGTGGTCCACCTGGTATCCCGGCGCTGAACCCGGCGGCGGTGGTTACGTAGCTCAGCGAATCTTCTCCGCCAAAAACGAAAGGCACGGATTGCTCGCGACGCTTTGGTTCAACATCGCGCACTATGCTTTACGCCCGTGGCCCTGGATCCTGACCGCGCTTGCTTCACTGATTCTTTATCCCAACCTGGTCGACAAGGAATCGGGTTACATCAAGACGCTGTTGGATCCAAACGTATTTCCAACCTACTTGCGCGGGTTCATGCTGGCCGCATTCGCGGCGGCTTACATGTCGACGATCGGAACGCAATTAAACTGGGGCGCCTCGTACGTGATCAACGACTTCTACCGGCGGTTCGTAAAGCGTTCGGGCACCGAGAAACACTACGTTGTAGCTTCCCAGGTCGTCACGGTATTGCTCATGATCGCGTCGCTGATTGTGACCTTTTATATGGAATCCATCGGCGGAGCGTGGAAGCTGCTTCTCGTAACCGGGGCGGGAACGGGCACTGTACTGTTGCTGCGTTGGTTCTGGTGGCGCATCAACGCCTGGTCCGAAGTCTCCGCAATGATCTGTGCGGCTGTAGTTTCGATTTTCCTGCAACTGGTGTTGAAGTGGGACAGCGATCAGCCCAGAGACTTCGCCTACCTGATGCTGGTAACAGTCGGCATAACCACCATCGTGTGGATCACCGTCACGATATTCACTCGCGCAGAGCCGGTGGAAAAACTTGTTTCGTTCTACCGTCGCGTTCAGCCCGAAGGACCAGGTTGGGATGTTATTGCCGCCAAGGCCGGGCTCGCCGGGTCACACGCGCAAGGACGTCTTTCGCTGCAGTTTCTAAATTGGATACTCGGCTGTGTGCTGATTTACGGATCATTGTTTGGAATTGGCAAGTTGATCTTTAAAGAGTGGGTTCTTGGATTTATCTTCCTGCTGGTGGCCATCGTGGCGGGAGTGCTGATCTCGAGGAACCTCTCGCGAGGAGAGATGGCTGCGGAGCCGCTCCGACTTGAACATGCCGAAGAACCTGTCTAGTGAGAGCTTAGTGTTCGCCGTCGATCTCGGGGGCACGCATCTGCGAGTAGCGCTCGTCGATGATAATGGAAAAATTGTTCATCAACTGAAGCAGGAAACTCCGAAAGGAGATTCTGCTGAATGCGTCATCCAGGCGCTTGTAAGCGCTGCTGAGAAATGGAGCTCCGATCGCTATTCGATCGTTGCCGCATCGATAATGGTGCCGGGTGCTGTTGACAGTGAGAAAGCTGTCGTCGTGCAAGCGCCAAACCTTCCTTCGTTAACCAACTTCGGATTAAAAGCAGTGTTAGAGCAGCGGCTGGGGTGGCCCGTCCTGCTCGAGAATGACGCGAATGCCGCGGCGGTGGGAGAGATGTGGCTGGGCGCGGCGCGTGGGTGTTGTGATGTGATCAGCGTGACGCTTGGGACCGGTGTTGGTGGAGGCGTCATTCTTGACGGTAAGTTGTGGCGCGGTGCGCATGGATCGGCGGGTGAGATCGGGCATACGACTGTAGATCCGTTCTGCGGTATGAAGTGTAAGTGTGGCAACACTGGTTGCCTGGAGTTGTTTGCTTCGGCGACCGCGATCGTGCGCATGACTCGAGAAAACCTGTCACTGTTTCCGGAATCTGTTTTGAACGACGGCGAGCTGAGTGCGGTGAAGGTGTACGAAGCCGGACGAAATGGCGATGAATTGGCGCTCGCCGTTTTCAGACGGTTCGGAATGTATCTCGGAATCGGTTTGGCAAACCTCATCAACCTGATCGATCCGCAGGTCATCGTACTGACTGGCGGAGCGGTGAACGGTTGGGACCTGTTTGCTCCGGAAATGTACAGGCAAGTCAGCGAGCGTGCGTTTCATGTGATCGCGCAGCAAGTGAGAATCGCGCGAGCGGAGTGCGGCGACAACGCGGGCTTGCTCGGCGCCGCCCATTTGGCATTTAATGCTGTTGACCCTGTCAACGCATGACCGCTCTCGTAATCCACGGCCATTTTTATCAACCCCCGCGTGAGAACCCCTGGACCCGCGAAGTCGAGCCGGAACCGAGCGCCGCGCCTTATCACGACTGGAACGAACGCATTCACGCCGAATGCTACGCTCCAAACGTCGTCAACTATCCGCACATCAGTTTCAATTTCGGACCGACGTTGCTGACGTGGCTCGAACGCCATCATCCCGATACTTACGAATCGATTTTAGCTGCTGACAAAGAGAGTGTTGCTCGGCGCAGTGGTCACGGCAACGCTATCGCACAGGCTTACGGCCACGCGATTCTGCCGCTCTGCAATGCTCGCGATCGCGTGACGCAGATCGTTTGGGGGCTCGCAGACTTTCGCTATCGTTTTGGTCGCGAGGCGGAAGCGCTCTGGTTACCGGAGACTGCGGCCAACGACGACGTGCTCGCATTATTGATCGAGCACGGCATGCGGTATGTGATCCTGTCGCCGAACCAGGCGAAGGGGAAGATCAGTAGCTCGGAGTCTTATCTCTTTCGACATACGGATGGATCGAATCGTTCGTTGGCCGTCTTCTTCTACAATGGTCCACTCGCACAATCAATTGCTTTCGAACATGCGCTGAAGTCGAGTCGCGAGCTAGTGGAACAGTTCCTCCGCGCTGCCGGAGAAGGAGATCTGGTCAACGTGGCGACGGATGGTGAAACCTACGGCCACCACTTCAAGTTTGGCGATCTCTGTCTTGCCCACGCGCTGGAGGTGGAGGCGAAAAGTGCTGGTTTCTGGATCACGAACTATGGCGAGTATCTCGACCGGCATCCGCCGCAACTTGAAGTGAAGATAGATAACGGACCGGAGGGTGAGGGTAGTTCGTGGAGTTGCGTTCATGGAGTGAGTCGCTGGTCGCGAGATTGCGGTTGTCACACCGGTGGCGAGCCTGGCTGGAACCAGTCGTGGCGCAAACCGCTGCGCGAGGCGTTGAATTATCTTCGTGATGATACGGCTGTAAAGTTTGAAAATCTCGGGAGCGAGTTGTTGCGTGATCCGTGGGCGGCGCGAAACGATTACATCGCCGTGATTTTGGATGAGCGGCGTGGGCTTGCTGAATTCCTTGAACGACACGCGGTTGGCCCGGTGGATGAATCTCGCGTGATGAAGTTGCTCGAGATGCAACGCAGTGCGCTCTTGATGTTTACGAGTTGCGGCTGGTTTTTTTCCGATCTGGCCGGAATCGAAACGGTCCAGGTGATGCGCTACGCGGCGCGAGTGATCGATTTGCAAAAACAGCTTGGCCTCGAACCGCCGCAGGAAGCGTTTCTGGAGCTGTTGGCTGAGGCGAAGAGCAACGTGCCGGAAAAAGGAAACGGAGCCGAGATCTTTTCAAGGATTTTATTGTAGGGGTGGCCCTTCGTGGCCACCCCTGCGTGGAATCCCGACGCGGGGTGGCCCCGGTGGGCCACCCCTACAAAAATGAAACACGAGCCACAGTTTCCGCCCACGCTCGGCGAAATCGATCTCCATCTCTTTGGCGAAGGACGTCACGAGGAGATCTACAACAAGCTCGGCGCGCACGTCACCAAAATAGGTCGCACGAAGGGCGTCGCATTCGCTGTTTGGGCGCCTCAGGCAGCGGGCGTCAGCGTTGTTGGTGACTTCAACGGCTGGGACGGACGTTCGCATCAGATGCGACTGTTGGGCAACTCCGGCGTTTGGGAATTATTTATTCCAAAGCTCAGTGAAGGTTCGCTGTATAAGTTTGAAGTACACACACGAAGCGGCTCGACATTTTTGAAAGCGGATCCTTACGCGCAGCATACGGAAGCTCCTCCAAACACCTCGTCGATCGTCTACGACTCCAAGTACAAATTTCGCGACGCCAAGTGGATCAACGATCGCGCGGGCAGGCAACATTTCCGCGACCCGCTTTCGATTTACGAGGTGCACTTCGGTTCGTGGCGCCGAAAGGTGGAGAATGGGAATCGCCCTTTCACTTATCGTGAAATGGCTGAGCCGCTCGCCAACTACGTCAGTGAAATGGGCTTCACGCACGTCGAGTTTCTGCCACTCAAGGAACATCCGTATGGACCATCGTGGGGCTATCAGGTCAGTTATTACTACGCGCCTTCCGCTCGTTATGGTGAGCCGGACGATCTCCGTTACCTGATTGACTACCTGCATCGCCGCGACATCGGCGTGATCATGGACTGGGTGCCCGCCCACTTCCCGAAAGACGCGTGGGCGCTCGCGCGCTTTGATGGTTCGGCGTTATACGAGCATCTCGATCCGCGCAAGGGCGAACACCCCGATTGGGGTACCTACATCTTCAACTACGGTCGGAACGAAGTGCGCAACTTCCTGATTGCGAATGCCCTCTACTGGTTCAAGGAGTTTCACATCGACGGATTGCGCGTCGATGCAGTGGCTTCGATGCTTTATCTCGACTACAGCCGCAAAGAAGGCGAGTGGGTTCCGAACAAGTTCGGCGGGCGCGAGAACCTTGAAGCGATTGCGTTCTTGAAGGAGTTGAATGAAACAACTCATCGTGTTCTTCCTGGAACGATGATGATTGCGGAAGAGTCGACTGCGTGGCCTGCGGTCAGTCATCCCGTTTATGCGGGTGGGCTGGGTTTTGATTTCAAGTGGAACATGGGTTGGATGCACGACACGCTCAAGTACTTTCAGACAGATCCTCTGTTTCGTGCGGGCAATCACAATGCACTGACGTTTGGTTTGGTCTACGCGTGGAGTGAGAACTTCATCTTGCCGTTCTCACATGACGAAGTGGTCCACATGAAGGGCTCGTTGCTGAATAAGATGCCTGGAACAACTGAACAGAAGTTTGCAAACCTGCGTGCGCTCTTTTCGTACATGTGGGCGCATCCGGGGAAGAAGTTGTTGTTCATGGGAGGTGAGTTTGGGCAGTCGAGCGAGTGGACGGAGACTGAGAGTCTGGATTGGCATGTGTTGGAGAAGCCGTTGCATAGCGGGTTGCAGCGGTTGATTCGTGATTTGAACCGCGTGTATGGACCAGCGACTGCGCTTTGGGAGGCTGATGGAGAGCCGGCAAGTTTCGAATGGATTGACGTGGACAACGCGCTCGAGAACATCGTCGCCTTTATCCGCCGCTCACCGTCCACCGGCCGCGAGCTCATCTGCGTCTGCAATTTCTCCGCCGTCCCGAAGAAAGGCTATCGCGTTGATCTTCTTAGCGAGGGCGAATACGACCTCATCATTAACACCAGCGCTGAAATCTACGGCGCCCACAACGGTGTTGCGCTCAACGGAGCTGACATCGATCTCCCACCTCTAACCACCCTCTGGTTCGCCCCACAAAAAACCACAAAGCAGATCAAGCCACGAAAAGCCACCCAAAGCACAAAGAGATGATCCAGCACCGCGACCTCGTAAGTAAACTTTTGTGCTTTTATGCCTCAGATCGTGTGAATGTCCTGCGC
>JBKPPH010000343.1:0-4665 GCA_046733535.1 Acidobacteriota bacterium
CATAAATACTGAGGCCGACAGCATTCGCTATCAGCACTGTGACGATGATCTTCAGCGCAAACGAGAGCGGACTTCCCACTTCCGTGATCGGAACGATCGCGAAACGAATGTAGATCAGAGTGATGATGAATCCGGATGCGCACGCGATCTTGAGCCACAACGGCGCCTTGACGCCAAGCGCCTTCATCCCAAACAACGGGATCGCAAACAGCACCAGGTACGTGAGTGCGTAAAAAATCCCGCCGGCGTTGTCGATCAGTTGAAACGCTTCCTGCGCGCGCACTCCCGTCAAGCTCAGTAGACCAAGCACCAACGTTACCGCGCCCACAAAAAGAATCGAGTTGATTGGCGTCTTGTACTTCGGGTGCAACCGGCTGAACCATGCAGGTAGCAATCGGTCCCAGCCGGCAACCATCGGCAGGCGCGTGTTTCCTGCAAAGTAAATACTCATGAGGGCGATCGTCCTGACGGTGATGCCGAGAATCGCAATCGAACCGATTGTTCCCACCCAGCCGAGGGATTGAAATCCGATCGACAGCACCTGCGGAATCGGTCCAATCAGATCGATGTGATCCCGCGGCACAAACGCGAGCACCGAACTGGTGCCGAGGATGAACATCAGCGCGATGATCGGCGTTGCAATCACCACCGAGCGTCCGATGTTCCGCGCCGGTGCGCGTGTTTCTCCCGCAAGGATCGCGATGTATTCGAAGCCGGTCAAAGCACCGAGTGCAAGCTTACTGCCAACGTTGATGTTGTAAGCAGAAAAGGTGGGAAACTGAAGCGCAAAGGGTCGGTACTCTCCTGCAATTACTCGCGACACGGCGAGGAGCGGCAACAGGATCAAAATCGCGAAAGTGATTAGGTGGACGAGGCCGCCGATATTGTGGACCCACTTGCCGAGCGCGAGACCGCGTGTCGCGGCCACCACCATCGCCGTGACAAGCATGAAACTGATCAGCGTGATCGTGGTCGCATTGTCTGTCATCCACGCCGCTGACGGTCCAATTGCATACGAGATATTCGTCGTCACCACGAGGCCAACGCCGGCCAGAATAGAGATGGCGAAAACCCACAGGTTCCATCCCACCATGAACGCGACAAAGTCGTTGAAGGCCAGCTTGGACCATTGATAAAGACCGCCCTCGAGCGGCATCAGGCGATTGAGAAAGATCACTGCCGCAGCGAGGGGAAGATAGAACGTGATGATTGCCAGCACCCAGAACAGGTTTTGCTCGTGACCAAGCCGCGCGGCCCAGCCAACCCAGAACGTTCCGACGACGAACACGACCTGCGTCAGCACTAAATCGAAAAGTCCGAGCTCTTTTTTGAAGACAGCGCTGCGGGCTTCAACGTCACGCTCGATTTCAGCGACGCCGGGAGCGACAACGTGGTCTGTGTAATCAGTGTTCATCTGTGGCACGGGCTAACCATTGGACCACAAAGGAGCGCATCTCGGGAACAATTTCGTGCGCGGCGTCATAGCTTTTGAACGTAACCGAGGCGGCGCGCGTTTTCAGTTGTCTTTCGTAATCGCGAACTCGTTCGGGTGAATAAAACTCGTCTCGCGTGCCCGCGAGATGTAACACATCGACTTTCGCTGGTCGATACAATGCGCTGGTTTCCCAATCGCCCGGAATGCCGCCACAGATACCAATCACGCCGCGCAGGTATTCAGGATGCGTGAACGCGAAGCGATAATTGAGCGCGCATGATTGTGAGAAGCCGAGCAGAAAGATGCGCGCCGGATCGGCCGCGCCTTCGTCGATCAACCTCTGAATCATCTCGATTACGGCTTTATGATGAAGCGCGATTGACTCTTCCGGGCGAAAGTTTGTTAACCAGCCAAACCCGAAACGGAGGGGACCACCCGTTTCGCGCGGCTCTTTGATGTGCTGATGAAAACCCTGCAACGAAGCAATTGCGAAATTGTCTGGCGCGAGCAGTTGCGCCTCGCGCATCATCTGTCGCTTGTTGCCGCCGTAGCCGTGTAGCGCAATCAACATCGGCGCCGGAGACACGGGCCCGGGCTGAAGATCATAGTAGAGATTGAGGCGCGCCTCGAGCACGCGGTCAAGGTTTTTATTCACAGATTACGCAGATTACACTGATTTCTGGAATCTGTGTAATCGGTGTTAGCATGACCTAAATTTTCCCGAGAGGTGCGAGTGATGAAGTTTCCAGGCGGATTCAATATCCAACAGATGATGAAGCAGGCGCAGCAGATGCAGGAGAAGATGCAGAAAGAAATGGAAGAACTGCGCGTCGATGCTTCAGCGGGTGGCGGTGTCGTCACCGTGCAAATGAAAGGCAATCATGAACTCATCGCACTCAAGATCGATCCCGAGGCGGTGAAGGAAGGCGACGTCGAGATGCTTCAGGACATGATCATGGCTGCCGCAAACGAAGCGAATCGCAAAGTCGACGAAGCGATGAAGGGCAAGCTGGGTGGAATGTTGCCGCCGGGACTCGGAGGGATGTTCGGTTAATCGACAATGCTAGAGTACGCCGAGCCGGTCACCAGATTAATCGACGAACTGAGGCGCTTGCCGAGTATTGGGCACAAGTCAGCCCAACGTCTGGCCTTTCACATCATGCGCGCGCCTGAAGCCGATCTCGAGCGACTGATCGCTGCATTGCGAGAGGTCAAGCAGAAGATCGTTCTTTGTTCGATCTGCAACAACCTCACTGAGGTCGATCCGTGTCGCTTCTGTTCGTCGCCCAGCCGCGATCGTTCGGTGATCTGCGTCGTCGAAGAACCTCATAGCCTGGTCGCGGTGGAGAAGACGCGCAGCTTCAAAGGCGTCTACCACGTGCTTCACGGCAGCCTTTCGCCGATTCGCCACATTGGACCAAGTGAATTGCAGTTGGCCAATCTCCTGCCGCGGCTGAAACCGGAAAATAATGAGGGCGTGGCGGTGAAGGAAGTGATACTCGCGACTAATCCAACCACTGAAGGCGAGGCGACCGCAAACTACATCAGTCGATTGTTGAAGCCATTGGGACTACTAGTAACGAGGATCGCGATGGGAATGCCGGTGGGAAGCGACCTCGAGTACGTGGACGAGGTCACGATGGATAAAGCGCTCGCGAATCGACACGAAATCTAGCCGCAGATTTACGCAGATGAACGCAGATTAGAAAAAGTTCTTCTGATGTGCATTCATCTGCGTAAATCTGCGGCTTAAATCTGCGGCTTAGAACCGCACCTCTTCGGGCGCGACTCCTTCTTTACACTCCACGCACGCCTGGTCCTTCTCATACATGCGCGCGTCAAACTCGATCAGCGATTTGACCGGCACGCCTTCGATTTCCTTCGGCGCTGAATCAAAACACACGATCGCGCCGCAGCCGATTATTCTCGCGCCCAGAGATTTCACCAGGTTCACTGTTTCTTCAATCGCCTTGCCGCTGCGGATGATGTCGTCGACGATGATGCACGGATTGACCTCGCCCTGGTTCACGTACTGGCGAAACATGCGCTCGCCCTGCTCCTGCTCAGCCCAGTAGATCTGTTCGGCGTTGAGCGCGTCGCGCACACCGAATGCCACCGGAATTCCGCCCGAACTCGGACTGATGATCGCAACTTTCGGCAGTTGGCTGGAGATGTCTTTTTCGAGCCGAAACTTCCGACTCAATGCTACTGCGAGCACGCGTGCCGTGTCGTAATACCGGAACGCAAGGGGCATCTGAAAGTAGTGTGGCGAGTGTTTTCCGTTTGGATAAACGAAGTGGCCCTCGCGAAACGCGCCCGTGCGTTTCAGAATCTGCATCACGGCATCCGGGGAAGGAATCAGCTCGACCATGCGGTTCTCCTCTTGAATTTTTCGCGCGAGAGCATACATCACTCCCAGCCCGTTCGACTAGACGTGTTCTATCTGTGCCTCTCGTTCGTGTACAATGCGCAACCAACATGTCAGCCACCGAGACGATTGCCGTCCCCAAGCGAATCACAAACGCGCAGACCGTTTGCAACGAGAAAAACGAAAAGGGAAAACTCTGCAACGGACATCTGAAGCAGTTGCGGACCGCAGGCGAAGCCGCTGAGATTCATCTGCGCGGCGACGATGTGCTTTTCAAGTGCCAGACGTGCGGCACGCTCTACATGGGGCCGCCGCTCGGGCACGTGCGCGATCCGAATAAACAGCACCGGTTCGTAGAAGCTGAGTTGACCGCGCTGTTGCAGGCCGCCGGCGGCACGCTGCCGGTTATCAAAAGGGACGAAGCACGCGGCGTCTACGTGATGATCGAAACGGAAGTGGGCGATGATGGTCACGCCGCCGCGAAGCCCGCTCCGGCGAAAGCCGCAGCGCCCGCAGCACCAAAGGCCGCGGCGCCCGCAGCCGCGAAGCCTGCCGCTCCCGCCGCGCCGGCAGCACCGAAGGCCGGGCATACAGGTTCGAATCCGAACCGGCAGCTATTCAGACGTTCGACGTATGCCGGAGTGAAAGACACTGGACCAGTGCCGGGTGAGACGTTTGAACAAAAAGTTGCGCGGTTGAAGGCAGTATCAGCTGGCGCGAAACAACGGCAGGATGAAGGTGGCGAAGTTTCAGCCGCGGAAGTAACGGAAGTTTTGACTTCTTTAGCGCCGGACCAGGAAGTCGCGGCGCCGCCTGCGCAAGCTGCTGCGCCAGCTGCGCCATCAGCGCCCGCGCACAAACC
>JBKPPH010000344.1:0-15448 GCA_046733535.1 Acidobacteriota bacterium
TTTGCAAAACCGGCCAGAGTTACCCGTGGTGTCGCGCCTCGCCGGATAGCAAACCACACGTGAAGCTGGGCGAGCGGCACAAACATAACGAGCATCAGGTGCCACATTGAAGGTATCGGATCGAAGAAGTTCTCGGCACACAGGTGGATCGTGGCTTCGACCGTGATGGAGATCGTGGGCATTATTACGCCCGCGAACAGGGTGAATGCGTGGACCGGGGTGAGTTTCTGCCTCTCCTCCTCTCTGTGCATCGTGCCCTTCACCTCACATCCGGCTTCACAATACAAAGTGATTTACCCTAGCGGCAAAATAGCAGGTCGCAACGCGTCTTTGCACTTTAATCCCGGTGGCGTAGACTTGCTCTCAGTTTTAGACCAGGGTACTAAGCACAAAGTTCCACGCACGAACATGTCAACTGTTCCCCAACGCGAGCTTTACCGACTGATAAACGAAGCCGCTGGCCGTGGCGAACGCGTCGTCGTAGCCACGGTCGCGCACACGCGTGGCTCGACTCCGCAGCAGCGCGGTGCGAAAATGCTGTTCTTTCAAAACGGAGAAGTAGCGGGAACGGTAGGCGGCGGTTGCATCGAGGCTGAAGTCTGGGCCGAGGCGCAGGCAGCCCTGCGCTCGGGCAAGTCTCAGTTGCACCACTTCTCGCTGACCGCCGATGAGGCAAGCGAAGAAGGAATGGTCTGCGGGGGCACGATGGATATCTTTGTCGAAGTAATGAACCGTTAACTCATTGCCAATTGCCAATTGCCGATTTCCGATTTGTTCAAGGCAATTGACAACTGGCAATCGGCAGTTGGCAATGCAAGACTTTCTCGCAAACTACAAAGCCAAGCATCAGCATCCGCTGAACAGGCTTTCACACTCTATCGGAATACCGATGATCGTCGTATCTCTGCCGCTGTTCTTTTTCAACTGGCGCTGGGCGCTGGGACTGTTCATTGTCGGTTGGATACTGCAATTTATCGGACACGCCATCGAAGGAAATCAACCTGCCTTCTTCAAGAACCCGGTCTACCTGCTGGTTGGACCATTGTGGCTCATGCGGCGAGCCGCGTCTGCGATTGGCTTGAGCAAATCGCGAGCGTTGAAGTAAACATCCCTCCGCATTGAAATACGATCGATGACCGAGACATGGGACCAAACATCTTCGCCTTCCATAACGAAGATGATCGGCGAGGTGCTGGAGCGTGGCGATATCGCGGTCGTAGTTACGAAAGTAAGCGGTCCGGAACCAGTTGGCTCGAAGCTGCTCATGCAGCAGGACCGTGAGCGTTTCGGAAGTCTTGGCGACGCGCAGTTGGATGAGCTGGTTGTAAGTCAATTCGAGCGTTTTCTGGCGTCACGTGAAGAGACTCGAATGTTTAGCTTGAGCGAGTTCGCGCCCGGGTTTCCGTTTGCTCGCGAGACGTCGCTCTTGTTCGAACGATTGCAACCAGCGCCGCGTTTGGTGATCTGCGGCGCGGGACACGTGGGCGCCTCACTCGCCCGGCTGGCCGCGTTTGCTGGTTATCACGCCACTCTGATCGACGATCGCGCCGACTTTCTGAAGCGCGAACGTTTTCCTGAAGAACAGATCGAACTGCTGGTAGCCGATGATTGGAGTTCGGCAGTGCTCGAGGCTGTTGGTAATGGGCGAGGCGTGTCCGTGGCGGTCGTTACGAGAGGTCACAACGAAGACGAGCAATGCATGCAGGCAGTGGTGCGCGCGAATCCGGATTACGCTGGGTTGATTGGCAGCAAGCGCCGGACATCGATCGTGATCGACCGGCTACGTGAAGCAGGCGTGCCTGAAGAGCAACTAAAAAAAATTCGCGCTCCCATCGGCCTCCACATCGGAGCCGTAACACCCGAAGAAGTAGCCTTAGCGATCATGGCCGAAATCGTCGCCGAGAGACGCGGCGGCACCGGCTCCCCTCTCTCCTCCTGGCGCCGGAAAGTTTAGCCACGGATTACACAGATTAAAAACAGATCTAAGCTATATTCATCCGTGTAATCCGTGGCCCAAATGAGTTGACTTCATGCCGAGTGAGATTGCGCCCGCAATTGGATCGAGACCTGCCGTCCGCCGCAGCGGAATGTTTCGGGCACTTTCTCATCGTGACTTTCGACTGTTCCTGGCCGGTGCGTTCCTGTCGAACATCGGTACGTGGATGCAGGCGGTCGCACAGGGCTGGCTAGTGTTGTATCTGACTAACTCGCCCTTCTGGCTCGGACTCGACGCATTCATGGCGACAGCGCCCGCGTTTGTCTTCACCTTACTCGGTGGTGTCTTCGCCGATCTCATCGATCGGCGACGCTTGCTGATCATTACACAGATCGGCGCGGGTCTCGCGGCGCTCGGTCTCGCCACTCTCGTCGCAACTAACGTGGTGAATCGCTGGATGGTGCTCGGGTTTTCGTTCATGACAGGTTGTTGCATGGCGCTGGCCAGTCCGTCGTACCTCGCGATGACTTACGACCTCGTCGGTCGTGAAGACCTCGCTAACGCCATCGCGATGAACTCAACGCAGTTCCAACTCTCGCGCGTCGTTGGACCAGCGCTCGCCGGTGTTGCGTTTCGCGTGTTTGGACTGGCCGGGTGCTTTTATGCGAATGGGCTTTCTTTCATAGCTGTGGTGGCTTCGCTTTGGCGCGTGCGGCCGCTACATAATTCAAACGTGCCTGCGCATTCGGTGAAAGACCGGGGAGCTTTGTGGCGCGACCTGGTTGAGGGCTTTCGCTACGTGCGAAACCGGCCGCGCGTGTCGTCGTTGTTGCTGCTGGCGGCGGTGAACAGTCTATTCGGAGCACCCTATTTCAGCATGGTGCCGATCTACGCGCGCGACATCTTTCATCTCGGTGAAACTGGACTGGCGCTGATGATGGGCACGGCTGGAGGTGGAGCTTTCATGGGCGCGCTGCTCGTCGCGTATCTCGGCGATTTCAAAAGAAAGGGCTGGGTTGTGCTGGGTGGGGCAATGATATTTGGTTTGTGTATCATGGGCTTCGCTCTTTCCTCACGCCTCGCGCTGTCGTTAATGTCCCTGTTTGGGTTGGGTTTTGCGCTCGTGCTTTCCGTTGCTCTCACGAACACGCTGCTGCAAAAGCTGGTCACGGATCAAATGCGCGGCCGCGTGATGAGTATGTTCATCCTGTCGTTCATGGGCACGATGCCGATTGGCAGCATTCTGGCCGGCACCGCTTCGAATCACTTCGGCCCGCAGCCCACGCTTGCGACCGGCGGGTTTATCGTCACGACGGTGGCTGTCTGCGTGTCGATTTTCAATAAACGCCTGCGCGCGCTGCACTAGTTTTCACGCAAGAACCGTCGAATCAGGCCGTTCTAACTACCAGCCAATGGCTTAACGTCCAATAATTGGAGATTGTTATGCGAACCAAACTGATGCGGCTGTTACTCCTCGTCTCAATCGTTTCCGGATTGGCCGCCGTGGCCAGCGCGCAGGGAGTCATCGTTCCCGGCCCTTGCAGACGCTGCCCTGACATGCCGCGCCCGATCACACTGCCGCGTGCCTTACCCATCAAGTCAATCAAATTCGACACGAAGATCAGCTCGCAAGTCGCCACCACTCACGTCGAACAGGTATTTCGCAACGACACGGGCGCCATTCTCGAAGGCACCTACCTGTTTCCGATTCCTGAGTCGGCGTCGATTGCTGAGTTTGCGATCTGGGACGGCGATCGAAGGCTGGTGGGCGAAGTCAGGACCCGCGAAGAAGCGCGCCGCATCTACGACGAGATCGTCCGCCGGCAGCGCGATCCGGGTCTACTCGAATACGCCGGCAAGGATCTGTTTCAGGCAAGCATCTTTCCGATCCCGCCGCATTCCGACAAGAAGCTCGAGATAACTTACACGCAGGTGGTTCATGCTGAAGGCGGCACGGTCTCTTATCGCTACCCGCTCGGTATCGGCCGCCAGCTCGCGCAAATCGACTCCGTTGCCGGACGAATCGAACTCGAAAGCAAAGAGCCCGTGCGCAACGTCTACTCGCCGACACACGTCATCGACGTCAAGCGCAGCAACGACCGGCGTTCGCTGGTCTCATTCGAAAGTGAAAACGGCAAAGAGCCACAGGACTTTCAGTTGTTCTACACGCTTTCAAAAGAAGACTTCGGCCTGACACTTCTGACGCATCGCGAAGCAGGAAAGCAGGGCTACTTCCTCCTGATGATTTCGCCGAAAGACGATTGGTCGGAACAGGAGTACTCGGCGAAGGACGTCGTCTTTGTAGTCGACACATCCGGCTCGATGGCCGAGGACGGAAAGATGAACAAGGCGCGGGCCGCACTGCTTTACGGCGTGAGAATCCTTCGTCCCCAGGATCGTTTCAACATCATCTCGTTTGCCGGCGAAGAGCATCTGATGGAGGCGGGCTTGATTGCGGCCGATGAAAGAGGCCGCGCGCGCGGCGAGACGTTCGTCAAAGCGCTGAAGCCGGTTGGCGGAACGAACATCAACCAGTCGCTCCTCGCGTCGCTCCGGCAATTCGGCGAAGCAGATCGAGATCGGCCGAAGATGCTCGTGTTCATGACTGATGGTCTACCGACAGTCGACGAAACAAACGTGACGAAGATCATCGACAATGTGCGGAAGGCGACTAAACCCGGCGTGAGGTTGTTTACGTTCGGCGTCGGTTACGACGTCAACACCGCGCTGCTCGACAAACTGGCGGCTGAAAATGGCGGCGTTGCAGACTACATCGAGCCGAAAGAAGATCTCGAAGTCAAAGTTTCAAACTTCTTCTCGAAGGTCAACTATCCCGTGCTCACGGATCTACAAATCGACATGGGCGGCGCGCAAACCGATCTGATCTATCCGCGTGCGATTCCCGACCTCTTCCGCGGATCTCAAGTGACGCTGATCGGTCGTTACAGCAACGCCGCGGATCTCAATTCGATCCACATGAAGCTGACGGGCAAAGCAGGCGGCACGAGTCGAACTTACACTTACGCGAACCTGAGTTTTCCGTTGCGCAGCGATGCAAACGAGTACCTGCCACGTCTGTGGGCGACACGTCGCGTCGGCTGGTTGATGGAACAAGTGCGTACGAACGGTGAGCAAAAGGAATTGCGCGATGAGATCGTAGACCTTGGAACGCGCTACGGCATCGTCACGCCTTACACTTCTTACCTCGCTTTGGAGGATACACGCGAGCTTTCGCGGTACGCCGGTCGTGACCGAGACCAGCCGGTTCAGCGGAGAATGACAAACAGCAGCGGCGGCTTTGGCAATATGGCACCGTCGAGCGCGCCATCACCGAAAGCCGCAGTCGATGTGGTGACGGGCGCGGAGGCGATCCAACTAAGCAAAAACGCTCGCGAGCAGCAGGAAGTCGCCCGACTGAAAGACGACACGCGCACAGACGCCGTGCGGCGAGTCGCAGAAAAGACTTTCTACTTGATCGACGGCGTTTGGACTGACTCGGAATTCAAAGCCGAAGCGCGTCTGCCGGAAACGGTGGTTGTGTTCGGCAGTGACGAATACTTCGCGTTGCTGAAGCAACAGTCGAAACTGGGGAGCTACTTCTCGTTAGGAGAGCGGGTGGTGGTTGTTCTGGAGGGGCGTGTTTATCGAGTGAACGCGCCCGCTCCGTAGATCGCCGCTTGTCTTGGACCTCCAAACTAAGGTACAAAACTCGAAAACAAAAACGAGTATGAGTACCAGAACCTTAAAGTTTCTTGCTGTGGTCGTTGTGTTTTTGGCCGTCAGCACGGCGAAAGCCCAGGGCGGCTGGGTGCCGTTCAAGATCAACACCGGCGGCAGCGATCTCAACACCGTCTACTTTCTCGATAGCAAACGTGGTTGGGTCGCCGGCGATGGTGGTTTCTTGAGCAGCACTGACGATGGTGGCCAGTCGTGGGTGCGGCAAACTGTCGGCACAAAAGCGGCGATCAACGACATCTACTTTCGCGACAAGGAAGCGGGCTTTCTGCTTGCTGGAAACTCGATCTTCATAACGCGCGACAACGGCACGCACTGGACGCAGTCGCGCGTGTTTCTTCCTGAAGAGTTCGAGGGCGCCGATGTTGAGTTGTATAGCGTGCGTTTCTCGAGCAAGAAGAAAGGTTGGGTGGTCGGTTCAATCAGCAAGCGCGAGCGCGTCGTCGACAGCATTCTCGTCTACACCGAAGATGGTGGTGAAACCTGGCGCCGGCAGCGTGTTCCGAGCCGGCTCGAGTTGATTCACGTCGATTTTGTCAGTGACAAACGCGGCTGGATCGTAGGCGACGGCGGCACGATTCTGTTTACGCGTGACGGCGGTGCGAGCTGGACAAAACAGAACGTCGGAACGAGCGTCACGCTTTATCACATCGATTTTCGCAATGACAAAAAAGGTTGGGCAGTCGGCGAACACGGAACGCTCTTGCGGACGACTGACGGCGGCGAGACGTGGAGTGTGGTGCCGACGAACGTGAATGTCACGCTGCTGAGTGTTCAGTTTCTGAACGACGAGGAGGGCTGGGCAATCGGCCGAGGCGGCACGATTCTGCGCAGCAACGATGAAGGCAAGACCTGGGTACGACAAGAATCAACAACGAAGCAAAACCTTTACTCGATCTATTTCAACAAGAAGATCGGATGGGTAGTCGGTGCTGGCGGGATGGTGCTTCGATACGATCACGAGTAAGCGTTTGAAGCAACCTGTAAAGTAATTATGGACATCTGAGAAGTCGAGGTTAACGGATCGTTGCAAGAATAGTGACGACCATAACACTCGGTTCCTCCTGTGATTTACGCCCGGTATGTCGGCCATGCCGGGCGGTTTTTCTTTTGGCCGCGGATTTACGCAGATAAACGCTGATCTGCGTTCATCTGCGTAAATCTGCGGCTTACGTTTGGTGACTAGTCTTTACTGCCCGTGAATGGCAATGAGGGTGAGTTCTGTAACTTCAGAGAGCCTTCGGTGTGATCGCCTTCAAACTTCGCTGACACTTCGACTTCGACCGCATCGCCATCCATCTCCAGAGACGTCGTTGCGTGAAACGCATTATCATTCATCTCAATCGCGCCCAAATCTGCGTCTCCCATTTCCGAATGGATCGTCGCAGTAAAACCGGAAGCTGCGCGTTCGACGGTCAGCGTCGCAGGGATGCTCTGCCCCAGCGGCGTTTCAACTTCGATTGACCACGTGCCCGCCGGATCGGTTACGCCTGACGTGTCGAGCGGCTTGCGCTTGCCCGCAGTGCTGTAGATCTCGATGTCTTCACAGTACGGCCTGATCTGCTCCAGCACCGACGCGCCATCACCAACGATGACCAACGCTGCTTCATCAGGTTTGACGTACTTCTGCGCGACTCGCTGGATCTCGTCCACCGTCACCGCCTGCAACCGATCGCGGTACCTCTGCAGATGATCGTCCGGCAAGTTGAGCATCTTGATCTGAACTAGCTGATCCGTCAGCCCTTCCTGCGTCTCGAGTCGAATCGGAAAGACGCCCGTCAGATAAGATTTGGCGTCGGCGATCTCCTTATCCGAGACAGGCTCATTGCGGATTCGTTCCAACTCGTAGAAGAACTCTTTCAGCGAGTCGCCGGTAACCGGCGTTCGCACTTCGGCCGTCGCGCGAAACGTGCCGGCGCTGCGCCGCGCATCGAGATTCGAATAAGCGCCGTATGTGTAGCCCTTCTCTTCGCGAAGGTTCATGAACAAACGCGACGACGCGGTCGCGCCGAGCACGGTGTGCATCAACAACATCGGAAAGTAATCGGGACTCGTCCTCGTGATGCCGCTGTTTGCGATCACGATGTTCGACTGCGCGGAACCATGCCGGTCAACCACATACGCGGTGCGTTTAGTGCGAAGGGGCGGCGCCGGAAAATTCGCGACCAGTTCCTCGCCTCTTTCCCACGTGGAAAACAGCGACTCAACACGACTCAGCAGCTCCTCGTAACGAACGTCGCCAACAACAATGAACACTGCATTGTTCGGGACCAGCTTCGTGCGATGAAACTTGACGAACTCTTCGCGCGTCGAGCGATCGATCGATTCAGGCGTCGGCGCCACCACCGAATAAGGATGTTCGCCAAACATCACTCGCGAAAGCATCTCGCTCGCGAGAAACGACGGCTGGGCGCGCTGTTGTCGCAAACTCTCCTTTGTATTCTGCTTCGCCAGTTCGACTTCGTTCTCCGGAAACGACGGCTCGAGAGCAACCTCGGCCAGCAAGTCCAAAACGGGATCGTTGAACGGAGACAGTGCCGACGCGGCGACGATGGTGTAATCCGAACTCGCGCCCGCCGACAAGCTCGCGCCCATGCGCGCCACTTCATCGGCGATCTGCTTACTCGTTTTTCTTTCGGTTCCCTCCGGCAAGAGACCCGCAAGCAGATCGGTGAGTCCCGGAAGTTCCGGCGGATCAAAAGCCCCGCCGACGCGAAATGCCAAACGATAACTAACGAGCGGCAAACGGCTGTCCTCGACGACGACAAGCGTCAGCCCGTTGGACAGAGTTGTTTCCCGCGCCGTCGGAATCGTGATAGGCCGGGGTTGTAGCGGCGCCGGCGCCTGGCTACGAAAGCTTTGTTGTTGTTGACTCATGTTACGGGTGCAATGGACCAGAACCAGGTTTGCTTTGCGGCGGAACATCCGCCGGATCTTGTGGTTGTTCGGACGACGCCGGTTTTATTTCATGCACGTCAGCATGCACGGGCGATGGGGGCTCGGCCGTAGGTACGTCGGGGACCTGGGCAGGCGGCGCAGCGGGTTGATGCGCATCACCTGGAGGATGTGGTGAAGCAGACGACGCCGCTGCTTCAGCGCGTTCAGCAGCGGTCGCGGGAACGATGTCGAGCACGACATGATTCTCGACGTCGACGTATCGAGCGACAGCCTGCTTGATATCTTCAGCGGTGACGCTCAGGTACTGGTCCAACTCAGAATCAACCAGCCGCGGATCTGAGTCATACAGTGCAAACTCCGCGAGACGTTGCGCGCGATACATTGTCGATTGCCGCCCACGCACGGCTTCGTTGCAGAGCGAGTTGCGGAGTTTCTCCATCTCGGCTTCGGATGGGCCATCGGCGGCTACACGTTTGATCTCGTCGAAGATCTGCTCGCGAATTTTAGCTACTTCTTCACCCGGCTTTGGCAGTGCGAAGATATACAACGCGGATGGACCACGTCGTTCATCGACGCCGCCTTCAATGGAGACGACCGACTCATCGCCTTTCACCAGCTTTTGATAAAGCCGCGAGCTGTCGCCTTCGAAAAGAAGCGTACCCGCGAGCGACAACGCGTAGAACTCAGGCGTGCGTCGTTCAGGAATCTTCCACCCGAGAACGAACGCCGGCGCCGGCGCTAACAGATCGTGAAATGTCTCCTCGCGAGCCGCTACCGCTTCAGGTTCAGAGACGTCAACAGCCGGTGGAACTGCTTGTGCGGGAATGTTATCGAAATACTTCTCGATGAGTCCGCGCGCCTCGTCGTTATCGAAATCGCCGACGACACTCAGCACGGCATTGTTCGGTGCGTAATAAATCCGGAAGAACTGCTGCACGTCTTCGATCGTCGCAGCGTCGAGATCTTCCATCGAGCCGATTGTCGAATGCGAATTCGCCGGGTTCGCGAAGAGCAACTCGTTCATGCGCAGGAAGGCGTTGACGTAAGGCTGATTGTCGTAACGCAACCGCTTCTCTTCTTGCACGGCGTTGCGCTGGTTGTCGAGGTTCTCCTGCGTCACTTTCAGCGAGCGCATGCGGTCACTCTCCAGCCAGAAAGCGAGTGGCAGATAGTTTGACGGCAACGTTTCGAAATAGTTTGTTCGCTCGGTCGAGGTGGTGCCGTTCATCGTGCCGCCGGCGTTGAAGATGTACTGAAAATGCGCGGCTTTGGGAACGTTCTCGGAGCCCTGAAACATCATGTGTTCAAACAAGTGTGCAAAGCCGGTGCGGCCTTCCTTCTCGTTGCGTGAACCGACGTCGTAGTAAACCGCCACTGAAACTACGGGAATCGCGCGATCCTGACTCAACACGACGCGTAAACCATTAGCGAGGGTGAATTCTTCGATTGGAGTTGGTGGTAGTTGAAATCTCTCTGTCACAAAAATTTTCTCTGCCCAGAAACAAAGGCGTGCTTTACCATTCGCGAGGAAGGTAAAGCACTGCTTTGGGGGGTAAGTTAGGGCGCGACGAATTTACGCGCCAGGTTCGTGAGCTTCAGACTGGCTTGTCCGCAATTAAACTGCGAAGTTCTGCTCGCAGTCGTTCTATTTCGGCGAGCTTTTGCCTGACACGCTCAAACAATGCTGACTGAGTTTTGATCCCTTCGTCGATCAGAAAGCCCGCAGCTTCCGCGCGACTACGAAAAACTCCTGCCTGGACCAACGCCTCGAGCTTATCCTGCGCCTCGGGTGAGATCTTTACCGCGACGACGTAATCATCCTTTGCGGAGATGGCCTTTTCAATGGTCCGGCTGATGTCGCGCCCGATTGCGCTCAACGACTCGGGAATGCGCGACGCGATGTCGCGGACCGACGACGCCGTTCGACTGTGTTCTTCGGAACCGGTTCCGAGTTCGTCATCGCGAAGCATAAGATCGTCAATTCTCTCCGGTGTTGGATGCTCTTCTTTGTGATACGGACTGCTCATTTGGTACAGACTCCTTTACGAACTGCCGAATTCATATGTCCGTTCTTACGATTGTTTGCATTGGTAAGTTCATTCTAGGAGGGCGGGAAACGCGGCGTCAAGCAACGCCTCGTTCGAGAATCCCGCAACCTTGCCGCTCCACCCCGCATCCGTTATATTGCAAAGCAGTTTTAGTGGAAGATTCGAGGTTTCCAGTGAAAAGAATTCCAGCTCACGTTGCTCTCATCCTTCTGATTTTTACGCTTGTTGTTCCGGCTTTTGTCATCGCGCAAAGACCGCAGACGCCGGCGGGCACCGCTTCGAGCGGCTCGAATCCCAGCACAGGCTTGCCAGGCAGACGACCCAGCAGAGGCGCGACGAGCCCGGCTACAGCCGCGGTCGAACGTGACTTCGACGAAGCCTTGAAGATGATTCAGGAGCAATACGTCGATGGCACGAAGCTGAATTACAACGACGTGTTCAAGTCGTCGATCATCGGCATGCTTCGTTCGCTCGACCCGCATTCAAACTACTACGACAGGGAAGAGTTTGATGAGCTGAAGACGGATCAACGCTCGGAGTACTTCGGCATCGGCGCCTCGATCCAGACGTACCTTCACGGCGATGTCGTCGACACGTACGTCACCGCCACGTTCGACGCATCTCCCGCGAGTAAAGCCGGGCTGCGTTATGGCGATCGTATCGTCGAAGTGGATGGCGTGAAGATGACGGGCAAGTCGTCGCTGGAAGTTCGTGACAAGATACGTGGTCCAAGAGGTTCGACCGTCAGGTTGACGTTGGAACGTGCGGCCGACAAGCGCATCGAGAAAGTTGACATCGTTCGTGACGCAGTTCCGCAGCCTTCAGTTCCCGATGCTTACATGTTGAAACCGGGTGTCGGTTATATCGACATGACCCGCGGCTTCAACTACACCACGACCGACGAGTTGCTGGACGCACTCGACCGCCTGCACGCAAAGGGAATGACCTCGCTGGTGCTCGATCTGCGAAACAACCCGGGTGGATTTCTCGACCAGGCGATTCACGTTGCCGAAGTGTTCCTGCGGAACGGCCAGTTGATTCTGACTCAGAAAGGCCGGAATGGTTATCGCGACAACACCTACGAATCGCGAAACAACGCGCCTGACATGACGCCGCTAGTGATTCTCATCAACGAGAACACAGCGTCGGCGTCTGAAATCGTCGCCGGCGCGATGCAGGATCACGATCGCGCGCTGATTGTGGGCCAGACGAGCTTTGGGAAAGGTCTTGTGCAAAGCATCATTCCGCTCGAGTACGGCGCGGGATTGACGTTGACTTCCGCGAAGTACTACACGCCTTCGGGCCGGCTCATTCAACGTGATTACTCGAACGGCGGTTTCTACGATTACTACACCCACGGCGCTGGTATCGCCCGCGAGCCGAAACAGGAAACAGCCAAGCCGGCTGGTCCGGAAAAGAAGACTGATACCGGCCGCGCGGTTTACGGTGGCGGCGGAATCTCTCCTGACGAGAGCGTTAATCCGCGCACAGTGAATCTCACTCAGCGCCGTTTGTTGAGTCCGACTTTTGCTTTCACGCGCGAGTTGGTTAATGGTCGTATCCGTGGGTTCGAATCGAGTCGTCTCACGAGCGGCATTAATTTCAATCACGATCTGCAACCCGAAGAGTTCAAGGTCACAGATGCGCTGTTCAAGGCATTTCGTGATTTCGTGGCCGCGGACCCGGCATACAAAGTCACGACCGCGATGGTCGATCGAAATCGTGCTTTTATCGAACTCGAGCTGCGCTTCAACCTCGTCACTGCGGCTTACGGGCGCGTGATCGGCGATCGTGTCTTCATCACGATGAACGATCCGCAGGTGGCGAAGGCGGTCGACGTTTTGCCGAAGGCACGCGACCTCACGAGCAGCGCGCAACGTTAATTTGTCCCACCCACTTTTGTGCATTTTGTGCCTCTTTATGGCGCTGTTTCAGGCGTAAAACAAAATCTTGCGTCTAAAACCCCCCGTGTGATAGGTTTTACAGACATGAAACGCACCAATCGACCATCCAAACCGCTCGTCAACACGGAAGAACTCGGACGCGCCGTGCGCCGCAGGCGTGAAGAACTGGGACTCAGTCTCCGCGACGTTGCCGACAAAACATCCGTCTCGGCCTCGACGCTCTCACGTATCGAGAACGGTACCGGCAAACCCGACGCGGACAACATCGCGCGATTGACTTCATGGCTCGACGTGCCGATGGAGCGTATTTTGAGTGGGCGAGATCCACAGGCAGAAGAATCACCGGCCGTGATCTATTATCCGCAGGAGCCGACGCCCGAGATCGTCGAAGCTCACCTTCGCGCCGATAAAAATCTCACGCCTGAAACTGCTGCCGCGCTCTCCGAGCTTTTTCGCGTCGCTTACACTCAGTTCAGTAAGAGCGGCGACCAGAGTTCGAAGAAGCGACGTTAGACCAGGCAAACCGTTATACTCTTCAAGTGCTGCTGGGCGATCTACCTCCAGGTGAAAAATGGCGAAACTTCGAGTTGAAAGCTCTCGGCTTGCGTGACTTCGCCGGCGTTCGCATCGATCAACCGCTAAATCCCTTCGACCTCGCGAGCTTTGCAAATCTCATCGTCGTGCGTTTTGATCAGGTGACAGGGCTGAGTGAGCAGACTCGCGAACACCTGCTCGGATCGGCGTCGGAAAAGTGGTCCGGCGGCGCTTGTTCGCTGCCTAACGGCTTGAAACTCGTGATACTCAATCCGACGCATGGCCGCGCGCGCACAAACGCGACGCTGATGGAAGAAATTTGTCACGTGTTTTTGGGCCATCAACCCAACCGACTCTCGATCGTAACGAGGGATGATCGTGGTAAGGTAATGAACCGCGACTATCGCCGCGCCGATGAAGAAGAGGCGTATGCGGTCGGTGCGGCGGCGCTGGTACCTTACGCTTCGTTGAAGCGACAATTATTGCAGGGGAAGACTTCGAAGGAGATTGGATTACACTTTGGCGCCAGCCCGGAGCTGGTTGAATATAGAATGAAGGTCACTCGTCTTTGGCACGAGCATAAGGATCTCTCGCGCAAAGGCAAGTAAGTGAGCGAAGGCGCGCGTGCCTTTGCATAAAATTTGATTGCATGACGGAACGATTGAAAGAAGTGGCATCGCACGGTCTGACTACGATCGACAAGCTGCGCATGCTGCTCGACATTACGAAGAAGATTAGTCGTTCGCTCGACCTCCAGGAAGTACTGAATCAGGTAATGGAGACGCTCGACTCCCTGATCCCGTACGACGCCGCCGGCATCTTTGTCTTGCAATGCGTCGACCCGGAAACGGTTGCCGAAGGTGAAGAACCCTGCGAGTTCAAATCTGAAGCAGTTCGCGGTTACGACATCGACGAGCTTTCCGATCTGCACCTCAAACTCGGCGAAGGGTTCATCGGCAGCGTGGCGTTGAGCGGCACGCCACTCATTTCTCCCGACGTCCGCAACGATCCCGTGTACATCAATGCGCGCGATCGCACGCGCTCGGAGATGGTTGCGCCAATCATCTCGAACGACGAGGTGATCGGCGTTTTCGATCTCGAGAGCGACGAGCTCAACGCTTATTCAGACGAGGATCTGGAAGTGCTGATGCTGCTCGCGTCGCAAGTGGCGATCATCATCGAGAAGGTGATGCTGCACGAGCAGTTGATCGAAAAGAAAAGACTACAGGGGCAGTTGGAAGTTGCGCGCCAGGTGCAGCTCGAGTTGTTGCCCGCTAAAGATCCTGCGTTGGCGGGTTACGACATCAGCGCCTACAACTTTCCGACCGAAGAAGTCTCCGGCGATTACTACGATTGGGTCAAAATTTACGACGATCAGATCGGGATCGTGATTGCGGACGTTTCAGGAAAAGGCGTGCCGGCGGCGATTTTGATGGCTTTTCTGCGAGCGAGTCTGCGCGCCGCTACGCACATCGGTTATGCAACGAATATTTCCCTCGGGAAAGTTAATTACCTGCTGTGGGAGTCGATCGAACGCAACCAGTTTGTCACGGCAGTCCACGGAATTCTGGATGCCTCGAATAGGACCCTGTCGTTCTCCAACGCGGGACACAATCCGCCACTGCTGATGAAAGCGAATGGCGACATTCGATTTATCGACTACGGCGAGCAGCCATTGGGAATGTTTCAACACACGCGCTATCACCAGTATCACTTGCTGCTCGAACCGGGCGATGTTTTAGTGCTCTACACTGACGGGGCGACTGAGGCGCAGAGTCCGGACGGTGAGGAGTTTGGTCCCGATCGTCTCGTGAAAGCGGTGAAAGAGACTTATCACCAACCGGCGCGCGAGATGATTGCGAGTTTGCAGCTTGCGATTTTGGAATGGACGGACCACGCAGGGGCCACCGACGACGTGACTTTTTTCATCATCAAAGCACTGCCGATCAAGTGATGAAGCCATGGAGGACCATCCCAAACCGATTCACGCCTCCATCACGATCTCATCAATGATTTAGGGAGGCCCGCTGCGGCCACCCCTCGTTTTAAATCCCTATTGCTAAATCTGTGGCGATTTGTGATGCTAGTGTTGGGTCAGCGAGGAGTGCGCGTGATCCCCACCTGGGGCGAGTGGAGCCCGATAATCGCCAAAGTGAAACTCAGCTTCGGCCTCCGACAATGCATACACATCGAAACCATATGCATCAAGATAGTCTGCTAAATCATCGGGGGAAAGAAGGTAAACGGCAGGGGAGTAACCCGCTTCAACACGAATTTCCAGCAGGCGCTCGATTACTTCAAGTGGTGCAAAGCATCTAACAGGATCTCTGTAGGTTGCCATGTTTCCAGCGCCTTTCTTTTCAATTTCGTGAACACGGCCCGAATTTTTGTTC
>JBKPPH010000345.1:0-14919 GCA_046733535.1 Acidobacteriota bacterium
ACGCTCGGCACGCCGCTGGCGCCGGGAGCGAGCATCAACCTGCAATTCCTGCTCGGAGTGCAGCAGACGGGCTCGTTCAAGTTCTTCTTCAATATCGAAGCTTTACCCTAAGAAAAGTTAGCCGCGGATTTACACAGAAAAACGCTGATCGGAACTTTTCTGATCAGCGTTTTTTCTGCGTAATCGGCGGCTAGCCTTTGACGGTGAGTGGCTCGGGTTCGGGTTGGCGTCCACCGCGTGCTGAATCGACGACCACCGGCGGTGGATTCGCGACGAGCATTTCGAGTGCGGCTTCGAGCACTTCTCCGATTCGCGAGACAAAGATTATCTGCAACTCATTCCGAACGTCTTCGGGAATGTCGTCGATGTCCGCTTCATTGCGGCTGGGCAGGATGATCCGGCGAATGCCTGCGCGATGCGCGGCGAGCACTTTCTCCTTCACGCCGCCGATCGGAAACACGAGGCCCGAGAGCGTGATCTCGCCCGTCATCGCCGTGTCAGGCCTGACGCGACGTCCCGTATACAACGACGCGAGCGCCGAAGTGATCGTCACGCCCGCGCTTGGCCCATCTTTCGGAATCGCGCCCGCAGGCACGTGCAGGTGAACGCCGTAATCCTTGAACACCTCAGGTTCGATGCCAAACTCCGCCGCGTGCGACCACAAGTACGACTGCGCCGCGCGCGCCGACTCCTGCATCACTTCGCCGAGTTGGCCGGTGATCGTCAAACCGCGTCCGCCCGGTAACAGTGTTGCTTCGATAAACAAAACTTCGCCGCCCATCTCGGTCCACGCCATGCCGGTGGCGACACCCGCGGGCAACTCCTTGCGCGCCTGTTCGGGATAGAACCGCGGCGGCCCAAGATACTCGCGAATGTCTCCAGCGCCCACGGTGACAGTCTCAGACTGCCCCTGCGCGATCTTCAGTGCGACTTTGCGCGCGACGCTGCCGATGTTTCGTTCCATCTGCCGCACGCCTGCTTCGCGCGTGTAGCGCGCGGCGAGTAGCTCGATCGCATCGTCAGTAATCGTGAATTGCGCGTGGTTCAACCCGTTCTCGAAGGTCTGGCGCGGGACCAGGTAGCGACGAGCAATCTCGAGCTTCTCGCGATCGCTGTAGCCGGCGAGACCGATTATCTCCATGCGGTCGCGCAGCGGCGCGGGAATCGGGCCAAGCTGGTTGGCCGTCGCGATAAAGAAGATCTTCGAGAGATCAAAAGGCAGATCGAGATAGTGATCGCGAAATGTGTTGTTCTGTTGCGGGTCGAGAATCTCGAGCAGCGCCGCGGCCGGATCGCCGCGGTAGTCGTTGCCGAGCTTGTCGATTTCGTCGAGCATCAGCACGGGATTGTTCACGCCCGCGCGGCGAATCGACTGGATGATCCGTCCCGGCATCGCCCCGATGTACGTGCGCCGATGACCGCGCAGCTCAGCCTCGTCGCGGACGCCGCCCAGCGACATTCTTTCGAACTGCCGTCCCAACGCGCGCGCTATCGATCGACCGAGAGACGTCTTGCCGACGCCCGGCGGGCCGACGAAGAGAAGTATCGGACTCTTCGTGTCGGGACGAAGTTTGATCACCGCGAGAAACTCGAGGATTCGTTCCTTGACGTCTTCGAGCCCGTAGTGATCTTCGTCGAGAATGCGCCGCGCTTCGGCGAGATCCAACTTGTCTTCGGACGACTTGAGCCACGGCAACTCCAAAATAAACTCGAGATACGTGCGAATGACGTGATAGTCAGGCGCGGCCGGCGGCAGCCGTTGCAGTCGTTTCAACTCGCGATCGGCTTCTGCGCGCACTTCGTCGGGAAGCTGCGCTTTCTCGAGTCGCTCGCGCAACAACTCCGTCTCCGCGGCCTCACCCGTTTCGTCTTCGCCGAGCTCCTTCTGGATCGCGCGCATCTGCTGCCGCAGCACGTAATCGCGCTGGGCCTTGTCCATCTCAGTCTGCGCTTCCGAAGCAATCTTCGAACGCAGTTGCATGATCTCGAGCTCGCGAGCGAGATTCGCATGCGCGAGGCGCAGCAGCTCGTCAGCAGTATTTGCTTCGAGCATCTTCTGCTCTTCCTCGACGCCGAGGTTGAGAATCGAGCCGAGGAAATAGGCCAGCCGTGTTGCATCGACAGGACCGAGCACCGCAATACGAACTTCAGGCGGCACGTTCGGCAGTAACGTCAAAGCCTCCTGAATCATCTGTTGCAGGTTGCGTTTGGTCGCTTCGACTTGTTCGGAATCGACCGTGCGCGGCTCGGGCAAGACTTCCACGACTGCGCGCAGGTGTGGATCCTGCTCTTTCCACTCCACCACACGAATGCGTTCGGTGCCCTGTGCGATGATCCGCATCCCTTCGGGCGAACGTTCCATCCGCTTGATCGTCACGAGCGTGCCCACTTCAAACAGATCCGCGGAGTTCGCGTCTGTATCGTCCGAACGATCGGGACGAACGGTGATGCAGCCGAGCAGTTTTTCGGGAGTCGAGAGCGCCGCTTCCACTGCGGCGAGCGAGCGCGGCCTGCCGACACCGAGCGGCACAACGGTCTCGGGGAAGAGTGTCAGGTTTTGCAGCGCGAGCACCGAGACTTCGAAGGGTTCGCCCTTCGCTTCAGTGGAAAACCTTAAGCCCTCGCTTGGTTGTCCGGCAGCAGCAGTTGTGTTAGTGGCTGGCGGCGCGGTTTCAGGAGTTTCCGGCATCAGTCTTAACCTTGTTCTCTGCGTACGTTGATTATCAAAAACCCATCGCGGTAATCCCGTCCGATCGACGCGCCCTCGATTGGACCGGGGAATTTGATGGACTTCTCGAAGCGGCTGTAGGTGATCTCCATCTGCTGGTAAACGAAACCGTCGCGGTAATGTGTGTCCTTGCGGCAACCGCGAATAGTCAGGATCGAATCCCGCAATTCGATCTCCAGTTCATCGGAACAAATACCGGCCACGTCTACTTTGACGACCCAGCCGTCCGCGACGCGGTAAACATCCGCGGCTGGGCTCCAGAGCCGGCCAGACGGTACCACCCGCCGATCCATTCGGATCAGCGAGAACTCTTTATCGATGTCTCGCATAGCGACAGAATAAGGGAAAAAGGGCCGCAGATCTACACGGATGATCACAGATCAGATCTGTGTTCATCCGTGTAATCCGCGGCAAAAAATTAGCCAAAGAGTCGGTTCCAGAACGACGAACCCTTCGAGATGTCTTCCAGAGCTTCTCCAAGTTCGCGATCCTGACGCGTCTCGACTGCGACGTCGGCCATGGAGATCATTCCAACCAGGTAGCCATTCTCGTTAGTTACCGGAATGCGCCGTACCTGTTTGTCTCCCATCTTCCGAATCACATCAACTATGCGATCGTTCGGTCGCACGGTGTGAATATCGACTGACATGATGTCTTCGGCACGAGTGCTCGCGCAATCCTTGTTGTCGGCGACAGCACGGAGAGCTATATCGCGGTCGGTAATTAAGCCAATGAGTTTTCCACGTGTGTAATTACGGCCTTCGTATTTTCTTTCGGAGCCCTCGACCCTGCCATTACCACCCTGAACGTCGTATTCGACTACCGGAATCACGCCTGTGTCTTCCTGTTTCATCATCAATGCGACTTCGGTGAGCGTCGTGTCACGCGTGGCCACTGCGAGATCGCGGGTCATGATGTCGCGGCACCGTAGCCGGGAACGTTCCGGCGCGTAATAATCGCGATTTCTTTGCGTTGAAAAATCACCGCGCAGATCCTCGAGCGAACTGCGGCTGCCGCCGTAATCATTGAAGCCTCTGCCGAAGCCACTGCTCCTGCCGCCGCTGTAATCACCGTAACGTGGTTCATCGTAATCGTATTCGGCGCGTTCGCCGAACCGGCCGCGATTTAAATCGCGATTGTAATCAGGCCGCCGTTCAGTCTCGAATTGACGACGGGTGCGGAATGAATCGTCATAAGCGCCGCCGAAGTTTTCGCGGTTTTCGCGTCTCTGGCGCTCTTCGCGTTGATAGTAGTCCCTCTCGTCATCCATCTCGTTTCTGTATCTGGCCATTGCTTCCCTCCTTAACCAGGAACATAGTTTGTCGAGCCTGTTATCAGGCGACTTGAGCGGGGGCTCGGGGGGAAAGGGGAATCAATAACTAACTACATCAACCCGCTTCCACTTCGGCGATCAACTGCACGCGCGAAGTGATTTCGAGCGAGCCGATTTCGATTGGCGTCGAGACCTCTTGCCTCGCCATCGCCACCTGGGGCTGATAAATGGGTACCGGTCTTTGCAAACCTTCTTCCTGCACTTCAATCACGCGCACGACGTGGCCGCCGAGTGCTGTTGCAATCACGCGGGCCTTGTTCATTGCTTCCTTCGTGGCTTCGCTCAACGCCTGGTCGCGTGCCTGCCGGTCCTGCCGCAACGTAAATGCGATCCCGGAGATATCGTTGGAACCGGCTTGCGCCGCGGCGTCGATTATGTTGCCCACTTTCGTTAGCTCGCCGGTGGTGACTGTCACGCTGTTGCGCGCTTCGTAACCGGTGATCGTTGGCGGTTGGCCTTCTTTGTAAACACGCTGCGGTTGCAGGCTGTAACCGCTGGTCTTCACTTCAGCGCCCGCGCCCGCGGCGGCTTTGAGTGCGCGCACGACTGCGTCGGTCTTCGTGGCGTTTTCCTGTTGTGCGTCGATGGCGCGTCTTCCTTGGGTGACAACTGAAATCGTGAGAATCGCGGTGTCAGGTTGTGCTTGCACGATCGAATCGCCGCCAACCATCACACGCGTAACGCGTCTCGAACTGTCCGGGCCGGAAGTGGCTACGTTCTGCTCGATCGGCTGCATCGACTTCGCTTCGAAAGGCGTGCCTTCCATGTAAGTCGTCATCACGTCTTTGGTTTCGCCCACGGCTTCGACGCCCGTTGATTCTTTAAACCACGCGTTATTCTGGAAATTCTTTGCGTTCAGGATTAGATACTTGTTGCCATCATTAACGATGAGCCAGCCGCCCGCTTCGACGGTCTTTTGCAGTTTTCCTTTGACGGTGATTTCTTTCGCTTGCAGGATGGTGGCGGTTCCGAGAACAAACGCCATCACGGCGGTGATAAGTAGTAGTCGTTTCATGATCTCTCCTCTTGGTCCTAGAATCTCACAGCCCGGAGAGAGTGGAAACTGGCTGCGAAGATACAGAACGCGCGACGGACGAAAACTTGCTACCTGGTTCCGCAAAACGTGTTTTGTTACCATCCATTCCATGCAATCATTCGATACTAGACAAACCTTCGTCGTGGGCAGAATCGAAGACCTCCGCCCCGGCGGCTCAGTTAGTTTTGAGCTACCCGATGAAAACGAGCTAGCCGTGTACAACGTGGATGGCGAATTCTATGCCATCGAGAACTCCTGCCCGCATCAAGGAGCGCCGTTAAGTGAGGGTGCGATTTGCGGGCATATTGTCGAGTGTGGATTACACGGGTGGCAGTTTGATGTGCGGAGCGGAGAGTGTTTGACCGTACCGGAGAGGATTAAAACGTATCGAGTGAGAGTTGAAGACGACTTCGTGAAGATCGATTTTTAGCCGCGGATTTACGCGGATGAACGCGGATCAGAACATCTCTGATCCGCGTTTATCTGTGTAAATCCGCGGCTAATTTAGCCGTCGTTGCCGATGGCCTCAACTGGACAACAGCACATCGCTTCCTCGCAAAGCGCGCGCTCCTCATCCGTCTCCGGCTGCTTGAACACGAACGAATAATTGTTAGCATCGCAGCGAGTGAAGTTCTCGGGCGCCGTGTCGCGGCAAACATCGCAGTCGATGCACGACGAATCCACGTAATAAGAACCGCAGACGTTCTCTTTTACTTTGTCAGCTTTATCGGGCACGCCAAATCAGGGATGCGTCATCTCTTCCGGCTTCACCAGTCGGTCAAACTCTTCGGCGCTCAGGAAACCGAGTTCGACTGCCGATTCGCGCAAACTGATCTTCTTTTTGTGAGCGTTCTTCGCAACCTGGGCGGCTTTGTCGTAACCGATGTGAGGGTTCAAGGCGGTCACGAGCATTAGGGAGTCTCTTAAATGCTCGTCAATCTGATCTCGATTGAGCTCGATTCCGGAAATGCAATACTCGACGAAGCTGTGCGTCGCATCGCGCAAAAGCCTGACGGAGTGGAGAAAGTTGTGAATCATCACGGGCTTGAAAACGTTCAACTCAAAGTTGCCCTGTGATCCGCCAAAACTCGTCGCCAGATCGTTTCCAAAGACTTGCACGGCGACCATCGTGAGCGCTTCACTCTGCGTCGGGTTGACTTTGCCGGGCATGATCGACGATCCGGGTTCGTTCTCAGGCAGTATCAACTCGCCCAAACCGCAGCGCGGTCCGGAAGCGAGCCAGCGCACGTCGTTCGCGATCTTCATCAACGAGGCGGCGAGAGTTTTGAGTGCGCCACTCGCCAACACGAGTTCATCGTGCGCCGAGAGTGCCGCAAACTTGTTCGGGTGCGATCGGAACGGCAGGCCGGTGAGTTCCGCGATCTTCTTCGCTGCGCGTTCACCAAACTCCGGATGCGAATTCAGTCCTGTTCCGACGGCGGTGCCGCCGATTGCGAGATCGAGCAGGCCCGGCATCGCGAGCTTTAGTCGTTCAAGATCGCGGTCGACGAGACTCGCCCATCCGCCCATCTCCTGACCCACTGTCAAAGGTGTCGCATCCTGCAGGTGAGTTCTTCCGATCTTCACCACACCCGCAAACTCGTTTGCCTTCGCTGCGATCGCGTCGTGCAGTTCCTGGATCTGCGGCAGGAGCTGGTTCAACTGCTCGGCAGCCGCTATGTACATCGCGGTGGGGAACGTGTCGTTCGACGACTGCGACATGTTGACGTCGTCGTTTGGATGAATCGGGTTTTTGCTGCCCATGACGCCGCCGGCGAGCTCGATCGCACGGTTGGAGATCACCTCATTGGCGTTCATGTTGGTTTGGGTGCCGCTGCCGGTTTGCCAGACGCGGAGGGGAAAGTGTTCGTCGAGCTTACCTTCGATCACTTCATCGCAAGCCTGCACGATCAGCTTCGTTTTGTCGGGCGCGAGTTTGCCGAGGTCTTCGTTTACGAGCGCCGCGGCTTTCTTGAGAATCCCGAGCGCGCGAATCATCTCGCGGGGCATTCGGTCGTTGCCGATATTGAAGTGATGCAGCGAGCGCTGGGTTTGCGCGCCCCAGTAACGGTCGGCGCGCACCTCGATTGCACCCATCGAGTCGGTTTCTATTCTGGTTGTTGGTGATTGTTCGGGGGATTGTTGAGCCATCGTCAAACCGATCTTGCCACAAAAAGGAACAAAAAGCAGCCGCAGATTACGCGGATAAACGCAGATCTGCGTTAATCTGCGTGCATCCGCGGCTAAAACTTCTTGACACTATCAGTCCTCAATTCCTACTCTGGCAATGTCGGTGTGGCGGTCCTCAGTCCTGAAGCTCACCTCCGTTATCACGCGCAGTTTCGAAATTCCATGATTTGGGAAAACACAAAACTCCTCCTCGGCCTGCTTTATCGCCCTGTGTCGTCGATGGGCCGGATTGTCGACGAAGGACACTGGCTTTACGCCGCTATTGCAGTGGCGGCGTTGTCGATGATCTTTCACACGACTGTCACTTCGCTGATCTACAACAACTACGAGGCCGTTTACCGTGAATTCACTCCCGCCGAGCAGGAAGAAATGGCCGCGCAGTACGAGGAACCTGACGAAGGAGAGGTACAGATACCTCCTTACACGTTCGATCAACACCCACTGCCGCTCGTCGGGCAAGGCGCGTGGCGGTTTGTATCGTTCGCGCCGCCGAGTTTTTATACCGCGGTGCTCGGCATGGCTATCCTGTACATACCTTGTTTGATACTGCTCGTCGCGATGGCCGGCACGAACATGAGCTTCGGCGTGCTGTTGCGCCGCGACTATGGACCACTGCTCACTTGCGGTTTGATGGCGTGGGCCGCGGCACATCTACCTTTCGCCCTCGCGGGATTCGGATTAGGTCCTTTGGGCCTGAGTGAGAAGACCGCACTCGGGTTGTGGGTAGCGAGCGCGATCTGTTTCGGGCTGTTGATGGCGCTCGGACTGCGCATGCTGCTCGGCATCAGCTACACGAAAAGTATGTTGCTGGTTTCAATCGCCGCGATTTCGTTTTCCATCCAGGCGAAGTTGTTTGCCTCAGTGTCGCCGCTTCTGTTTTCTCCGTGCCTGCTTATCTACGCTTACGGCATGTTTCGCGGCGGTATTGGCGATATCGGATACTCTCTGCGCCAGCGCCAGAGCTTTCGCCGTTCGATGGAAGCCGCGACTATCAACCCGCGCGATGGCAGTGCTCACTATCAACTCGGTTTGGTCTACCAGCACCGGCGCCAGGACGCCGAAGCGATTTCGCGTTTTGAGAAGGCGGTAAAGATCGACAACGAGGAAACAGACGCGCATTTTCAACTCGGCCGCATCGCGCGCGAACAAGGTCGGTTGCAGGACGCGATCAATCACTTCAGCGTCGTGCTCGAACAGGACGACAAGCACTCGCACAGCGAAATCTGGCGCGAGATTGGCGCCACTTATCTTGCAGCGTCGATGTTTACGGATGCGAAAGAAGCGTTAGAGAAGTTTATCGAACGGCGCGCTTACGATCCCGAAGGGCTTTACTACTACGGCAAGACGCTCGAACAACTCGAACGCCCGGATGAGGCACGTGAAGCGTTTGCTCGTTGTGTTGAAGCAGTGAATACGATGCCGTCTTACAGGTATCGAGAACACCGTAAGTGGGACAAGTTGGCGAAAGAACGTTTGTCCGCCCGCCACACCGCATAAATAAAGTTAGCCACGGATTACACGGACTGAATCCGCGAAATCCGTGGCTTAAAAGTTAACGACCAATCGCGTCGCCAACATCCTCGATTGCTTCTCCAACTTTTCGTCGGGCTTTGCCGAAGCCTTCTTCTACTTGACCGCTTGCATTATCGGCGCGACCCTCAGCGGCGAGTTCGTCGTCGTTGAGTGCCTTGCCCACATTTTCCTTAACATTGCCCTTAGCCTGATCCCATTTTCCTTCAACTTCATCTCTGTTTGGTAAACCCATGTCGTACCCTCCTTAGTTTAGTAAAGCGTTACTCCGTCCGAACGTGTTCTCCACCCAGCTCAGTCAGCAAGTCTTCAAGCCGGTCGACATCTTCATCGGAATGCGCTTCCACGCCGATCAGAATGCCGCCACCCTTGATTCCTGCTTCGTAAACTTTCGCGCGATACTCCGGGATACCCGCGCCAATCAAAGCGCCGATGAGTCCACCCGTTGCTCCCCCAGCGCCTGCGCCGGCGAGAGCTGCCGCGATTGGACCGGCAATCACGAGGTTGATTCCCGGCAGGAACAGTGTTGTTCCTACCGCCGCGATTGCGGCTAGAACGGCGCCGACCGCACCACCCACGGAGGCGCCGATTCCCAAGCCGTCCGCTGCGTGGGTGCGAGTTTGAAGAGCAAATTCCTTGGATCGGGTAGCGTCTGACATGAGCACGCTGATGTCATCGCGTGTATAGCCGTGCTTCATGATCGCATCGACTGCGGATTCAGCAGCTATCTTGCTCTTAAAAAGTCCTGTCACTAATCTTGACTTGGTCATACAATCCTCCCCAACAAACAGTTCTGTTGCGTACAGACGGCAACACGTGTGCCGACTCGGCAACCGGGATTTACTCGAGAAATTTGGTTCAGTTGGCGCGTTAAAAAGCTAATAAACAAACACCGAATCGCCGTGGCTGTTTGGCTTTCGTACGGACATCCGGATTGAACATTCTGCAAATAAGTTCAGCTTCGTCTTTCGGCGGCGGCGAGCGTTATGTTGTCGACCTCACCAACTCACTCACTGCGCGTGGCCACAATGTTTATGTCGCCGTGCGTCCGCGCTCCCCGTTGATCCGCCACTTGCAACTTCCACCCGAACGGGTGTTGACACTGCCGTTGCGGAACGCGCTCGACGTGCGGAGCGCGCACGAGTTGGAACGGTTCGTGCGGCGGCAGCGGATCGAAGTTGTGCATGCACACATGGCGCGTGACTATTCACTCGCTTCGTATGCCGCGCGCCGTAATCGCCACACGAAATTCGTTGCGACGCGACACGTTCTGTTCCAACTCAATCGACTGCATCGCCACACGCTTGCGCGCGCTACACGTGTGATTGCGGTTTCGAATGCGGTCGCGGAGGAGTTGCGCTCGCAAAATATTCTTCGCGAAGAGCAGATTGCGGTGATTCCGAATGGCATCGACGTCGATCGCTATACACGAGCGTGTGCGGGGTTCGATCGAGTGCAGTTTCTGCGTGGCATGGGTTTGCGGGCGGACTGTTTGCTCGTCGGGAGCGTTGGGGAGTTAAGGACTCTGAAACGGCATGATGACTTCATTCGCGCGGCGGCGATGATTGCCGCAGTGTTTCCTGATACGCAATTTGTGCTTGCGGGGGTTGATACTTCGGCGTCGGGTGAAGTTCGGAAAGAGCTCGAGAAGCTTGTCGGCGAGTTAGGGTTGAAGGATTGTTTTTACTTTCTGGGGTGGGTGAACGAGGCGGAGAAACTGTTATGCGCGATGGACGTGTTTGTTTCGGCGTCCGAAACGGAGTCGTTTGGACTCGCGATCGTCGAAGCGATGGCGGCACGAACGGCGGTCGTCGCGACAGCAACCGAAGGCGCGCAAGAGGTTATCGAAGATCAAAAGACAGGCTTGTTGGTGCCGATTGGTGATGTTGAACGAATAGCGGAAAAAGTTTGTGCGTTGCTCCGAAATGCTGCAAGGCGCAAAGAAATTGGCCTGCGTGCTGCCGAGACTGCGAACGCGAAGTTCAGCCTGGAGCGAATGGTGGATGATATCGAGAAAATTTATTTAGCCGCAGATTTTCACAGATAAACGCAGATCTGCGTTCATCCGTGTTCATCTGCGGCTCATTACACTTTGTCGATCTTAGCCGCGAGGATGAAGTCGCTCTCTGTTAGTCCATCGATCTTGTGCGTCCAGATCGAGATCTCCGCCTTTCCCCACCCGAAGCAGATATCGGGATGATGGCCCTGCTCCTCCGCTAAATCCCCAACGCGATTTACAAACACCTGCGCTTCGCGGAAGTTCGAGAACCGATAACTCTTCTTGAGGTGATGCTCGTTAACAACTTCCCACCCCTCGAGCTCCGGCAGCAACCTCGCAATCTCTTCACCAGTCAGCGGCGGCACGCCACCGCGACACGGCACACATTCTTTCATTGATAGTCCGCTCATAAATTCACCAGCGCCTTCTTCAACATCGCTATCTGACCCGCGTGATACAAGTCGTGCTGCACGCCACCATGAAGAGTTACGTAGACGCTCGAAAACGGCGTGTTCGCATCTCTGATTATGGGTTCATTCAGTCGCGACTCATCGACATTGGCAATCGCCGTCAACAGCTCACTATGGTTGTCGACCAGGAGTTGTTTCGTAATCTCCCATGCGGCTTCGCTCGTGTCGGTGACGGGCTGCCAATCTTCCGCGTCCGTGAGTTGCGCCGGGTCGCCTTGAAGACGTCGCAGGCAGGCGCGTTCCCACGCTGCAATGTGCAGCGTCAACTCCCAAATCGAATGAGCGCCGGGAATCGGATGCGCTGCGGCTTGTTGCGCGGTGACGTCGTTGAGCAGCGCCATCACCGATGGTCCATGCCACGCCTCGCCGTCAAACGCGCGTCGAAACTGATCGCGAATGCGCTCGACTTCACTATGGAAACGTTGTTCCTGCGGTGTCATGGTTCAGTTTTCCTCCGGTAGTCGTTATTCTACATTTTCCATCGACGGCGTGATAGGCTACGTCTCACCTGTTCAAATCTCAACTGTGGCAAACGAAAAGAAACAACGGTCTGCGCTCAAGCAGGTGGCCATTTACTGCGACGGCTCGAGTCTTGGCAACGGGCAGGTCGCGAGCCGCGCGGCGGCAGTGGCGCTGTTGGGATACAAAGGGCATTGGCGCGCGGTCGGCGAATACCTCGGCGCGGCGACGAATCAGCAGGCTGAGATCGCAGCGGCGGCAGTTGGACTCGAAGCGTTGAGGCAGCCGTGCGACGTGAGTCTGTTTACTGATTCCCGCTATGTTGTCGAGACGATGAACGGCAGGTTTCGTCGTAAGACAAACCTTCCGTGGTGGCAGCGACTGGATCGCGCCGCAGCCGCGCACAAAATTCGTTGGGAGTGGACGCGCGGACACGCCGGGCACTTGCTTCAGGAAGCTGCCGATACCGCCGCTCGACGCATCGCCGCCGCCGGCCGCGTTGACGATTCGATCTTGAGCGATGCGGAGGAAACGGTCGGCGTCACCGATCTTCACGAATAAGTTCACGGATCAATCCGCGCTTTCTAGATCCGTGATGTCTGTGTTTATAATTTCCACTCCTTGTTTAGACGTAAAACCCTGCTATGCAAGTGCCTTCTTCGCCGGGCCGGCGTTTGGTTCGCGATCTATCTCTTCACTGCGCCGCTGATTATTCACGCCCAGGACCCATTTCGCGGTTGGCAATGGCAAAACCCGTTGCCGCAGGGTAATTCAATCAACGCCATCCGTTTTGCGCCGGACAAAAAACGCGGTTGGGCTGCGGGCGCAAATGGAGTTGTGCTGACGACGAACAACGGCGGTTTCGAGTGGACAGAACAGACGTCTCCGGCGAACACGACGCTTTACGGAATGTACGTCAAGGATCGAGCGCGCGTGGTGATTACCGGCGCGCGTGGCGTGGTCCTGACAACTACAAACGGCGGCGATAAGTGGGTGCTGCGGCAGAGCGGCGTTCGCGATCATCTCTTCGCCGTCACCTTTGCACCGCAGAATCCATTGCTGGGTTGGGCTGTCGGCACGTTTGGTTCGATCATCGCGACGGTGGACGGCGGCAAGACTTGGAAATCCCAGACCAGCCAAACATCGTCACACCTGTTTTCAGTCGCATTCGCGAACGCGAAGAACGGCGTCGCGGTCGGTGCGCACGGAATGATGCTCGTCACGACCAACGGCGGTTCTGAATGGAAACCCGTAAAGAAGCTGACCAACTTCGCGCTCACGGGTGTCACGTTCACAACTGAAAAGAAGGCGACGGCCGTGGGCCATCGCGGCGCGATTCTCCAAACTGAAGACGGCGGCGAATCGTGGACCATCAAAAACGCGCTCGTCACCACCGATCTCTATTCAGTCTACTTTACTGACGAACTGCACGGCTGGGCGGCGGGCGACGCGGGCGTGATACTAACGACGGGCGACGGCGGAAACATCTGGCTGCCGGTGAACGTGCGCACGGAACCAAAGCTCGCCACGCTTTTCTTTTCCGACGAGTCTCTCGGTTGGGCCGCGGGTGCTGACGGTTTGGTTGTGCGCACCGACGACGGCGGTTTGTCGTGGCGCAGGCTCACGGACGGCGGCCGCGACGACCTCGCGAACATCTTTTTTATCGACAACTCGCACGGTTGGGCAGTAGGCGAGCGCGGTCGAATTCTGTTCACGAACTCAGGCGGCAAGAGTTGGACCATCCGGCCTTCCGGATCGACAGCAACGCTGAACGCCATCACCTTTAGCAGCGAGAAGTCGGGCTGGGTAGTTGGCAACAAAGGCACGATCCTTCATTCGACGAATGGAGGAGTGACGTGGGAGACAATCTCGAATCCGGCGACAGAAGATCTGTTTGGTGTTTCGTTTGTTTCGCCGGAGGAAGGCTGGGCAGTGGGGGCGCGCGGCGCCGTCTGGCATACAAAGGACGAGGGCCAGAGCTGGCAGTTCCAACAAACAAATTCGCTGAACTGGCTCGAGGACGTGAAGTTTGTCGACCAGTTGCACGGAATCGCGGTCGGCTCGGGCGGCACGATCCTGCGCACGGAAGATGGCGGAGGAAATTGGAAGCGAGTCGATCGCAATCTGAAGGAGTGGTTGTACGCGCTGGCGTTTGCCGACGCGCAGCGCGGTTACATTGTCGGCGCGCGTGGCATCGTTTTGCGAACTGACGACGGCGGCGAGACGTGGAAGGATCTCGAGAGTGGCGTCAGCGGCAACTTGTTTGCAGTCGCGTTGGCTAGCCGCAACGACGTGCTGGTCGCGGGCGAACAGGGAAGCATCATTCACAGCGAGGACGGCGGGCAGACGTGGGAGATTCAGCCGTCGATTACGAGTGCGTCATTGTTCTCGATTGCTTATCGCGGCGGGACTAACGTCTGGGTTGCCGGACGTGGTGGCGCGATTCTACGGCGTGTCGATCCGATAGCGACGGTGAGCATTCCGGTGACGAAGTTGCCGCCGCTTTTGAAAGGTGGATCGGCGAAGCTGGAGAGTGAGATCGATCCGAACGATATCCCGAAAGCCGTGCCCCCGAAGAAGCCTGCTAAACCGTAACCACGGATCACACGGATCTGAAACACGGATGAACACGGATGATTACTGTCTAAGTCTGATCCGTGTTTTATCCGTGGTTTAGCTCCGTGTTATCCGTGGTTAAGTTTTAAAGCCGAACAGGGTGTTCTTTCGCGTATGAGTAGGCGCAGTAAGCAGAAACGATGTGACAGACCCAGCCGAGCGTGCCGCCAGTTCCTAACCAGAAGCCGGGCGTGAAGATCAACCACAGGATGCCCGCCAGGATGCGGCCGTTGTAAAGCTGCCCCACTCCGGGAATAATCAAACTCAAAACGCCTGCAAGGACCGGATCGCGCATCGTCAGCTACCTCCAGAATGAAAGGTCATACGAAGGTCTGGCGATTTTTGTTCGTCAACGTTCTTCTCGCCGCACGTCGACTATCTCGCCCCGAAACGTCTTCAGCATTTGCTGCACGATCGGACTGTTTTCCGCTGCCTGTCGCAGCCGCTGCTTTTCCGCCCGCGCTTCATCCTCACGACTCGGCGGTGCGTCGTTCGCGTTCGGGTCTTTGATAAGAATCCGCACGCCGATTTCGTTGCCTGTAACCTCGCGGCACGCTT
>JBKPPH010000346.1:0-27558 GCA_046733535.1 Acidobacteriota bacterium
GCTGATCGCGTTGCGCTACGAGTGACGCGGACAAGCTGGCCCGCGGATATCCACAGGAGTTGGAACCAATGATACAGTCGAGCCCGGAGCGGTCATGACGAAAGAAATCGAAGCAGTTTACGAGCATGGGCTTATTCGCCCACTGCAACCACTGGATTTACTCGAGGGCTCTCGGGTGGATGTGATCATCATTGCTCACGAAGACCGCAAACCACGAGCAAAGCAGCTGAGGTAATTGCGGACATTGCAGCTCTACCGTTGGAAGGCGCGACTGATGCATTTTCGGGTCGCGAACACGATTCAATTCTCTATTCGAAAAAATAAATAAATGATCTTTGTTGATACTGGCGCGTGGTACGCCTCACTAGTACCGGCCGATCCGGATCACGCAAGAGCGATGACATGGCTCGCCGCAAATGAGTCAGCATTGCTCACGACTGACTACGTCATAGATGAGATTCTGACGCTGCTCAGAGTCCGCGGCGAAAGAAAACGGGCGTTGCGTCTTGGGCGAGATGTTCCTTCCGTAACGGTCTTGCGGAAATACGTAAGATCACTGCCGAAGATTTTTCACGACCCTGGGAGACTTTTCAGCAGTTTTGATGACAAGGGATGGAGCTTCACCGACTGCACGAGCAAAATGGTTATGGACTGGGTATAACCGTGGCCTTCGCGTTCGACCACCACTTCAAACAGTTCGGAACAATCCAGGTCGTGCCGTAGGGATTCAACGTCAGTCCGCATGTAACGCTGCACCTTTTCCCCCTCAATCAGATCACAAAAGCAAAGACATGCACATCTCTCAGTTTGTGGCTGAGAGTTGACACTGCCAGGCCTCGTTAGTACCGTCGCGTCGAAATACGTACGATGGATTGAGAGGATGGGCCATGGCTGGACGCATGAGCCTTGGTGGACGAACGGGAGTGGTCACGGGGGCTGCGGGCGGTATCGGACGCGCGATTGCCGTGTCGCTAGCACGCCGCGGTTGTCACCTCGCACTTGCAGATATCGACGAGGCCGGGATGGCCGGCACTGCGGAGCTTGTGCGAGATACTGGTGTTCGCGTGTCACGACACTGCATCGACGTCGCCGACCGCGCCGCGGTGGCGGAGTTTCCGAAGATCGTTATGGGCCAACATGCCGGCGTCGACGTGCTCGTCAACAACGCTGGAGTCGCGGTGGGCGGCACGTTCGAGCAGGTTTCCGAAGCGGATTTTGATTGGCTCTTCGAGACCAACTTCTGGGGCGTAGTGCGTATGACGCGTGCGTTCCTGCCACTCTTGCGAGCGAGCGGCGACGCGCGAGTAGTGAACCTCTCAAGCGTCTATGGCCTTGTTGCGCCTCCGGAACAAGTAGCGTATGCGGCGAGCAAGTTCGCGGTACGTGGGTTCTCAGAGGCGCTACGCCACGAGCTCGAAGGCTCAGGCGTGGGCATCACCGTGGTTCATCCCGGCGGCGTCGCCACGTCTATCGCTGAGAAGGCACGCGTGCCCGCGGGCGTCAGTGAAGACGAGGTCGCCGAACGTCACGAGAAATACCGCAAGCTATTACGCCTGCCACCCCAGATCGCCGGCGAAACGATCGTTCGCGGCATCGAGCGGCGTCAAGCACGCGTTCTCGTCGGATCGGACGCGAGGGCAATATCCATGATCTCGCGCCTCTTTCCCGTGTCGTATTGGAAACTGCTCGCACGTCGTATGGGCCATGACGATCAGGACTGACATGTCAGTGGTTTGCTTGTGCTGACGCCTTGAGTTGCGCGGCGCGCAGGTGGCTCTTCGCGACGGCGGGATCTCCCATTACGGTCACGTCAAACATACAGTTGGCCCGAATGGCTTTGTCCCTGATGCCACTGCAAACTTTTCTCGCGAGGTCGGGGCGCGGCTCCCTCACTGTCGGCGTGCCGCGCACGGTGGTGCTGGTGCACGGCTGGCCACTCGGCGTCGGCCAATTCCTGTCTGTGTAATCCGCTGTCGTTGTAGCTGTGGCGCAGTCAAACAGACTCGTCATCGTGGTCACGCGCCAGGCGTCGGCAAACTTATGGTTCAGCAACACGTGCCGATCAAGCAGCGAAACAGGTTTCGGTCCGAAGCTCGAGCCGTCGGGCGCGCGCGGTAAAAACTCAGACGGCAGAATGCGGCCCATCACACCCTCGCGTGCCGGCGTGTTGAATACCTCCACATCGATATACCAGTAGTTTTGTGATGACCAGAAGGTGGGAGTGATAACCACACGCGTTCCGTCCACGAGCCGGATTTCAATGTCACCGCCTTGAGTCGTCTTGCTAATGAAGTTTCCGTTACCCAGATCGTAGCCGTTTGTCGCATCAACACGTTCGCCATCGACGCGCAATTCGAGCCGCTCAGACCAGCTTGTTGCGGTACCAGGCCTGAGCCCTCGCAGCGAAACTCAGCGTCAAAGGAATTTGGCGCCCGTCCGTACCAAAGAAACCTCCGTGGCCACGGCAGCAATCGGTTCCTGGTCTTGCGCTTCAGCGGGCGGCAACCACCAGGTACCAAAGCTTCCTAGCAGAAAGCAGAACGCCAGCACGTAAGGAAGCTTTTCAACGAAAGTGTACTTGCTCTGAGGACGCGAAATCCGATCCGCGGTGAGAGTAGTCGTTCGCATGATGCTGTCTCCTGTGATCCGAAGAATCGGCACTTTGTTTAGTTCACATGCACGGTTGCGGATGCTGTGGCCGTGAGGCCGCCTGCGTCTGTAACACGAACCCGGATGGTGCGAGTGCTTCCGGACGTGAGTCCTGCTGCGGAAAAGTTAACACTCTGTCCCGGCGTCTCGAAGCTGCCATTGTTGTCCAGATCCCATGCGAAGGTGAGCACTCCGCCGTTCGGATCGCTGCCCGTGGCGTTGACCACCACCGTGCCGCCTGCGCTCACCGAATATGGTCCACCGGCGCCCGCGACGGGTGGGGCGTTCAGACTTAGACCAACGATCAGCGGGTCGTGATCGGAACAGCGAAATGCGTTCGCGGCGTACAGCGTGTTCACCTGGTTGGGTGATTTGAACTCCACGTTGTAATCGAGGACGACTGGTTCGTCTGAGTTGATGTGCCACTCGGCTGCGCCGGCCACTTGCAGCACGAGGCTTGGGCTCGCGAGCGCGTGGTCCAGGTAACCTGACTCTCCGTTGAAGGCAAACGAATAAGCGTCAGCGCCGACGAAAGAGCGGATGAGGTCTGTGTATCCCGCGTCTTTGATCGTCGTGATCGGGTCTTCTTTTGCGTGCGCATTCAGGTCGCCGACAATGAGGAAGTCAGGATCGCCGCTGCCCGTGGGATCCGTCGCGAGCCAGTTCACGAGCGCCAGGGCAGCACGTGTTCGAGTCACATTGCAGTTTCCCTGCCCGTCGCCGGTGTCGGGATCTCCCACATCCTCGCAACCTGAGCCTTTCGATTTGAAGTGATTAACCGCAATCGTGAACTTCGCGCCGGTGCTGATCTCCCTGAACGTTTGGGCCAGCGCAGGACGGTTCTTCGTGTCGAGAAACTGCGGGTCTACGGCTGTAGTCAGAATTTTGAAAGCGCCGACGGGCGCCACGAGCGCCGGCTTGAAGATGAGCGCCGGACGAATTTCATCCGTTCCCACGACGCCCGTCTCAATGAATGAATACGTACCCGCAGCAGTCGCCGCGTTGAGACCATTGACGAGATCGCGGATGGCGCTATTCGGTCCGGTGTCGTTCTCCATCTCGATCACGCCGACAATCGCTGCGTCAATTGTCGTGATAGCGCGAATGATCTTGTCGCGCTGGCGAGTGAACTCTTGCGCTGAATCGGCGCCGCGCGGCGTCGGGAAGCCGCCGCCCAGCCCATCGCCGTTGAAATAATTCAGCACGTTGAAACTGGCAACCTTGAGCGTGCCGCCGACTGAAGCCGGAGCGGCGGCGCGGGGGTTCGCGTCAGTGAACGCAATTGGACCAACCGGCTGGATGCGATAAGCGCTGAAGCGTTGCTCCAACACGCCGGTGAGATTGCTGATCGTAGCGCCGACACGCAGAGTGTTGGCAGCACTCAGGCCCGGAGCCGGGTAAACCGTCGGGTCGATGTTTGGCCGGCTGTCAGCGTCGTCGAGGATGATGCGACTGCGGTTGTTCAGATCCTGCAACGCACTCGCTTCTGCTCCGGGGGCCGCGGAGTGCGTTGGACTGCGCAGCCTGCCGTTCACCGACAGGCCCACCTCTCCGAACCGGCCGAGAGTAAAGTTGTCACTCACGGTCAACGTCTGCGGGATGCGAATCAACATCCCTTCGTATCGTTCCCAATCTGCGAGGCTGGCTACCGGCAGGCTCACGGTCGCCGGCGTAACGCTGTTGCCGCCACCGCACACCGTGACGCTGCTGATGTTGGTCAATTGCGTAAGTGATGCACTGCCGCCGGTCGCAAACTCGTTGACCGTGCCCTTAACGCGCACTTTGTCGCCGGGCTTGACCGCGACGCCGAAGTTGTTATCGAAAACAAAAATTCCTTCTGACGTCGTCGGATCGTTGTCCGCGTCCGCATCTTCTTCCTGAACGTGGAAGCCGCGGAATTGCGTTGCTTCCTGGTAGTCGCCGACGACGATTCCTTCGATCACGATGTTCGCCGTACCGTTTATCGGACTCAATAAACCGCTGCCCTGGATGGAGTGAATCGGTGTGGCGGGCGTCGTTATCGGGCCGCAGCTATCGCCGCCCGCGGTGGTAAAGCTGAATGAGAAGTTGACAGTCGGATTGTTCGGAGGATCGATCGAATCCTGATCTCGCAATTGGGCGGCAAACACCGTTACGGTCACGCTTTCAGCACTCGCAAAATCAGTGTCCGGATCAACGGTGAAACTCACCGGGCCGCCGCTGATCGTAGCGCCGTGGCTGCCGCTCGTCTGTCCAGTCAGCGAGAGCCAAATCCCGGACACGTCTACGGGTTCACTGAAAGTGATCGTGAGAGTTGCATTACGAGCGACGTTCGTAGCGCCGCCGGTGGGAGCCGTACTCGCAACAGCGGGTGCGCTATCGCTGGTACACGTTGAAGTGTGCGAGCCGAGGCCGCCAAACGTATTGATAGTCGACCCGTCCCATTGGACTGCGGGGTCGAAGGCAGTGCCGCCATTGGTCCTGCCGGCGCAGACGGTCGTTTTGCGGCGGAGGGTATGGTCCACCGTGGAAGTCGAGCCGGTTCCCCATGCCGTGCCTGGATCAAACCCCACCTGCCCGATAACGTCGACGATCGTCGTGCCCTTGCGCAGCACCACAGCGTCATCTCCAGTGAACCAACTCGCACTGCTCGTCTGATCTGCCTGGGCCAGGATGGCGGCATCGGCGGTGCTCTGCGCGAGCACATACACATCGCCATCGTTGACTGTACCGGTGAGATTAATCGTCAACCCGGCGGTGGTTGCGCCATTAAAAAACATTTGCACGTTATAACCCTGGGTAGCGAGGTTCACCGTTCCGCCGGTGCCATTGAAGATCTCGAGTGCTTTGTTGTTGGATGAGCCTTCGACGTACTCGGAGAAGAACAACTCGGTGGCTGCGGCTGCATGAACACTCCCGGGGGCAGCGGCAAAATAAGCGCTGATGACCGTGGCGGTAAGTATCAGCAGGATTGTCCAGCGACCGCCTGATCGATAGCTCGAAACGGATGATGGGTTTCGCATGGGCATGGTTGTTTCCTCGAATCCTTACTACAAATGTCAAAACGTGGCCAAGACGTTTCTTCGATCCCGGAAATCGCAGCTAAGATGGGCATGATTTACATGAATGAGTAATCACCCATGAGCGTTGACTTGAGACATTTGCCGAAAGCGCGGTTCGGGTTTATTAAGCCGATGTTGGCGAAACCGACTGAGCGTGTGCCAACAGAAAGCGGATGGCTCTATGAGCTAAAGCTCGATGGTTATCGCACGCAGGTTATGAAGAAGCGTGGGCGCGTAACACTCTTTTCGCGCAGGGGGAATGAACTCAATCCGCGTTTCCCAGGCATAGCAGCGGCTTTTGATTTCCTGAGCGACGATTCGATAATCGATGGTGAAGTTGTTGCGCTCGACGCACACGGCAAACCCACGTTCTCTGTGCTGCAAAACTATCGTCTCAGACAGGAGTCGCTTTACTTCTACGCGTTTGATCTACTCGCTTATCAAGGTAAGGACCTGCGGAACTTGCCACTGTCAGAACGTCGGTTCCTGCTGGAACGATATGCGCTCCAGGGCATGCGCGATCCCGTGCGTCTGTCGCACGTCTTCACCACATCCGCGAAGCGGTTAATCGCAGCCGCGAAGCAGACAGGTCTCGAAGGTGTAATAGCAAAGCGAGCAGACAGCAGGTACGAAAGCGACGAGCGCAGCGGCGCGTGGCTCAAGTATAAAACCAACAAGGGCCAGGAACTCGTGATCGGTGGTTACAAGCCCGGCACGATCGTTTTTGATTACCTGCTCGCTGGTTACTACGAGGGAAAAGATCTAATCTTCATCGCAAAGATCAAGAATGGATTCACGCCGGCCTTACGACGAAAGATCGCGGAGAATTTCAAAACTCTCAAGACCGCGCGCTGCCCGTTTTCGAACCTTCCCGAACCCCAAAGCGCCCGCCGTGGCGAAGCAGTCACAGCGGAAGTGATGAAACGCATTCAATGGCTGCGTCCGAAGTTGGTGGCGCAAATTGACTTCACGGAATGGACGGAGGGCAACCATCTGCGCCACTCGAAGTTTATAGCTTTGCGTGATGATAAAGATCCGCGGCAAGTCGTCAAGGAGAAGTCTTCGCTGCGGAATTAGTGACGAGTATGCGCTATTTCACGAAAGAGCTGATTGCAGCCGCGAATGACTGGATCGAGCAGAGTCCGGCCGAGCACAAGCAAGCAGAAGCGCGACTCGATTCTGTTTTTAACCAGTATATGCGGCAGTTGGACCAGTTGAAAGATCGACTGAGTCGAGACGCGTTCCAGTTCTTTCGCCATGGTTACGGCAGCGAGGGGCTTCACGACGCGAGACTGTTATCTCTTCAGGTTGGCGACGGCCTCGGGTTTATCGCAGATGGCACGCAACCATTCCGCATTAATCGACAGCATACTTCCGTCATCGTAGAGTTTTTGAATTACGAGCAGACGGCGCATTACATTTTCGACTTGCGAAACGTAAAACGACTGAGCTGTGATCTGTTCGTGGACGAGGAGTCTTACGCAAAAAGTATCGGAGACTTGTACACGTACGAATTGACCGCGGACGGTGATGACTTGCAGCTCGGCCTGCTGTTCGCCACTGGCGCAACGATCATTGTGCAGTTCGGTAAACTCGTGTTTCGAAAGAAGCGCCTCGAACGTAGCCACAAAAAGGCACCTAACCCACAAAAATGAGTTTCGTGCCTTCTGTGGGCCGCAATGCGTGACACCTCTTACGAAGCGAGTGCCTTCTCGGCTTTGGAACGCACCAACGCGTAATTCAACTGCGGCAGTGAATTGAACTTCGCCGCCTTCGTAAAGCTTTCTTTTGCTTTCGCCGTATCGCCCTTGCCCTGATAAGCCTGACCGAGCAGATAAAGCACGTCAGGGTTTTGCTGGTTCGCCTGGCCCAACTCCGTTATCGCCGTATCGTAGTTCTTCTCTTCCAGCGCGATTCTTCCCAACAGCTCGTGGGCCAGCTTCACCTGATTTGCATTCTTCGCGGCTTCAGCGCCCTGTCGAAACGTGTCGGTCTCCGTCTTCGCCGTAGCCAGATCCTTTTTCGCCACCGCGACACGAGCCAGATTGTAATGAGCAAATCGCGCCGCGTTGTCTTTGACTCCCTGCGACAGGTTCGACTCACTCGTCATCTTCACCGCTTGTTCAAACGCCTTCCGAGCGTCGTCGTGTCTTCCCATCGCGAGCAGGATGTTGCCCTTCAATTGCAAATCGCCTGTCATCGCCGGCACGTCGTTGTTCTTTTGTCCCAACGCATATTGCTTGTCGACTTCCGCCAGCGCCTGGTCCAACTTGCCGCTGTCCACCGCCACGATCATCTGTCCAAACAAAGCCGTGCGCCGCTCACCATCGGTCCTGGCCTTCTCCGTCATCTTCTGCAACTCGGCCTGCGCTTCGCTGGTCTTACCCTTGTAAATCAACGCCGCGGCGATCCCGAAATGAGAGTTGACGAAATTGGGTTGAATGGACAACGCCTTGTTGTACTGCGTGATCGCGTCGTCAAACCTTCCCATCTTCAGCAGCAACTCCGCGTACGAATCATACGGGTTCGGATCGTTGGGGATCAGTTCGATGTATTTTTTGAACGCGTTTTCTGCCTCGCTGTAGTTCTCGTTCTGTCGATACGCATAACCCAGAATGTTGAAGGCAGTGGAATAGTCGGGCGCGATTTCTGTCGCCCGTTTGTAGTGATGAATGGCCTCGGTGAAATCCTGTTGGCCAAAGTAGTAGCCCCCGATGTTGAAGTGCGCACGCTCGTCGTTTGGATACGCAGCAACCAGCTTGTCGAAGATCTCTTTTTGTTTTGTCGGGTTTCCATTGGCGCCTGCTTCAGCAGCCTGGATCAACATGCGCTCACCGTCGGACGCTTTGTCGGCGAGGGCCACGGCCTTCTTGAGATGATCGAAAAACTCTTTCGGCGTAGGCGAAACATTCGCGCGGAGGAGCTCTGCGAGCGCGAAGTTCGGATCGAGCGAGAGGGCTTTGTCGAAGTGTGCGATCGAATCCGTGATGCGAAGTTTTTCGGAGAGATCGCGTCCCGCAAGAAACTCCTTGCGCGCCTCTTCTGACGAAGTGGTAACAGGAATCTTTCCGATCGGCGCATTGGAAGCGGATGCGCTGGTAGAGCCCGCGTGGTTTGTCTCAACCGCTTCGCAAGCCGTAAAGGCAATAAGCAGTGTGAAGCTGAGGAAGGTAATGAACATTTTAGGATGATCGTGTCGCATTGTTTAGCTATTACTCCTTTGAGCAGACGAGTCCGGTTGTAGAAAGCGGGGAGAGCGATTGAACCTGTTGTCACTGATTCCGTGCGAGGCGGGAGAATAGAAGCGCGCTCTGAGGCGGTCAACACATTTGGGACGAAATGGCCCGGCGAATTCGCAGACGATCTATTCGTTGGTACAAAGCGGCCCAGAATTGCTTTGGCAATCCTGGGCCATAGTCTTCGGGTTGGGAGGGCGCTCAGTGGAAAACGATACCAATGCCGAAGCGGAAATTGTGCAACGTCCGTTTCAGGTCGCCTTGAAAAGCAGGCGTGCCGGGTATTCCGGTCGTACCAAAGTCAGTGAAGTCGAAATGCATCGGATTGTAATCAACTTGAAACGCGCGAATGTCGATGCGCGGGCTGACGCGCACGTCGAGTCCGCCGCCGATCACACCGGCCAAGCCGGCGTCGTCGAAGTCTTCCAGTGTATTGTCAAACTCTGACAGGTCGGCGGAAGTGCGGCCGACACCTATCAGCGCATGCGCGAAAGGTTTCCACCTGCCTTCCGAAGAGTTGTCCTTTACCTGGATACCACCGAGTATGTTATGCAGTCTTATGGTGGTGTTGTCACCGCCAAAGCCGAAAGACTTTTGATGGTATGAATAGTCAAACTTCGCACCGAGGTAGCGACTGAAGTTGCCGACCACCGACGCATTGAAACCGTTGAATCCCTCGCGTTCGTCGAAGATGTCGCTAAACTCGAGGTCGTCCGAGGGATCAAAGTCTTCGACTGGACCAACGTCAACCCGGTTGTGGGAGTAGCCAACAAAAAACTCGAAACGCTTGTAATCGTCCTGGGCCATAGCGGCGCTGTTACATAACAGCGCCACAAAAACGGAAGCAGCTAGTAAAACCAATTTCTTACCCATTATGTTCTCCTCCTGAACTAGTTCATTTAATGCCGGGGAGGGCGGATCACAAGGGCGGTGGGCCACTTGTGTCCGGCGATGAAAATTTACGGGTAATCGGAAGTGCGGGTTTGTGCGCTGACGTACGGCAAGTTCATGAGAATCTGCTGAATGTGTCTCGCGGGAGTGTCCTGAAAGTTTGCCGAGTCGCTCTGTTTCGGCTACTCTTGACGCAGTGGTCTAACAAACACACGACGACACTCTCCTCGGTCTCTCCGTCGTAAATGATGGTAGTTGCGGAAGGAGCTCCCACATGAAAAGCGCATCTTTTGCTACTCTAATATTGCTGCTGTTAACGGCAGCCGTCGTCGCCCAGGAAAACAACGCGTCTTCCAATCCGCCTGATTTGATCGTGCTCGAGAAAAGCTGGAGCAAAAGGCCTCTGTCTCCGGGAATCCGCTCCAATCCTCTCGGTCCGAACGAGGCCCTGATCGAACAGACACGCATCGAAAAGGCAGCGATCAGGCAGCGAGACTACAGCCTGCCGAATCAACCGACAGAAGCGCGGATGCCGGTTCCGGCTTCTCGACCGATACCACCCGCGGCCTCGGCGTTCCCATCTTACGTGTACAAGTTGAAGGTGCAGAACAACGGGACAAAGACGATTAAGTCTGTCGATTGGGAGTATCAGTTTCTCGATCCGCAGACGCTCCAGTTGATGGGATATCGTCGAATCAAGAGCGACGCGAAGCTCTCTCCCGGTAAGGTCAAGGTGTTGGAGAAGCGCTTCACGAGGCAACCTACACTACTTGTCAACGTAAACTCACTGGGTAAGAAGTATCAAGATCAGTTCACAGAGCGGGTGATCATTCATCGAATCGAGTACAGCGATGGTTCCGTTTGGGTTAGATAGGATTAAAAGATTGGATCAGATTCACGGTTTATCTGTGACCTTCAATTCCTTCACGGGAACGCCATCACTCCAAACGCCCATGAACCGTTGTTGCGGCGTGTTGCCGAGCGCGTATTCACGGTTCTTGTTATAGAACGCTGCGTCACATAACGCGTCGAAGAGTTTCCAGCTGCCGTAGAAGTCGAGGGCATTGACCATCATCGTCTCTCGGCGATCACGCCCGCCTGTTTGTGGCGCGTCTCCAACGCGATTTGCCGGAGCGCCGCCCACACCTTCACCGTTGTCATAATCCTTATCAAGTGCGGTTGGCGCACGATGGCTGGCGATCAACCCCGGTGTTCCGTGCGCGTCGGAAACAAGCGTGATGAAGTCCTTGTTGCTCGCAGGAACGCGCGTCGACTCGTAATAAATTCTCTTCGCATCAGTGTCGCGCACTAAAGTGTCCTGATCTCCCGCGAGTGCGAGCAGCAGCGTGTCCGCCGGAATCTTTTTCAAGGCAGCCAGGGGAACGTTTATCGGGTCGTCGGTGATGCCCGGTTCGACGGACATCAGCGCCGACACGCGCGGCAAACTCCATTCGCTTGCGAGCGCAGCGACATTCGCCGCCAGCAGTCCACCGAGCGAATGGCCCACGGCGGCAAACTTATTCAAATCAGGACTGACGTGACCGGGCTCAGTTTGCAGACGACTGATTGCGTCTTTGATTGCGTGCAGCGTATTCGGCAGGAAGTCGGTGATCGGCGTCAACAAATTGCTCTGGTAGCGCGGATAGATCACGATATTGCCACGCTTCACCAGGTGGTCCAACCACGCGCCGTAATACAGAGGATTCATGCCGCCCCACCCGTGCAGAAAAACGATCACGGGCGCGGAACGCGGCTTCGGTGAGTCAGGCTCAAAGATCCAATACTCCTGCCCACGTTTGCCGTAGCGGTTTTTGGTTACGCCGCCGTGCACGGACTGCTTCCCTCCGGGACCAGTCTGCGGCTGTGACGGCGGCATTATATTTTGGGAAGAGACGACCGTCAGCGAGAGAAGTACGAGTACTAAACTCAACGCCGTCTTCCGAAACATCTTCTTAACCTCACTAAACTACGCTCGAATAGCGATCACTTCCAGATATTCGGAGTCGACCGAAGTGGTACCGTCAGTCGCTCGATTGTACTCGGTCCAAAGTCGTTCGAGATCTTCCCGCAACGCCGCCTGTTTCTCTTCGTCAAGTGTGCCAAACGCTTTGTTTGTCGGACCGTAATAGGTGCGAAAAGTTTCGACAGTTCCCGCCGGCGGGAACGGAAACTCGAACGTGCACATTTGAGGCCTCGACTCCAGCTTTGCGATGCCTTCACCAAGACGCTCACGCACAGTTTCTTCTTTACCCCACAAGAGCGGCGACGGCATACCCGCAGGAGGAGGAACGTGAGAAGACATCGTTTTGAACATCTGTCCGATGAACCCAGCCGGTGTCCAGTTTGCCATCGCGATGAAACCGCCCGGGCGGCAAACGCGCTTCAGTTCCGCCGCCACCAACTCAGGACGGGGAGCGAACATCGCCCCGAACATCGTTACGACTGCATCAAAACTGTCGTCGTCGTACGGCAGCGCTTCGGCGTCGCCTTCGTCAAACTGAATATTCAACCCCTCGCGCTTGGCATTCTCCCGCGCCTGCTCGATTAAGTTTGGCGCAATATCGACGCCCGTCACGATCGCCCCGGCTCGCGCGGCCGGCAGCGCCAGGTTTCCAGTGCCGCAGGCCACGTCCAATACCTTCATCCCGGGTTTCAAGTTCAGATTCTCGATAAACTTCTCTGCCCCGGCAACATACGACTTTGCGATTTGGTGAAAATCACCCGCAATCCACGTCGCCCGCAATTTGGTTTTCAGAGCAGCGAGATCAGCGCTTGCTACAGTTTGCATTTCTAATCCTTTCTTCGAAAACACGTTCGAATTCCGCATTTATTCTATCTAGGTTCTAACCCCGGCTTATCCCCCACTTTGGCACGGCTCATGCCACAAGCTGTGCCGTCACGCAATTTGCGTAACAAAAGAATTCACACCGCAGACAGGGTCCCGTATGTTAACGCGTAATCAATGCCTTCTTTGTACCTTTCTCGTTTGCTTAGGTACCAGCACAGCCCTGGCCCAGGCGTCTTTCACTGAATTTCAGAAGGTCCTCGTCGAAAAGGCGGCGTTCGAACAGACCGACTTCGCGACACTGTCCCGCGAGCAGCCGTTTGCTCGACTCGTGCCGGTGTCGGACAAACGGGAAGTGGCCGTATCGGGCCTCGTAAACATCCGCGCCAGCGCTGACGACTTTCTCCGCGTTTATCGCGAAAGCATGACCCGGCAGAACAATGCTGCGATTCTCGAAATCGGCAGCTTCGCGAAAGAGCCGTCACTCGCGGATCTCAAAAATCTCACGGTGGACGTTCAAGATATTGAAGATTTGAAAGAGTGTATTGTCGGCGAGTGCCAGGTGAAGTTATCCGCGGCGATGATTGAGCGGTTTCGCCGCGAGATCGACTGGCAGGCGCCTGATTATCAACTCAAAGCCACGAATCTTTTCAAGCAACTGCTTCTCGATTACGTGCGCGACTATCGCAGTCGTGGGGATGCAGCACTGATCGAGTACAACGACAAGCGTGACGAGATCAGTGTCGCAGCCGAACACCGCGCGCTCACAGGCGCGTCCGGTTACGTTAACGATGTGCTTGCTGACAAACAGTCAGGCCTGCAACTCTTCGAAGACGCGATTGTCTGGTCCAAGATCAAGTTTGGCCTCAAGCCTGTCATCGCCATCAATCACATCACGATTTATCGTCGTAACGTTGATATTGGACCACAGGCAGTCGTTGCGTCGAAGCAGATTTACGCAAACCATTATTTCAACGCTTTTCTGGCGTTGACGGCGTTCGTGAAGGTGCCGGACAGCGGCGCCTACCTGGTTTACGAGAATCGTTCGCGCGCCGACGGTCTCGAAGGACCGTTCGGCAAAATTAAACGAGGCGTAGTTGAGAAAAAGGCGCTCGAGGGTTTGCGAAATATTTTGGCGCAGTCAAAGGCAAGCCTCGATGGCCCAGGTTTGAGTGCAACCGCTGCTGAGCTTTCTTCATCTGCAAACTATGGCTGGGGCCGCCGGCTGTTCGGTGGCATTCGTCCGTTATTATGGCTGCTAATGCTGTCGGCGTTAATTGCGTTTATCGCGCTGGGCCGACGACGCGTGGACGGCAGCACGAGCAAAGCATTGAAGCCGGAAAGCATTAAGAGTTAATAATTCTGTGGTGCGGAGGGGAGGAATGAAAAATCAATTTATTGCATGGATCGTCGCCGGAATAATTATCGGCGGCCTGATATCGTATGCTGCGGGACAGCATTCGGGGCAGCATTCGGGACACACTGTTGAACTGAAGAACGCACAAGGCGAGTCGGTCGGTACTGCGACTTTAACTGCGTCGGGCAAAGGAGTGAGGATCAAGCTGGACCTGAAAAATCTACCGCCCGGCCAGCATGCTATTCACTTTCATCAGGTCGGGAAGTGTGAGGGACCGGGCTTTGAGTCTGCCGGAGCGCATTTCAACCCGGACTCCAAAATGCACGGACTCAAGAATCCGAAAGGCCCACACGCCGGCGACATGAACAACTTCATGGTGAAGGCCAATGGAACTGCAAACTCGACGGTGACTGACCTGCGCGTTAATCTCGGCGACGACAATCATTCGCTCTTCAGTAACGGCGGCACGTCGCTCGTGATTCACGCCGCTGCCGATGATATGAAAACTGATCCGTCAGGAAACTCGGGCGCGCGTATCGCGTGTGGGGTTATCTCGAAGTAAGAGGGCAGAAAAAAGTAAGCCACAAACAGGCACAAAAAGCACAAAGCTGATGTAAATGCAGCTGTGCTTTTGTGCCTTTTGTGCGTCTTTGTGACAATGGTCTTTGGAGGCCCGCCATGAAACTTCTACTGCCGCTAGTCGCGCTCATCGCGTTCATCACCATTGACGGCAACCAGCAGACAGTAAAAATCAGTCCTGGTTTCTTCACCGGCAAAGACTATCTGGACATGGCTGACACCGAGAAGCGCGCCTACGTCACGGGTGAGATCAATGGAATGCTCGTCGCACCCTTCTTCGGCGCGCCCGAAGCGAATCTAAACTGGCTGAAGACATGCAGCGCCAAGATGTCAGACGAAGAGATCGCTACAACTCTCACTCGCTACATCCGCGACCAACCAAATCAAATGCAAGCCAACCTCAACGTCGTCACCTTCAACGCCCTGCGCGAAGCGTGTAGAAAACAATAACCGCAGATTTGCGCTGATGAACGCAGATTGATCTGGGTTCATCAGCGTAAATCTGCGGTTACTGTTTTGCGATCTACTTGGCCAATGGGGCGAAGATGCGACGGCAGTCGTGTTCGACGGTGATTTTTTGGGCGCCGTCGATTGAGATTATGGCCAGGGGCGCGTAGTGGTGTTCGATGCCGTGCGGCGGTAAGGCTTTCGCCACTGTCTTGGTGCCTTGCTTGACCTTGGGCCATAGGACGTCGCCTGTTGCGACACGCGCCGGAATCAGCCAGTAGTCGCCGGCGCGATAGATGTTGCCTGCCACTTGCGGAAACTGGATCTCAACTCCGTCTTCGAGCTCGATCCAATTCAGATCTTCGCCCGTACCTTCCTTCACTAACAACACACTCTCCGCCGGGACACCATCAGAGTCTCGCTGGTCCCAACGCCGCAACACCGGATGCTGCGTGCTGCTCTCGTCGTAACTCAGATCAACTGCTTCGGTCAGCGTGATCGTCATCTCGTCAGGATTGATACTCTTGATCTGCCGTACCGGCCCGGGCTGTCCCTGCAACACGCGATTGTCGGCGATGATTTCCACCCAATCGTCGACCTGCAAACTGCGACTGCTGTCGCGTCCAAGACTCGCAAGCCGCACCGAATCACCCTGCAAGTTCAAAATCGGAAAATAGATCGAACTGTTATCGCGCGACCACTTGAACGTGGCCGCGACATTCGCATTGCCCGCAGGCTCCTCGCCGGCAGTCACTCCATTCCACGCAACCCCACCACGCTGAATCTCGACCCGATAAAGTTGATTTTCCGGACCGCGATACTGCGCTTCGGGTCGAATGTTGCAATCGCCTTCCGGCAGGCCAGTGATTCTGGCGCGCGCGCGCAAAGCAGCTTTGCTCGATCCGCGCAAAGCGAGTCGAACCTGCTCGGCAAAATCGTTGAGCGTCTTTAACGCGGCCTCGATGGCTGGATTGTCGTTCGCGGCCTGCGCGTCTTTGAGCTTCTTTACGTCATCCGCCAACTGTTGCTGATCGTAGAGTCGCGCACTTGCTGGTCCAGGCGCCGGAACCAACACGGCCGAAACGATCTGGCCGCGCGTGGCCGTGTCTGGTCCACCTAACGCGACTTCACAGATGTCGTCGTCTTCGTTGCACGAGACGTGACGCTCCCAAACATCGAGGAAGACGAGGAACGTTCCCGTGTCTTCACGAATCTCGTCGAGACTCAGAGTGCCGGCAAACGGATGGCCCTCCTGTTCGGCGAAGCCCATGTAGCTGTCGTTGTCGCACAGCAAACCGTCCACGTAATAATGGCCAGTTCCAAAAAGGAAGCCACTGTCCCTGAGGGAGGTCTTTAACTGCCGCCGCACCTCTTCAGGGAGCGGGTTACCGGTCGGGTCTTTGATGTTATCGATCTCGGCGTCAGTCGTAATCAACGCAAACCCGGGCTGGCCGCTTCCGCCATGTGGTCCAATGAGATCCGTCGCCAGCGCGCGCAGGTAGTGCAACAGAATGTCGCTTTGCTCGTTCCAATCGGAATCGAGTTGCACGCGCCCTTGTTGCATGAGCACACGACTGAAGCGCTTGATCGGATCAAAACTGTCGCGGCTGAAATCGCCTCTGAATTCGCCTTGCATGGTTTCCTCCTAGTTTGCGTAGACGATGCCGGCATCCATGCCGGCGGGGGTAAATTCATCCAGTCGCGCGCGCAAGTTGGCCGCGCGCTGGGGCTGAAATAGATCGTGAAAGACTCCCATTTCCGATTCGTCGTCAGCGCCGCGCGTGATCTCTTCGGCGCAACGTTCTGCGAGTTGGCAGTAAGTGGGCGTGCCGTAGCGCAAGCTATTGAATACCGGTCGCACGCGATCGGATTCCTGCTCCATCACCGCCTCTTTCTCTTCAGCAGGGACATCTGCGTTCTCGACGACGGCTTGCTTCACCAGATCAGGCTGGCACTCGTAACGGCGCGGCGTACGCGATTCGTCAGGCACATAGCAGAACCGCACGCAGCCTCTGCCGCGACGCCCGACGGTGACGACGCCATTGAAGATCGTGTTTTCAGCGAGCTCGATAGAATGCGTTTGCACGCGCCCGATGACGGTTGATCGCGCAATCGTCAACGCGACGTAAGAGACCGCCCCTCTCGAACTGCCCAGTGCAATCCGTTCCTCGCTCGTAGCGTCAACGATGCTGTCGGTGATCTGAATTTGTTGCGGTTCGCTGGCGCGCTCTCTCGCTTCGGTGGTGATGCTCCCGAGGATGCTGTGCTCGATTCGAATTCGCGCGACCGAGTATTCCAGCTTAATACTCGGATCGTTCGGGCGCCGTGGCTCGCAGTCGCATTCCAGACTCCAACCCGGAACGAGTGTGCAGTGGCGAATAGTAACGTCGCAGAGATCGTCGTCACTCGACGGTGCCGGGCTATCGAAATCCTCGGAGCTGATTTCCTGGCCATTGATCTGAATACCGCGGCCGCCAATGGTTAGACCGTCGAGGATGAACCGGCTTCCCTTCCTGCCCTGAATGCTGAGCGCATCAGGAAGGCTCGACTGGTAATCCAACAATCGCAGCACGGGACGCTTGCGTTGCGCAGCGCGCAGTTGCAAGTACTCACCCGGATCGAGATTGATACTGATCTGTTCCGTATAAACGCCGCTGTCCTGTAACTCGATCACAGCGGCGCGCGCTCGCTCGCTCGGATCAGGTTTTCTCCAGGCGTCCAAAGCCGCCGCGATCGTTTTTAGAGTTTCTTTCTCGCCGACGCGAAAGATTTGCGCACCGGCAGGTTCAGACAACGGCCGTTCATACTCACCACCGCCGATGTCTGCGCTGAAAGCGTAGTGATACGACACGACGATGCCGCGCTTCGGCTTTTGATTCGAGGGAAACACGATTCGGCCAAGCACCGGATCGACAGCAACAAAACCACGAGCCGGACGAAACCTGTGCCAATCGCTCAGGTTCGCTGGAATCACGGACTCGCGCGGTATGAGGATCTTTTGCATTTGCTGCTTACTGTCACGCTCGAGCAGCCAGAGTGAGAGGCTATCGTCGTAATAGTCTGCCGATGCGTGCCTGGGTTTGGACGGTCTCTTTTTGTCGGTGTGATCTTCGAAAGGCCGGCGCCTGATCGGAGTCGGGAGATTCAAAACATCCGCGATGTGCGTCGGCGATGTTTCCGGTTGGGCCACGTTGTAAAGCGGAGTGTCATGGCCGAGCGCGTTGAACGTGTAACACTCGGGTCCTTCTTCCTCAATGCAATACGCCGGAGTGTGCGTGACTGAATAAGTTTTCAGACGCCACACAAACAAACCGACGCTGCCGATGTTGAAGCGACCCGTGCTGCGGTGCGAGTTGAGGCGACGCACGTCAACGGTGTGTGTGGTCTTGCCGAAGGGACTGCCCAGCAGATCGAGCTTTTCGCCGGCCCCGAGATTCGCAGGTTGTCCACGTCTGACTCGCGGATGATTGAGATGCTGTGTCCAACCGAGCAGCTTGTAAAACTCGACTGCCCGCGCGGGCCAACCGGCCACGTTGTTCGCGAGCAACTCCAACAACGCCAGCGTCCCCTTGCGACGGCGGTAGCTGATCACGTTCGCGACTTCGCGCCGTGGAATCAGAATCTTGTTGCGCGCGTGTCCCTGCGCAATTCGCGGATCGCCGGGCTCGCCTGCTTCATGCACCGGCTGAAATCCGATTAGCTCGCCGATGTAAGGCACGACCCAGTCGTCGCACGTCTCGATGAACCAGTTGTCATAAAGATGCTTGATGTCATCTTCGACGATGTTCACTTGCTCCGCGATCACCTGCAACAGCGCCTGGAGCGAGTAGCCTTCTTCGGTATCGACCATCCGGTAGATCGACGGCAGTAGCTCGTATAGACGATCGGCTTTGTTCATGAGGAAATCTCCGAGAGTATGATCGTGTCTGGAATATCCGGGCTCATGTATGCCAGCTGGGCCGGCTTGATGCGTGCTGCCGGGTTGGTCTCATTCGTATCGATCATCGCGAGCGACACCGGAATGCGTTCGCGGCGCTCAATGATGAGACCGAGCGACTCACGTCCACCGAGGTGCTCCACCACTTTCTGTTCATCGACCCAATCGAACTTGTCGACGTCCACATAAGCAACGCCTTCGATACTTTGAATCGTGGCCATGGCGTCGCTGAGCAGCGCATCCTGTCCGAGCTCGCGCCGCTCAAAACTGAACCGATCGAGCAGCGCCGCGCGAATCTTCGGTTCAACTTTTTCGAACAGGTAATCCGGCAACACACGCACGCGTGCTTCGATCACCAGTAACAAAAACGTGCGCAACACGATCTGTACCGGCTGATGTGGATCGCCGAAGTCACGCAACGCTTTGTTGAGGTTGCGATAGAGATCGGAAGTCTTCTCGATGGGAATGTCGTCGGCGCCCGCCACCGTCAGGTGGACCAGGCGACGCTGCCCGTCCGAGAGTCTCGCTGCTGAAGCCTTGCCGATGCCGGCGAAAGTGAGCGCGAAATTGGCGTAGTCTTGCGTCGAGACGAGCCGGTCCAACGCGGTCACTGCGAGCGGCGCGTTGCGCTTGGCTTGATCGCGCGACTCACGATCCGCTCCGCCCGAAGCCCCCATCGGATTCGTCACTCCTTTGACGCCGAGGGGCCGAGTTGATAGCAATGTTATTTGATCCGGCCGGACGTTTCCCGGTTTACCGATCCCGTTGCGATAAACCGCAGTGACGTTATCCGGACCGGTGGGCAAGCGCGCTCCATGTTCACCGGTGCCGAAGATCACGGAAGTTTTATTTTCGTCATCGGTGCGCGTGACGTAGCGATAATCGTTTGGTCCAAGCTCCGCCAACCCGTCAGCCTCGTGCCACAGCACGTCGTTGACGCGCACCTGAAGCGTGCTCTCCACGCCATCAGGATTCGGCGCCGCAACGAACGTCAGCGGACTCTGCTTGAGGGTGAACTCCTGGAGCGCCTTGGCTGCATTACCGCTGCCGAGCACCTCCTTCCGCGTTTCACCGTGAGTCGAATTCACGACGTTGCCGTAGACGATCACCGTGTTGCGTTTGTACGTATAGGCAAGACCGTTTGCGAGACGCAGGTAGGTGTGTGTCTTGTCGCCTTGCAAATTTTGGTCGAATCGCTGCTCGACAGCGGCGAGCATGGCGAGCTCAGTTGCAGGAACGCCGGGGATCGGCGTTTCAGGTTCAGCGGCCGCGGTCCTCGCCGTTTCCGATGGTTGATCGGCGCCACTCGTGATGTCGGCCCGTTCGCCTGAGATGATCAGCCAGCGGCCAGACTCGAGACCATCGTAAAGACCGTCCAACTCGATCTCGTTCCCTGAGATCACGTCGTCGATCGGCTCTTCGGCAAGTTCAAGTTTCTCACTTCCTGCAAAGACCCCTGTGCCGCGAATTGTTTCAAATGAATCCTGTCCGGGAGCGGGGTTGATCCAGTCGTTCTCCAGCCGCAAACGAGTACTCTTCTGCGCGAGGCCATAAGCGGCGCGAGATCTTTCCGAGACGTCAAGCACGCGTGTGATCACAAGTGTCGACTCTGTCGGTAACGTCGTGACGGGATCGATAACGCTGCTGGGTTTTTCGAAAGCAACCCAACTGTTCGGCAAGATCTGTTCGTACGGTGCATCGAGCCACGAAACTCTCGCTTCTTCCGTGCTCGTTGCTGCTCCAGCGATCCGGAGTTGGCCTCTGATGTTGATGTCTCGTTGAGTTTGAGTCGGCGCGGAGAGAGTTAGTGGTCCCTCGCTTGGCGAGGAGACAGCAGAAATGAACTCCCCATCCTTGACATTGACGTGAATCGTTATGGGTCGCTTGAAGAAACGGAAGGTGACCCTGATTCGTCCTTCAGTCCCGACGTGGCGATTGATCGTCACTTCCACACGATCGTTAACACTTGGAAAATCGATCGTCATGGAATCCGCATCGAGTCCGACGAAGCCGGTCGATTCTTCACCGACCATGATGTTTGCAGAAAACGCTCCGTCCGGGTCCTGGCCCAGCACGATTTGGACTGTCTCGTTGGTGGAGGTTCCGGGCACCTGAAGGTCCCACTCCTTGCTGCCAGTGATGACGCCGGTTGAATTCCTGACCGGCTCGAGCGGCGCGTTGTGACCAAAGATCGATGCGCGCACTTTGAAAGCGTGGGCTTCGAACACAGGCGCCGGAGTGACAGGCACGTTCTCCCATGCCTTGTACAGGATCGGCTTCAGCTCCGGCTTGAGCGAGACAAGCAACTGCGGAGCAATGTCAGTAGTGCTGCCCAGTGAACCGCCGATGCTTCGCTCCAGATCTTGCGGCTCCTTGGGCGGAATCGATGGAGGCTTGGACAACGCGGGCAGCACCGCCGTGAGATCGAGGACCGCCTTCGCTGCTGCCCCCTTGCCATCAAGCTTCTCTGTTGGGACGCGGGTTTTGCCGCGGAGTGCAATGTCGAGTTCCTCGATGATCAGCCTCACCCACGGCTCGACGCGCGTGAACTTGCCTGCGATCGCGACCCGAAGCTGTCGTTTGAGCTGAGGCTGCACTTCGTGTTCGATTACCGTCTTCAACTCTTCAGCGGTACTGCCGCCCGAAGTCATTCGCTTTAACCGGTCGAGCACGGCCAACACCTCGCGAGCTGATTTGCTCTTACGCACGATGTTGAACCGCTCAACCTCGCTGAACCGCTCCGCGATCGCGGCCACCGATTCCATCAATGCGCTTGAAGGTTCAGGCGGCAACTCGATTTCCAACCACGGTCGAAACGTTACCTTCGTCCGATTGTTGGCAGCGTCGGGCGTCACGGTTTCGATGCGATACAGTTCGGGCGGACTCGCGATAATCAAAATCGGATCGCCCGGCTTCAACAGCGGCAGTCCTTTCAGATAAATGACACGCGTCTCAGCATCGATCTTCTGCGGACGATTGAGTCGCACTTGAAGATTGTTCCAGGCGAACCGAGCGACGAGGTCGTCTGAAGTTTCGAACGACTGCGGCAACTCACCTGGTCCAGGGACACTCTGCGCGCGACTGCCCTCGGGAATTGTCACGAGCGGATCAGGCGGCTCAGGCGCCAAGTCGGGTCTTTCGATCAGTGCAGGAACTGCAATCGGTTTATCGAGCGTGTAGGCCAGATAAGCATTCGCGGAGACACCCGGCCGCAGCGAGTAGCCGACGAGTCGCGCCAACTCCAACACTGAACGACGCTCGGTTGCCGTTCGCAGATAGCCTTCGTTTGCGATTCGTTGCTGGTAGAAAGTAAGCACGTCGGCGACTGTGGCCCATGCGTCGAGCAATGCGATCGAGGGATCATCCGTGATACGCGTTTTCAAGTTAGCGATGGAGGAGAACTCGCTGCCCGCGAGACGCGCTTTCATCGTCTCGAGGAACGTTCCGTGCGTGCCGGCGCGATACTCGATCGCGTCAAGGCCGGGCCGATTGCCGATCGTTGCCGGCGTCATGATCTCGACGCCTTCACAACATCCGCAGGGCAAGCTTCCGCCACATCCGCAGTTGCAGTTCATCGCCCACCTCTCATCGTTATCTTCAACGTTCCGCGTTCAGGAAAGTTGGGATCGTTATCGAGTTGCGGCACTTCAAGTGGTCCGAGTTCGAGAATTCCCTGGTCCAGCTCGCCGCGATCACCTTCGCCGAGACGTTCGAGTTTCGTAACGCGCACGCTTTCAACGCCGGCGATCGCCTGAGCTGCCGCAACCAGCTTGCTCAGGTAAATGCCTTCGCCAAACGTGAGGTTGTCAGGATGAAAGAACCCGAGACGTCCATCAGACAACACGCGGCCGCTGAAAATTTCCAGCAACGCGGCCTCGACGTGGCCACGCAGGTAGTGCTGCTTGACGCAGATCTGCATTTCGATCTTGAGCGGCACGTAACGAGCCAACTCGACTTCCACGTCGTGGCCCATGCGGCGATAGCGATGCAGATAACCCTTGATCCGTTTGAACAACTCCGGATCAGCGCTTTCGCTTCCGAACGGATCGATCGACACCTCCGCGGCGTACCAGCTGCCGGTCCAGCGCAAAGAAGCTCCGGCGCGTTGCACTTTCCTGCCGGGGTAACGTTCGGCGAGTCGAGCGTAATCGTCAGGAGTGATCGCGCGTCCGAGTTGTTTCAGAAATGCTTTCGGCGCGAAGAGTCTGGCTTCCGACATCGGCTCCTGCGAGACACCGCCCGTGGCGGGCAACGGATTGCGGGCGCGCAAAGTGGGACCACTAACGTTCTTGTTGTTGCGCCAACCGATCGTCGTGATCACACCGGCGCCGACATTGCCCGATGGTCCACTGCCGGTGCGATAGAGCGCGTGAAAGATCATGCACGCTTGCGGCTGGCGTCCGAGTTCACCGTCGCCAAAGCGCAGATGCGCGCGGCCGTCGTTGTCAATCTCAACCAAGAAATCGCGATCGAGTTCGCCGCTTCCCAGCAGGTCCTGACGAGAATGCCAACGCCATTGCTCGTCGTCAGGCTTTATATCCGGCAGGACGTCGGGTTTCTCTTGGCCGGGTGTCGTTTCGCACTTCGCGGGCAAACCGATGAGCGAGTGGATCTGGGGCAGAGCGTTGCGCGGATCTTGTTTGACAGTCAGCGCAGCGGGCGCAGTCCAGTCGACCTTTTCGCTAAACGTCAACGGGCCTTGTTGAAACACTGGCCGGAAAGGTTTGGGCGTCGTCGTGAGATCCATGACGCTCGTTTCGCACGAACATTCGCCGAGAATACTCTGCTGCTCAACCTGCCCCAGATACTCGGGACTCGCGATAGTTCGTCCGTGGTCCACAAGGATGACGTTGCCGCGAGCGACACTGATTTGCGTTACGAGCTCACACGGTTTCTTCTCTTCTGCGTCGTTCGGTTTCTTCTCCTTCTTCTTCACGGGATCCGTGGGAACTGGAAGACGCGCGGAAAGACACAGGTGAAACGGCAGCGCATCTTCGAGCGCCCACTCGATCTCAACAAGCGGTATCGGAAGCTCATCGTCTGAGTCCTGCGGTTCTTCTTCTGAATACTCCGCTTCGACATCCGTCGTCTCTTCTTCTTCCCGATCAGTCGGCTTCTCTGTTACGAGCGGATCTTCCACCGGAGTCACCTTCGTCAGCCTGACGACGTGACGACGTGTGTGGTCCGCATCGTTCGGACTTCCCGTCTTTGGTCCAATCACTTCCTCGAAGATGAGCACGTCACCCACCGCCAGGTGCAGCTTGCGTATTGGCGGCGGTGGTGGTTCCGGCTCGGGTTCCGGGTAGTAGCCCTTTTTGTACTTCCCTTTCTGCTCATACTCGGGCTCCGGTTCGGGCTCGGGAGGTTTGACGGCGATCCATTCGTCGCGCAGGGTTGCTGACGTCGAACCTTTCGGCAAACAACACTCCTCGTTGCCCCACGTGTAAAAAGGAATTTCGTTGTGCGCCTTGAAGAGTCGAATCGGCGCGTCAGGGTTGGGGACGAGCGGCTCGAACACGATCGCGTCCGTGTCATCAGGTCCGGCAGTGAAGTAAATATCTCGATACGTCAGTGTTGGATTGTTGAGATCGTCGCGGGTGTCAATCGTGATCCACGCGCGCGCGTTGCAGCCTTCGTGGATGTAGTAATCGACGAGACGCGCATGACGGCGCACCGAGATTCTTTGCCGCGCCGTATCGAGATATGCTTCGGTGGCGACCGCATCCTGGTAGTAACTGAGGTAATCGCCTGTGTAAGCCAGCACTTCGACGAGCGCCACGCCGATGTCGGGTACGTGCCGCTCCTGCCAATCAGGCAGCAGCAGCGACAGGCGATCGAAGATCAACTGACGGAAACTCGCGTAGTCCTTCGCGAGATAGTTGATTTCCGGCGGCGGCGTAATCTCCGGTAAACACACCGATTCGTCTTTGCAATCGAGATCGCTCGGACATTCGCCTTTGAAACTAAACTCCCCGCACACGTAACGCGGATCGAAGCCTTTCAGAAACTCGTCTGTCGTGAGTCCCTCGTCGTCCACTTCGTAAAGGCAAACTTTGTAACAGGAGAAATCACCGGCGCGATCGAGCTGGATGCGCAAACAATCCTGGTGCTCCGGATCGTCTGACTCGTGCGGCTCGACGTCGACGACTTTGATATCGCGGATGCGACGACCGCCCTCGATTCGCACGTTCGCGCGCACCAGCGACGGCAACTCGCCGAAGAAGTGGACACACAACAGACGCTGCTGCGTGCCCTCGACGATCTCGATGTAATCGATCCCGTTCAGGCCGCCTTCCGCCTGGTCGCGCATCAAGTGGCGACGACGCTCGTCGAGGCATTTCAGAGTCATTGCACACCTCCACGGACAAAGGTCTCGGTGCGCTGTTCGCCGTTGCGGAGCACGAGGTACTTCAATTCGACTTGCAGCGTAGAGTCTTCGCTGGTCACGTCGAGCGATTGCACCTGGATCACGTCGCCGAGCCATTGTTGGAGCGCCGCCTGGACGGTGAACTGCAAAGCCGCGGCGAGTTCCGGACTGTTTGGCGCGAAGATCAATTGCAGAAGGCCACTGCCGAAGTCGGGACGATTGACACGTTCACCGGGATTGGTGAAGAGCAGTTGCTCGATCATGTCGCGCACGTGATCATCGTCGCCGGTGGTCGCCGTTCGGCCACGCGTGTCGAAGTGGAATGGAAAGTCGATGTTCATCATGGTGTACCTACGTCCCAACTACGCGCGTTTGCGTTGCGAGGATCACCAGCGGGGTGCCGTTTGGCGCACAGACAGCCTGACTGTCGAGCAACAGCAATGGTTGGCCGTTGGAAAAGAGACGCGTCGCGCCGGTGGTCCATTGCGCCGTCACGCATGGCGACGGACCGCCGCTGACGTTGAACGGGCAGCCCGTAATCGCGTACGGCGGGATCATCGTCACGGTCGGCTGGCCCATAACGAGCACACGCGGATTCGGCGTCGTCGGTTGTGCAGGCGCAAGATGCGCGCATTGGACCGTCGCGCCGACATGAAGTAAGAATCCAGGCATAACTTCCTCCTTACTTGATCAAAAGTGCTCCCTGATTCAGCGTGATGACGCCGCCCAGCATCGTGATCATCCCGCCCTTGCCGTCCGAGATCGTGATGCCGGTGACGTCGTTGATACTGATGAACGCGCCGGTAGTCGTCTTCAACATGATCCCGCCCGTTGGCCCAGCCATGTCGCTGATGCTGATCATGTTTTGCAGTCCTGATTGCATAACTATGCTGGGACTAACGGGGTTGCCGGTGAGTGCAAATGCGGGCACTTCCGCGACCGATCCCCACCAGCCGCCCATCCACACCGGCTGGTCCGGATCGCCCTCTTCAAACATGATCCACACGCCCGAGTTGATCGCCGGGAGGACGAACACGCCCGATTGCTTGCCCGCCACCGGCACGCACGGCTTGGCCCATGACGATGGGGTGAACCCACCGGGCTCGAGCACGATCACCTGAATGCGTCCCTCCTGCATCGGGTCGATGTTGTTGACGACCGACGCGCGATAAAGACCGTAGTATTTTGTTGTTCCGTCGCTCATAGTTCGACTGTTGAGACTGACGACTTCACGCCACCGCGAACGAGGGTGAAGTTCTGTTTGTACTCGCCACGCTTGAGTGTGTTTGTCACGCTCTTCACGTTATAAAGACCGTCGTAATAATCGCCCGCGCCGCGCACCGCGACTTTGCGTCGCGCTTTCAAAACGTGCCCGTAGCGAAGCACGTCGAGCGAGCCCGAGCCGGAGATCGCATCGTCGGTCGCCATCAACGCGCCGATCACAAGCAGCGCGGCTTCAGGAAAACTCTTGCTCGCGAGATCGGGAATGACCTTGCTCTTCAAAGGCGTCGGCGCCTTCGCCGAAAGCGACGCCTTGAGAAAATCGATGCTGGGAATCGGGATCGGGATCGGAAACTTGGAATTCGGCTCGAGAATCGTCGCGATGTACTGCGTCGCCGCCAGGCCGTTGTAGGAAAAGTTCAGCGACTCGACGTTCGTCGCCGCATCCATGTTGATGCTCAACGCCGGCTGAGTTGGTAGAAAGCCACCAAACTCCGGTCCCCAGTAAGCGATACTCATCCCCGGCTCTGGTCCAGGATCGATGTAGAAGATGTAGCCGCTCTTTTGCCCCAGCGCTGTCACGTACCGGTAATCAGTTCCCACTTGCTTCGGATACTTTTCGAGCGGGTTCTTGATCATGTTGATAAGGTCCGGGATCACAACCGGCACGCAGCCAAACAGCAGGTACTTGGCGAGCACGATGTCGACGATCACGAAATTCGGCATCGCCGGATACGGAATACCGGTGAGGTCGATGAAATCCATGAGGGCCGAAATGTCGAGGCCCGTGACCGTGAGTGTCGACTTGCCGGGTTCGCTGCTCGGCGTGACGTCCTGTTTCGTAATGATCCCATCCATCAAAACTTCAGAGACGCCGTTGACGACGACTGTGATCACGACGCGCTGCCGCGGATCGAAAAATCCTGACGGCAACAGGCTCTGGCTGAGCATCGAGTTTTTGCCGAGCGTAAACTTCATCTGAAACCCGCTCTGCGCGCCCACGGTTGAACTAACCGACACGTCCGTCAGCGCGTCGATGACCTGTTGC
>JBKPPH010000347.1:0-10523 GCA_046733535.1 Acidobacteriota bacterium
GAGTTTGTGAGGGTACATATGAGGGTACACAGATTGTAGTTGATCAAATTGTATTTGACTTGAAAGAATTCGAGGGCATTAATATCAACGACCGGGTGTGTGTGACCGTGGAAATCTCAAAAGACATAGTAGCTCGGCACAACGCCGAGGGAATTCGGAGTCCTTGGGACGATGTCAAGATTTTTTATATCGCGACCGATAAAGTTAAGAAGATCAATCCGGGTCTGCCCTGCTGCCCTAGGTAGGAATGCATGACCAACTCGCCCGCAGCCTTACGACACCCGTTTCTAATCCAAATAAAACTGGTCCTGATGCTGCTCGCGTCTACTAGTTGTCACCAAGTGAATAAGACACAGATACCCGTCACACTGCCAACTTCAAATACCATCGTTTTCGAGGGCACCGTTGAGAAACTTGGACCAGACCCCGGATTCGACAGCGGTTTGATAGCTGTTTACCGGCTGGCGAAGTATCGGGTGGATAAAGTCTGTGAGGGTGAATACCAGGGTAATGAAATTGTTGTTGACCAGTTAATATTGACCCGCAAAGAATTCGAAGGAATCAATGTCAACGACCGCGTGTGTGTAACCGTCACCATTTCGAACAAAATATTATCCCGGTGGAATGCGGAGGGAATCCGAAGCGATTCTGAGGACGTCAAGACTTTTTACGAGGCAAAATATCAAACCAAGCTCACCGGTGCGCATTCCACGTGTTGCGGCGGTTACAGATAATTCGCGCATACGGAGATATCCAGACGCTCGCCGGCGGCCGCACCTGTTGCAATCTCGCCAAATAGCAAAGCGATCCTTTGCAAAACTCAGCTCGGCGATTCAATGTTCGCGCGTCGCAGCACGGTGGGTCGTACGGGGGCGAGTCCGTAGTGCTTCATCTTTGTATTGAGAGTGGTGCCTTTGAGGCCCAGCAGTTTTGCGGCCTGCGTTTGATTACCGCCGCATCGCTTTAGCGCGTCCTTGATCAACGCGATTTCGTATCGTTCCACCTCTTCGTAGAAGTCGATACCGTCTTTCTCGACCTCGATCGGGCCAGGTTGGTTGCGATCAACAGAAAGCTCGGATTGCAAAGTCTCGATCTCGATTACTAAAGCCGTGGCAAGTTCAACGAGCTGTTCTACACGTTGTTCGATCTCAGATTCTGTCCCGTTGGGTCGGACAGGTGGGTACTTCAGCATTTGCACCAGTAAATCTCCTAAGCTTAAAGACCGATTTAACGCGAGTTGATGACCTCGCTCCGTACGCTGCGGCACAGAACATTTTCTTCGCGGATCAACAACGGGTTGAGGAATTGTTGACGTAGACTTACGCTCGGCGCGAATAGAAAGCCAGACACAAGGAGCAATCCATGTCACTTAAAGCATTGATGATCATTGCAGGTCTCGTTTTGTGCTTCGTCACTGTTGCTGCGCAAACGAAGCCAGCTAAACCGCGAGCGCGCGATCTCGGCATTCCGTTCGATGGAACACCAGCGGCACTCAATGCAATTACAGATGTCGCAGGCGTCGAAGTCGGGCAGGTGACTCTCATTTCCGGGGAGGGCAAGTTAATTCCGGGGAAAGGTCCTGTGCGAACAGGCGTCACCGCGGTCCTGCCGCGCGGCAAGAACTCTACCGATCAAGTATTCGGCGCGTGGTTTACACTCAACGGAAACGGCGAGATGACAGGTACGACGTGGGTCGAGGAGTCTGGCTTTATCGAAGGCCCGATCATGGTTACAAACACGCACAGTGTCGGCACAGTGCGCGATGCGGTCATCGCGTGGCAGATGAAGAAGCAGGGCAAGACTTTTCAACCGTGGTCACTGCCAATCGTCGCCGAAACGTGGGATGGATTTCTGAACGACATCAATGGTTTTCACGTCAAGCCCGAACACGTGGCCCAGGCATTGGACCAGGCTGCAGCAGGACCAGTGGCGGAAGGCAATACGGGTGGCGGCACGGGCATGGTGGCCCACCAGTTCAAAGGCGGAATCGGCACTTCGTCACGAAAATTCGAAATCGACAACGCGAACTATACGGTTGGCGTGCTGGTGCAGGCGAATTACGGAGCGCGCAGCGGTTTGACGATCGCCGGTGTTCCTGTCGGTCGTGAGATCACGGATCTGATGCCGAAACAAGGTCCAGCAGACACGGGTTCGATCATTGTGGTTGTCGCTACCGACGCGCCACTGCTTCCGCATCAACTGAAGCGTGTGGTGAAACGCGCGGCGCTCGGCATTGCAAAAAATGGCGGCATCGGCGGCAATTCATCGGGCGATATCTTCATTGCCTTCTCGACTGCCAACGTCAGCGCCGGAAAGGAAACGAGTCTGTCCAACGTGAGGATGCTGCCGAACGATCGCATCAACCCGATCTTCGCGGCGACGGTGCAAGCAACTGAAGAAGCGATCATCAACGCGATGGTTGCGGCGGAAACGATGACCGGCATCAATGGCAACACCGTATATGCGATTCCTCACGATCGCTTGAAGGAAGTGATGAAGAAGTACAACCGTCTTTGCACGAAGAATCCGTGTTTCTGAAACCACTCCGTGGCCAGACCCTAGCGGCAACCCGTGGACCACTCCGCGGACGTGGTTCGGAAGTTTCCATCCGCGTCGATCTGCGGGCAGAGCGTGTAGCAATCGACGCGCGTATCAAACCTGGAACAAGTAGCGAAGCTGCTGCTTTTATTATTATAGGTCCTGGCGCTTGCTCTGATTGTTTTCGAGACCTTGTTTGTAATCTGCCAATTGCCGCAAGCCTTTTGATATCGCCCGACTATTGTTCCGTTTGAACTCGACGATCAGGCAGGCATTTCCGTCGTATCCCACACAGTCAGCAAACCCGTTTCCCGTGTCCACCTGCGACGCCGTGCAGCGTCCCTTGCGATACTCATCTTCTTCCTTCCCCTTGTCTAACATGAATGAGACGACCGGATGGTTTGAGCCGCGAAGCAGGTCCCACATTCTGTCAATGGCTCTCCACTTTTCCTCTACCTCGGACTTTAGTCGCTCGGCATCGCTGCGTTTACTTTCGAAGCGTGGGTCGGCGATAACGGCTTTCAGCATTCCGACGGCCTCGTTCATTCGGCGCTCGGTTTTATCGTACTCAGAGCGCACCTTGTCGCGGGCCTCGAACGCGGCAAGATAGCGGCTGGCACTGCGGAATCTCTGTTACGCACGCATCATGGAATGTTCGGCGTGAGCTATCACTTCCAATAAGGTCCACACGTAACAACATCAGGTTTTTGAGGGCCGTGGCATCAGGCCGACGAGCTTGCGTCTGAGTTTGTGCCACATGATGCTATAGCCAAGCGTCAGCGCCAGTGGAATCGGCGCCAGCGGCACCGATAGGACAATCGCGATCCAACCAAGCTTGGGCCATTGCCCCGAGCGCACGAGGTAAAATGCCGGCCAGGGCACGAGCACGAGTATCGCCAGGGAAATTCCGTACGCTATCACCAGCCTCACAAGCTGCACACGCCGAGCTGATCCATCCGGCTCGATCGCAGCCTCGACAAACGTGCGGATACGGCGGCCAAGCCAGGTGATGATCCACTGCGTCCAGCTTCTTTCACTGGCGGGGGGCAAGTAGCCGCCGGCCATGTCGTTAAGAACGCGGTTGGCGCGCTTCGCTGATTTGAGCGTACCGTCCGACGTGAACTGCCGTGCCGCGTCGTAGTCCTTCATGAACTCCTCTCTGAACAGATCACACGGTTCGGCGCCTGCGCAGAGCTTATTCAGGTAATCGCGAAACAGCGGCATATTTGTTTTTCGGGTCGCGGAATTGTTCCCGGTTAATTTTTGCGCTGCTTGCTTGAGCAGTTCGATACGACGTTGCTGGTTGTCCCACACATCAAGCGCGCGCCAGACCAGTGCCTGCAAGTCCATGTCGTCAGCGGCTGATTTATCAGCGAAGAGATTTTCCTCGACCAGGATCGCGCGGTGTGCTTGATCCGTCAATTGCTGCCGTACCTCGCCGTTCTCGGTGAGCACCGTAGCGATGATACGCTCAGCGGCGTCGAGTCGGCCCCACATGATGTCGTTGATACGGAACTTCTGTTCGAAGAAGGCGCCGAAATTTCCAAGTGTCGTGCCCGCCAGTTTCCGCACGCGCCTGCCTGTCGAGGCAGCTCGCCCTCGTTCATCGACCGGACAGTTTTCGTTAATTAGCGCGGTTGCGTCTTCCGGACTGACGCGGAAGACATCGATGATGTCAGTCTCAGCGCCGACGGCGGTCGAATACAGCAAGGGATACGCAATCTGGTCGAAGTCTTCAAAGGAGATGTAGTAGTACCACAGCGTCTCGCGAAGGAAGGTGTCCCACTTCGATGATTCCGGTCCTGCACCTGCTGCGTGCGGACGCAGTGTCTTTGACAGCTTATTCCGGGTCGCAATGGCGATACGTCCGAGTTCCTTCTTGATCTCTTTCGCCAGGTCTTCGACGGCATCAATGCGGAGCGGCGGCTTCTTTGCGGTTTCCGGACTATCAATCGGAGTGTTCATGAGCTGTGTGGCTCTGTAGCGGCGCTTCTCGTCTGTCGGTTCATGCAGGAGGCCGAGCAGATCTTGGGAAGTGATCTGAAGACGCGCGATTGAGTTTATAAACGGGTTTGTCGCACCAGCCGACCAAAATCTCCGGCGCTTACGACGAAGCCGGACGAAGGTTTTATTTAGGTCTTTACGTAAATGCCGTACTGCCCTGTGGAACTCGGTGAATTCGCCTTCTCTCGGGAAGACAGATGACTTCGCTTCCTGGTACGGAATGCCGGCGATCCGACGGGCGTTTTCGTCCTTCTCGGTTAGGCAGGCGACGTCGTTCAGTCTTTTAATGACAAACTGAATACGCCGTATCGCCCAAAGAAGATCGAACTCAACCAGAAACTGCAGTTGGGACCACTTATTATCCGTCATGTATGCGTCGTACTGCCTGTCCCGCCAATCACGTACGAGATAACGGATTGCCAGGAATTCGTCTGATTCTTCATCGAACCCAGCGGCGCGCGCGACGAGGAGTGTCAAATCGTCCGTTACTTCCGCGACTCGCAACCGCATATAGCTGCCCCACGACGGGCCCTGTTTCTGCATCCAGTCAGTGAGCTCGTGCGGGTCTTTAAGCATTTCCAGGAACTGCTCGCGTTTGCGCGGTTTTTTCTTTGGTAACCGGCTAAGGTCCGCTTCCATGCCGCGCATGATGTGGTCGAGTCGCTCGATCATCCGGTTGCGCTCGAGCAGTCGCGTCAGGTCTTCGACAATGGTTTCATAACGAGGCAGCGAGGAGAGTGCCGCGAGCGCGTTCTGAACAATTCGCGGCCGCTTTTCCAGAGACTTCGTCCGGGTGAGATGCTCAGGCGACGGCTCGACGTAGAGCAATTTGCGGTCAACGAAATTATCGGCATTGCGCAACGGCAACTCGCCGATGACGAAGCTGAATGGTTTGTTATCGAGAGTGCCACCGTCGACGAACCAGAGCTTGCGGAACGCTTCGGCCAACTCGTCCTGGTCGGGAGGCTTACATCCATCTTCGTTTGCTGAGAGTTGAAGCAAATAATCGCTGTAAAAATCACGCAACGCCTTCTCGGCAGCCGAGTACTCCTTTTTCATCGGGTACTTCTCGAGGATTGGCGTCACATCGTTCAGGTTGATGGGCGAGAAGGCAGCTTGGTGTGCGGATGTCGCACGGGCAACGAAAGCAAGAAAGGCGTTGTACTCCGGACCAAAGTCGCTCTGTTCAATACCGCTCGCGCGGGCGTTTCGGTACCGGAAGCGAAACACGTTGCGGTGGCGGTATTCGCTTACGACTTTGTCGGCGAGACGCAGTTGTAAAACACGGCCTTGCATGTCGGTCGCTGTGATGAAGAGGTCCAGCTCGTCGACTAGCGGCGATGTGCCCTTTGGGGAAGCGGTCCGCTTCTTGTCCATGCCACGGAGTGCATCCAGGAGTTTAAAATACATGCGTCGGCTGTTGAGCACTGACCATGGTTCGCCCGGGAGATCCTTGATTCCAAATTCCAAGTTCTTATACGACTCTTCGTCGTTGATCAGGACGTTGATGTCTCCTTCTGTGACCCACAGGTGCTTCAGCTCATCCATGTCCTGATCGTTGGCGAGCGCCTTCGCAAGATAGACGGCGTTGATGCCGCCGGCGGATGTGCCCGTGAGGATGTCCACCACAAAGCGTGTGCGAATATCCGCGTCAGGCTGCGGGTGCTGACCATCGACGGCGGCATGCTCCCCACGAACCGCCTGACGTCCGAGCACACGACCGAGCCGTCGGTAAACGCGTTCGGATGCGCGCAGATCTTTATCGCGGAGGTGCACTCGTTCTGCGCGGGCGTCGGGTGCGGTGGCACGCACCAGTCGCAGCAGTTCCTGGGCGACGCCATTGATGTAAATGGCGAGCGACGAGCCGCCGTAGAGCACCACGGCGAAGCGGACTTCCTGATCGAAATCAACGAACGGCCGGGCAGAATCCTCTTGGATTGTGGACATGGGTCACATCCTTTTGGCGTGTTAAAGCAAGCTCTAAAAGTGTATGGGAAAACGTCGACTAACGTTTCAGCCACGACTTTGGCCCCGGATTTTCGGGGGTTTAATCTGAGTTCGGCGGCGAAAATCTGTGGCCCCTTCCGGTTCTTTCCTCGCGAAGATATACTGCTGGCTACATCTTATTAGCGCCGCAAGAGACGCCGCCGGTTCAATCGTTCAAGCCGGCGTGCGCTCACGAACACCTCCCGCCCAGACAGTGCGGCGCGCACGACATCGTCATGTAAGTCGAGGTCTGCCATGAACAGAAGGTTTGATTTAAAGATCATCGTCTTCTTTGCCGTCCTCACTCTATTGCTGACTATCGGCGTCATTCTTTTTTGGGAAAAAACGCTGCGCCCGCCATTTTTTGCCTGGGTCGACGCACGGTATCCCGGCGACGCCAATGCGGAACGGCGCTGGAATGTCAAACAGCGGGTCGAACACGTCTTCATTTCTTTAACTGTCGATGCGATGGTCGTAACGCTGCTGCTCCGCGTAGTGCACCGGCAACAACGTCAACTGCAAGCGAGTGAAGAACGTTACCGCGCGCTGTTTGAACAGGCACGAGACGGCATCGGCGTCGTGCGCCTGTCAGACCACCATCTGATTGAAGCCAATAACAAAGCTTGTGAAATTCTTGGTCGCCGGCAACAGGACTGCATCGACCACGACATCCGCGAGCTCTTTCGTAAGACCGCTTCAAACGGAGCACTGGACCACTTGCTGGCGGTGGACGGCCATACTTCGAGTGAGAGTGAGTTGGTAATCCAAACTGCGGAGGGCCGGGCGTTGCCGGTCTCAGTCTCCTTTACTCCGTTGTCGACTGACGGCGAAGCGGTGATGATCATGTCTCTCCGCGATCTCTCGTTGCGTAAGAAACTCGAAAGCGAACGAGAAGAAATGCAACGCCAGCTTTACCAGTCTTCGAAGATGGCTTCGATTGGCGAGCTTTCGGCGGGCGTCGCGCACGAGATCAACAATCCGCTCAACGGCATCATCAACTTCGCTCAACTCCTCAAGGATGAACAAACGCCGCGTTCGGAGTTTGAGCAACAGATGATCGACGGAATCATCGACGAAGGTGAACGAATCGCCAAAATCGTGCGTGGGCTGCTGACTTTTGCGCGCGCGGATACGTACGAACTCACGCAGGCGCACTTCGCCGATTGTATTAAAACGTCGATCGCGCTTTTCGGACGCCAGTTTGAAAAGGACGGCATTACTGTCGAGATCGACCTGGAGAAGGATCTCCCGTTAGTGCGCGCCGACGTTTCGCGTCTCAGGCAGGTTGTGGTGAACATGATCAGCAATGCGCATCACGCGCTTAAAGCGAAGCCCGCCGATTCCGTCGAACGCAAGTTGTTCAAAATCACGGCCCGTCGCGCGGGCGACAACATTGTGCGCGTGGAGTTTTATGACAACGGCGTCGGGATCAAACGCGAAGACCTGGGAAAAGTATTCGATCCCTTTTTCACGACGCGCCGCGAAACGGGCGGGACGGGTCTTGGTCTGAGTGTCAGCTTCGGCATCATTCGTGATTTCGGCGGCAGGATCAATGTAGAAAGCGAAGAGGGGAAGTTCACGCGATTCATCGTTGAGCTTACCGCGATCGAGGCGTGGGAGGCTGAATACGTTTAGATATGGCTAACGTTCTACTAGTCGACGACGAACCAAGCATCCGTCTCACGATGGGCGAGTTCTTGAAGCGCGCCGGCTACTCCGTGTTAATCGCAGCGGATTACGACAGCGCCGCCGTGCACGACCCTGAAGATCTGGACGTCGCCGTCGTCGACATCAATCTCCCCGGCAAAAGCGGTATCCAGTTGTTACAGAGACTGTGCAACGCCGAAATTTATGTTCCCGTCATCATGATCACTGGCGAACCAAACTTGTCGGTGATACCGGAGATCGTCCGCGCGGGCGCGTATGACTTCATCGCCAAGCCGATCATCAAAGACGTGCTGCTCAACGCCGTCGCGCGCGCAACGGAGAAGAAGCGCCTTACCGACGAGAAGCGCCGGCTCGAGCAGGAAATCAAACGATACGCGGAAGAGCTCGAGATGCGCGTCGCCGAGCGCACCGCCGAACTCGTCCAAACCCACAAACGTCTCGTACAGCAGGAACGCATCGCCGCCCTCGGACGCGCCGCGGCGCAGGTAGCTCACGAGGTGAAGAACCCGCTTGCGGGTTTGCTGCTTTACTCAATGCACCTCAAGAGCAAGTCTGACAAGTTTTCAGAAAGCGAAGCTTCGCTGGTAGATAAAATTGTCGACACCATCAATCACCTCATTAACCGTGTGGAGCAGATTCTCAGCTTCGCGCGCCCGCTCAGTCTCAACTTGCGCTCCGGTGATCTGAAGCAGACCGTCAACCATGTACTCGAGCTACTTCGGCCGCAGTTAACTACGAACAAAGTTGAGGTGCGTCTCGCGATGGGCCGAGACGAACCCATCGCGATGTTCGACGAGTCGTCCCTGCGCGGCGCGTTAATCAATCTGATACTCAACGCGATCGAGTCCATGCGCGAGGGCGGCACTTTGACTATCGCCATCGAACGGATTGCGCAGAATCTGCAACTCGTGATCACTGACACCGGTCGCGGAATTCGTGACGAAGACGCGAAAAAAATCTTCGAGCCCTTCTTTACAACGAAGGAGCAAGGGCTCGGTCTCGGTATGCCGTACGCTAAAAAAATTATCGAGCAGCACGGCGGCACCATTTCTCTGAATAGTCGAGCCGGAGAGGGCACCACGGTTCGCATCACGCTGCCCGCCGCGCAGAAGGAGATTGCCAATGCCTCCTAAGAATCCTCGTAGCCGGATTCTTGTAATCGAAGATGAGCCGAGCGTGACGGATGCGCTTCGATTGATCTTGACTGATCTCGGCTATCACGTTGACGCCGCGAAAAGCGGTGGCGAGGCGAAGGAGTTTCTCAAAGGCGCACCGTACGACCTTGTCTTCACTGACCTGCGGCTTCCGGACGCGAGCGGCATCGACTTGCTGATTCTGATCAAGAGCGACTCGCCTGACACCGAAGTCATCGTAATGACGGCGCATGGCTCGGTCGACATCACTATCGAAGCCATCAAGCGCGGCGCCTTCTACTACATCGAAAAGCCTTTCACGCCGCAACAGGTAACAGCGCTGGTCGAACGCGCGTTGCAGTTCGAGGCCATCAAGCGCGAGAACCGAAGTCTGAAGAGCGCGTTGATGCGAGACGGCGATGATTTCGGCATCATCGGCCATCACCCGAAGATGCGGCAAATCCACGCGATCATTCGCACTGCGGCGCCGTCTGATGCCTCGGTGCTAATCGAAGGCGAGTCAGGCACCGGCAAAGAGTTGATCGCTTCGGCCTTTCACTTTCAGAGCCCGCGCGCCGAACTGCCTTTCATGCGCATTAACTGCGCTGCCATTCCGCAGGAACTCATCGAATCCGAGTTGTTCGGCTATCGAAAAGGCGCATTCACCGGAGCTGATCGTGACAAACGCGGGCTGATCGAGGCGACAGCCGGCGGCACTCTGCTTTTGGACGAGATCGCCGAGATGCCGATGCACCTCCAAACGAAGTTGCTGCGCGTGCTACAGGAGCGAAAACTACGTCGACTCGGCGACGAAGACGAAATCAGCGTCGATTTTCGTCTCGTCTCGTCTACCAATCGCGACACAGCACAGATGATTCAGGAAGGCACGCTTCGCAAGGATCTCTATTTCCGCATCAGCACGATCAAGGTCAAATCACCTCCGTTGCGTGAACGGCTCGACGACGTACCACTGCTCGCCAAACGCTTTCTCGCGCAGTACGCGGAAAAGTACAAAAAGCGGATTCGCGAGATTTCCACTCCGGCGTTTGCGTTGCTGATGCGTTACGAGTGGCCGGGGAACGTCCGCGAACTGGAAAGCGTCATCGAGCACGCGGTGCTCTTTGCGACCGAAGATAAGTTGACGCCGGAGTGTCTGCCGGAACAACTTCACGCTGCGCAGGCGGGAGATTTCCG
>JBKPPH010000348.1:0-14874 GCA_046733535.1 Acidobacteriota bacterium
GCTTCACGCGCCTCTTCAACCGAAGCAGCCATGCCATTGTCCGGCTGTGGTATGCCGAGCTCTTTGAGCAGCGCTCCGAATCGTTTGCGGTCTTCGGCGAGGTCGATCGAGTCGGGCGAAGTGCCGATCACTTTCACGCCCGCACGCTGCAATCGCATCGCGAGGTTCAAAGGCGTCTGGCCGCCGAATTGAACGATCACGCCCTCCGGTTTCTCGACGTCGACAATGTTCATGACGTCTTCGAACGTGAGGGGCTCGAAGTAAAGACGATCCGAAGTGTCGTAGTCAGTGGAAACGGTTTCCGGATTGCAGTTGACCATGATCGTCTCGAAACCCGCTTCGTGCAACGCGAACGACGCGTGACAGCAGCAGTAGTCGAATTCGATTCCCTGCCCGATCCGGTTTGGACCGGAACCGAGGATCATGATCTTGCGTCGATCAGTCGGCGCGGCTTCGTCTTCACTCTCGTAAGTCGAATAAAGATACGGCGTGTGTGATTCGAACTCGGCGCCGCACGTGTCTACGCGTTTGTAAACCGGAATGATTCCCAAATCCTTGCGATACTCACGAACTTCATCCTCGGAACGTTCGGTCAGGTAAGCGAGGCGGCGATCCGACAACGCCACTTCCTTGAACTCCCGCAGCTCCTCAGCCGAAATGTCTTCGAGCTTAAGGCCCTCGACGCCACGCTGAATGTCCATCACCTGCTTGAGTTGATCGAGAAACCACGGATCGATGCGCGAGAGGCGGTAGATTTCAGAGATGGGCCAGTCGTGTTGCAGCGCGTACGTAATGTAGGAGAACCGCTGCGAGTTTGGCCGAGCGAGCTTGCGTTGCAACTCGTCGTTCGAGACGTCTTCGAGTCGCAAAGGCTTCACGGCTTCGAGTGAACGCAATCCTTTGAAGAGCGCTTCTTTAAAAGTGCGGCCGATGGCCATCACTTCGCCGACCGACTTCATCTGCGTTCCGAGCACGTCTTCAGCTTCGCGAAACTTCTCAAAGTCCCACTTGGGAATCTTTGCGACGACGTAGTCAATCGTGGGTTCGAACGACGCCGGCGTTTTGCGCGTGATGTCGTTGGGAATCTCGTCGAGCGTGTAACCGATCGCGAGTTTCGCGGCGATCTTGGCGATCGGGAAACCGGTCGCTTTCGAAGCGAGCGCGGACGAGCGCGAGACGCGCGGATTCATCTCGATGATGCGAATGTCGCCGTTCTCAGGATTAACTCCAAACTGAATGTTCGAACCGCCAGTCTCCACTCCGACTTTTCTAATGACGCGAATGGCCATGTCGCGCAGCAACTGGTACTCCTGATCAGTCAGCGTCTGCGCGGGCGCAACGGTGATCGAATCGCCCGTGTGCACGCCCATCGGATCGAAGTTCTCGATCGAGCAGATGATGACGACGTTGTCCGCGAGGTCGCGCATCACTTCGAGCTCAAACTCTTTCCAGCCGAGAATCGATTCTTCGATCAACACTTCGTGAATGGGCGACGCCGCGAGGCCGCCGCGAATGATCTCTTCAAACTCTTCCGGGTTGTATGCAATGCCGCCGCCCGTGCCGCCGAGCGTGAACGACGGCCGGATGATCGCGGGATAACCAGTTCGCGTGACAATCTCTTTCGCTTCTTCCCACGACTTCGCGAAACCGCCGCGGGGCATTTCCAGCCCTGCTTCGTCCATCGCCTGCTTGAACAGCAGACGGTTCTCCGCGACTTTGATCGCGTCGCGATTCGCGCCGATCATCTCGACGCCGTACTCGCGCAGCACGCCCGCATCTTCGAGTGCGATCGCGAGATTGAGCGCCGTTTGCCCGCCGACGGTCGGCAGCAACGCGTCAGGACGTTCGCGACGAATGATCTCTGTGACTGAAGCGACGGTGAGCGGTTCGATGTAAGTGATGTTCGCGGTTTCCGGATCGGTCATGATCGTCGCGGGGTTGGAATTGACGAGGACGATCTCATAGCCTTCCTGCCGCAACGCTTTGCACGCCTGCGTTCCGGAGTAGTCAAACTCACACGCCTGGCCGATCACGATCGGACCAGAACCGATGATCAGGATTTTCTTTATGTCTGTGCGTTTGGGCATTAAACGTGTAAACCAAACCTCCGATAGTCACCGCCGTCCATCACCACTTTCGTGCACATCTCGTAGAGACGGCTTCGCAGTCGCGCTCCGATGCGATCTTCCAGCACTTGTTCTTTGTCTGAGCGCCGCTCGTCGGAGTAGTTGGTGGTGAAAATAGTCAGCTTATTGTCGTTGTATCGTTTGTTAATGATTTGATACATCGTGTCGCGCACCCAGTCGGTGGGGACGGTCGCGCCGAGTTCGTCGAGAACGAGGACTTCGGTTTGATAGATCGGAGCCAGAACTTTGAGCTCAGACGATTTCGAGATCGGGTTGTACGAATCCTGAATCTCTTTCAGCAACGCGCCAAACTCGGAAAAGACGCCCGCAAATCCTTTCTCGATCAAGCCGCGGATGATCGCGACCGCGAGATGCGTCTTTCCCACGCCGGCCGGGCCCATGAACAATAACCCGCGATCCACGGCCGGATATTCATTGACTAAACTCTGCGCGCGGAGCAGCGCCCGATCCTGCGAACTACCGGAAGCACTCTTGAAACTTCCAAACGAACACGCGGCGTACCGTCGCGGGATACGCGCTGCTATAAGTAGCTTCTTGAATCGATCCGGTCGCCGGCAAGGGCAAACCATCGCGCCTTTCACCGGATCGAGTTTGGTCCCGGTGCCGAAGCATTCTTCGCAGACCTCTGTATTCTCCGCCTCGCGGAGTTCGCCCTCGTCTATCACTTATGCACCTAGATTGAAACAGTAAAAGCTTCTTCATGATACCTTATAATGCCTTTAGCAGTAACGGATGACGAAGTTTTACCATCAACCGGGCGCTGCGGCGCTCGGTTCTATGGGAGACTTTCAAACGATATGAGTTTGTGGCAATCGTTGCTGAGAAAACTTGGCCTCGACTCTGCGCGCGCGGAACGCCACCCGATTCGCGTTTTCCTCCTCGACGACGATAAACGACGACATCGCTGGTTCACGGCTCGCTTCAAAGGCGACTATATCGACATTGCGCACAACGTCAAAGAAGCGCAACGCTTGTTGAGCGCCGGCTCTTACGACGCGATCTTTCTCGATCACGATCTGCATCCGGAGCATTACCACGCCGATTCGACGGACGATGAAAGAACCGGATATGCGATAGCGCTCTGGCTCTGCTCGAATCCGGAACTGCAGCGTGCTTCAACAATCCTGGTGCACACGAGGAACGCCGATGGGGCAATGCGAATGGTGGGTGAATTAAGACGCGCGGGCCGCAGCGCCGATTACGTTCCGTTCCCAATGCTGGCCGAGCGAATCAAATCCTACTGGAGCCGCTAAACTACTTACCCAAAAAAAACGCACAAAAACGCACAAAGGCAGCGGGAAAATTATTTTGTGCTTTTTTGCTTCTTTGTGGCTAAGTGTTCAGGTGCACTGCGAGGAAAGATGAGATATCGGCGTAATCAGGAATGATGTATGCGTCGCCGTGTCGCGCGCCATCTTCGGAATCGGGGTTGACGATTACAACGGGAACGGTACTCAACGTGGAGTGTTGGGACAGGCGTGCCATCAGGTTCGTGAACGTTGGCACTTGCTCTTCCGTCAAAATCATGTCAATCGATTGCAGATCCGCGCGCTCGAACGCTTCTGAATCATTCCTCGCCTCCGCAGCAGGGTAGCCCTCACGCTCGACCGCTCTCCTCATGCCGCAACGGATCCAATCAATGTCCTCAATGATCAGGATTGTCGGGCGTTGCCCTGAGTGTTCCATTAACCCCTTCCCCCCGGATGAATACCGACAAAGTCTAAGCTTGTATATCAGCTTAGGGGGGGGGGTCTGTCCTCTGCCGTACTTCGTGGGGGATTTACATATAGGTGGTTTGTTGAGGGCCAACGGAGAGGGTTTCGTAGCATTCGCACGCGATAGCTTCGAGCGTCTCCCGGTTGTTGATGCGCAAATTCCCTCGCCTGTAACTGATCGCGCCCGCAGCCTGCATCTCCGAGGCCACGACTGTAACGCCGGCGCGGCGCACGCCGAGGTGATCGGCGATACGCTCCTGAGTAATCTGAATTATGTTTTCCTGTATGCGATCCGAAAGCAGTAGCAGCCAGACCGCAAATCGCTGCTGCACCATGTGGAAAACTGCGCACGCAGAGCGCTGGGAAACTTGCGTGATGTATTCGGCGGCGTAAGTCCACAACGACTGCTGGAGACTTTCACTTCTCATTACTTCACGTTGGAAATCGTCCTTCCTCAACTTCAGCGCGCTACCCGCGATTGAAACGTTGAGAGAATGTGCCGCCGGGCGTGAACCGACGAGACCGGTGATGTCGGCCACTCCTTCAAAGCCAATCATCCCGACCTCCGCAGATTTTCCGTCCTGCATGTTGGCCTGGCACGAGATCACACAACTCTCGGGGAAATAGACATACCGCGGTGTTTCTCCCACCTCCGCCAGACGTTCTCCTGCCGAGAGCGACACAGGCTGAATAAGGGGCATCAGGTGCGCGAAATCCGAGTCGCGCATCCCGGAGAGTAATCTATTTGTCAACATCTCTTTCATTTCCATCCATCTCTCCATTTCTGGGCCTTGTGAGGGTTACTCCCGGTCGAATGTGCACGAGGACAGATTTCGTGATGTTCCGGTTCACGCGCTCACAGATGCGCGCCATGAGCACTCGGACAGGGTGCGCGGAACCCTGGTAACGGCAGTCGAAATCGAAGCTGTCCGCGACCTTTGCACCACTCGTGAAGTCAGTCACACAACGCCTGAACTCATCGACGTTCTCAAAGGCCGCGACCTCGTCGTAGAAGTTGTGTCCCGTCACGTCCGGAGATGCGGCGGCTGAGTCCATTCGGTAATAAAGCACCTTCCCCGACGCGTCGAGTTCAAATAGCCCTAATAGTCCGTCTGCAAATCGCAACGAGGCGCTCATCTACCAACACTCCTCATGAGTTTTTGAAAAGATGGTTTTCTCACGAACGCGGCTGCGGCGCTATTAGGAAGGAGCGAGGCGAAAATAAGGACTATCCCTATGCACCCACAAAAAGGCACAAAGGGCACAAAACAGTTTAAGCAAAGGTGGAGATTTGAAAAACTCCAACTCGGGTTTTGTGCTTTTTGTGCGTAGGTCAGTGTTCCTGGAGCCAGCCCTGGAAGATGGCGTATCGCACGAGGTCGATGCGACTGGTGATGTTGAGCTTGCGCATCGCGTTGGCTTTGTGGACTTCGATTGTCTTGACGCTCAGTGAGAGGCTGGCGGCGATCTCTTTATTGCTGTAGCCGAGCGCGATGAGGCGCAGGATTTCCGACTCTCGATCAGTCAAACTGCCTCTCGTTTCGCCTCGCACGGCCCGATCGCTGTAAGTACTCATCACCTTGGCCGCGACTTTCGGATCTATGTATTTGCCGCCGCCAGCCACCGCGCGGATAGCATGAATCAGTTCACTTGGCGCGCTCTGCTTCAGCACGTACGCGCATGCTCCCGCGCTGAGTATTTCGCGGACGTAGCCGTCGTCCGCGTGCCGCGATAGCGTCAGCACTTTCACCTGCGGGCAGAGCTCGTTGATTTTCTGAGTCGCCTTCAGACCGTTGAGTTTCGGCATCGAGATGTCCATTACGAGGATGTCCGGGAGAAGCTCCTGCGCCTTTTCTACCGCCTCGCGCCCATCGCCTGCAAAACCGACGACTTCCATGTCGTCCTGCGCGTTGACGATCATCTTCAAGCCCTCACGCACTGTCTCGTGATCGTCGGCGAGCATGACGCGCAGCTTGCTCATTGCGCCTGCTCCGTTTCTTCTTCAATGAACCTCACAGGAACGCGCGCGAAGATGGTGGTCCCGGCCTTTGGTTTGGATTCGATCTGAAGTGTTCCGCCGACGAGTGCGGCGCGCTCTCGCATTCCGATCAGCCCCATTCCCTGATTCCCGTCGGCACTCGCCTGCTTTTTGGGGTCGAAACCGACCCCATCGTCTTCTACGATCAGCACTACCTGATGGTCGCGGCGTTCAAGCAGCACGTCCACATGCCTGGCCTGTGCATACTTCATCGTGTTGTTGAGCGCCTCCTGCATGATGCGGTAGAGGTTGGTTTCGGTTTCCGGCGAAAGCCGCTCCTTGTCGAGACCCGTGGTGTGAAACTGCGCCTCCACGCCGGAATGGTCCGACCACTGGCGTACGAAGGTGCCCATCGCTTCGGTCAGGCCGATATCATCGAGGGCGGCAGGTCTGAGTTCCCACGCGAGGAAATCCACGTCCGCGTCAAGCCGTTCTGCAATTGTTTTCGTCTGCTCCAGTTTGTCGCGCAGTTCTCCGTCTCCCGCAAAGCCCTGATCGATTGCGGCGAGATTAAGCCGGAGGGCCGTCATCTGCTGGCCGATTTGATCGTGTATTTCGCGGGCGATGCGGCGACGTTCATCCTCTTGTGCGCGGACAATCTGGCGGAGCAGGCGCACGCGATCCCTTTCGGTCTGTATGCGCTCGGAGATTTCATCGCGAAGAGACTCGTTCACTTTCGCCAGCTCAAGAGTGCGTTCGCGCACGCGCGCTTCCAAGTCGTTATTCAAGCGCCGCAGTTCTTCCTCGGCGTTCTGCTGGTCGGTCAAGTCGCGCGCAATCTTGACATAGCCTGTCAAAACGCCCTCCGCATCGTGCAATGAAGAGAGCACGCCGCTGACGTAGAAGCGCGTCCCGTCTTTGCGCAGATGCCAGCGTTCGTCGGCTGCGCGCCCCTTTTCGCGCGCCGTTTCCATTTCTTTCGCAGGCACCTCGCGCCGGCGGTCTTCCGGGGTGAAAATGATCGAGCCGCGTTGACCGATAACTTCGTTCGCCGTGTAGCCAAACACGCGCTCCGCGCCGGAGTTCCACATTTCGATATAGCCTTCCGCATCCAGCATCAGGATGGCGTAGTCTTCGACGCTGTCCATCATCAGCCGGAGGCGCTCATCCGATTCCCTGAAAAATTTTTGCGCCGCTTTGCGCTCGGTGATGTCAACCGCCATGCCAACGAAATAGCGGCGTCCATCCCTTAGCGCTCCGGGTGACGAAGCGCTGAAAATCCAGTGGCGCACGCTGCCGTCGCGGGTGCGGACCGGTAATTCGACATGAAGCGTTTCCCGCTGTTCCGTGACTAATTGATGCATCTGGTTGCGCACATCGTCGGCGCCTTCGCCATACGCGCGTTCCAGCCAGGCGTTAAAGGTCGGCACGTCTGCGAGAGAATAGCCGGTCTGAGCTGTCCACACTCGGCTTATGGCTATTACCTCGCCGTCTTCCGCGTGCATGATGACGGGAATTGGCGCCGCCTCAATGGCGCGCCGGAACTGCTCCTCTGCGCGGTAACGTTCGGTGATGTCCGTGAAGGCGAGGACTACCCCATCGATGCGGTCATCTGTCGTGCGGTACGGTGAAATCTGCATCACAAAAGCCAGGCCGTCCTTCGTGCGCACGGTGCGCTCGATTGGCTGAAGCATGTCCAGCACCTTCTGCGCATCATCGATAACCCCATAGTCATCGAGTTTGTTCGTGATGTCCGAAAGCGCCCGCCCCACGTCGGTCGGGATGAGATTAAAAATGTCGCGGGCGCGTGGCGTGAATAGCTGGACGCGCAGGTCGCGATTGAGGAAGACCGTGCCGATCCTCGTTGAGTTCATCAGATTTCTTAAGTCATCGTTGGTGTGGGCCAGCTCGTCTATTTTGACTTTCAGCTCCTGGTTGACGGCCGTCAGCTCCTCGTTGATGGACTGCAACTCTTCCTTCGAGGTCTCAAGCTCCTCGGCCGCCGAGCGCATTTCCTCATTCATCGCCTGCAACTCTTCGTTAGACGCCCTGAGCTCTTCACGCTGAAGCTCGTGGTGCTCGATGGTCGAGCGCAAATGCGCCTTGACCTCCAGCAACTCTTCTTCGAGGCGGCGTGCTAACGGCTCGTCTTCGCCCGTGACTAAAACCTTTCGCTGCTCAATCGGAGCGGGCTCGTTCACCTCCTCTAACAAGACTAGATAGAAGCCTCGCGCTCTGCCCTCGCTCAGTACCGGCCTCACACGCAAGATAATGGACTTCGTCTCGTCGCCGCTCGGAATGCGGATGCCGTTTGACTCCACGTCCACCTTCTTTTGTGCGGCCTGAAAGAGAGCGGCGCGCAACTCGAGCCGCAGTTCCGGCCGGATGAGCGTCAAGAGGTTAGAGGACAGTTCGCCTCCCGGAACCTGCATGAATTTGCCCGCGCTCTCAGAGATGTGCACGACATCGTAATCTTCGTTGACGACGATCGAGGGCGGCGCGTAATGCTCGAGCAGGCGCTGGTGCAGTTGTGCGTACGTGTAACGCTGCGCCTCCTGCGAGATCGGCGCCCGTCGCGCCTCATGCAGCTTTCCGAGTCGCGGAACGATCGCACCCTCCGGGACGGGAAGGATCAGGCGCGTCTCGACGCCGCGGCCCTGATAGATGCGGTGCTCCTTGTCCACAACGGCAAAGAGATCACCCGCTCCGTCAACCGACTCCGACGCGCCGAGCATCAGGTAACCCCCGGGGTTCAGCGCGAAATGCAGCACATCCATTACGCGGCGTTGCGCGGTGCGGTTGAGATAGATGAGGAAGTTTCTGCACGTCGCCAGGTCCAGATGCGCAAAGGGCGGATCTTTGATGACGTTATGGACGGCGAAAAGCACTCGCTCCCTGATCTCCCGCCGCACGCGAAAGCGCTCGCCCTCGCTGATGAAGTGGCGGCTCAGGCGTTCGGGTGACACGTCCGCCGCATCGTTGACAGTGTAGAAGCCATCACGCGCCTTTGCGATGGCATCCTCATCTATGTCGGTGGCGAAGACCTGTATCTGCGGCGCGAAGGGGATCTTGGCAGCGTACTCGCTGAGCATCATCGTCAAGGTGTACGCTTCTTCACCAGTGGCGCAGCCCGTCACCCACACTCTCAGTTGATCGTCGGCAGTCTTGTGCTCAAACAGCTTTGGAATAACCTTCTGCTCCAACGCCTCGAATGCCTCCGCATCGCGGAAGAAGTTCGTCACACTGATGAGTAAATCTTTCAACAGCGCGGTGGCTTCCGCGGGGTTCTCGTCCATGAAGTGCGAATACGCGGTGAGGTCTGGAAGATGGTGAACGCTGACGCGCCGGGCGATGCGTCGCAGCAGGGTTGGGCGTTTGTAATTCGAGAAGTCGTGCCCCGTCCGGACTCTGAGCTGTGTGAAGATATCGCGCAGGGCGTTCAACTCGGTTTCTTCCGGCTCCTGCGGCGGATCGGGGATGCGGACACGTTTAAGCTGTTCACGATACGCAATGATCTGCTTTGGGATTGCCGATACAGGAAGCACGTAGTCGACGAGGCCTGTAGCGAGAGAGTGGCGCGGCATGTCATCGTATTCGGCCTCCCTTGGATCCTGTACGATGCAGAGACCGCCCATCTCCTTGACGCGCTTCATGCCCATCGAGCCGTTCGCGCCCGTGCCCGAAAGCACGACCGAGACGGCGCGCGGCCCGTGAGATTGGGCGAGCGTGCGGAAGAAGATGTCGACGGGAGCGCGCCGCATTTCGAGGCTCGTCACCTCCAGGACTTCGATGTACCCGTTCTTGATCTGCAGGCTCTTATTCGGTGGAATGACGTAGACGTGCTCGGGCTCAACTCGGACGCGTTGCTCCACTTTGGCGACTGGAAGCGGCGATGTGTTTTGGAGCACCTCCGCCAATTGGCTGTCGTGATCCGGCGAGAGGTGCAAAATCACAACGTAGGCCATGTTGGTTTTGGCCGGCACATGCGCGAAGAAGTTTCTGAGTGCCGGCACACCGCCAGCGGACGCGCCGATGGCCACTACCAGAAAATTCTCGTCCCCATCAGGCGCTCCGGGCTGGGCGCCCGATAGATCCTTATTGGAAGTTTCGTCCATGTCCTACCTCTTACCGTAGCACTGAAAACACCGGCGCGAAAGCTGGTTCATCGCCTAAAGCTCTACACACACTTACGGTGCCGAATCGAAACACAAATGTAATTCGCGCGTGTCGCAATTAATTTTCGGATTGAGCGATTCTACAGCCGCACGTGATATAAGTGTATGCATTTTAGCCCCCGTCAATCGAATCCTGTAAACAGCTCGGTATCGGTTCGAGGAACCTTTCATGCCGAAAGACATTGTCGTAGTGGGAGCTTCGGCCGGCGGCATCGAAGCGCTACGTGTGCTGGTCGGCGGATTGCCCGCGGAATTGCCGGCGTCACTCTTCGTCGTGCTGCACACCGCGCCCGAATCACCCGCCCTGCTGGCGGATATACTCGACCACGCCGGCAGTCTGCCTGTGCTCAGTCCCAAGGACGGCGACCGCATTCGACCCGGAACAATCTACGTCGCCCCACCCGATCGCCACCTGCTCATCGAGCCTAACGTCGTCCGTGTCACTCGCGGGCCGAAGGAGAACCGCTTTCGTCCCGCCATTGATCCACTCTTCCGATCGGCGGCGCAGACTTATGGACCGCGCGTTGTCGGCGTCATCCTGACGGGCTACCTGGACGACGGCACAGCGGGACTCTGGACAGTGAAGAAGCTCGGCGGCACGTCGGTCGTTCAGGATCCGGCCGACGCCCTCGTACCATTCATGCCGCTGAATGCTATGAGTCACGTAAAAATCGATTATTGCGTCCCGCTCGAGGAGATCGCGCCGTTATTGGTTCGACTTACGACCGAAGCAGTGGAAGAACAAGGAGCGTACCCGGTGCCGAAAGAAGTGGAGATTGAGGTCAACATCGCGAAGGAACAGAAGGCGATTGATGCGGGTGTGCTACAACTCGGAGAGCCGTCGAGCTATGCGTGTCCCGAATGCCACGGCGTGCTCTTGCAATTGAAAGAAGGAACGCTCTTCCGCTTCCGTTGTCACACGGGCCACGCATACTCAATAGAGAGCCTGCTGGCGGACATCACGGAAAAGATGGACGAGGCGCTGTGGAATTCGATCCGCGCGTTTGAGGAGGGCGAGCTCTTCATGCGCCACATGGCCCAACATCTGGATAACGGCGATACCAGCCACTCCTCGGAGTCGTTTATTCAACGCGCCGACGACACGAAACGCCGCGCCAATCTGATGCGCCAGGCAGCGAGGAATGGAGATAAAGGGGAAGCGAAAATCGAATAATTTAACCGCGGATGTACGCAGATGAACGCGGCCAAAAATCGAACTGCGCACAGTAAGGCAGTGACAGTTGAAAAGTCGTGAGAGAGTTCTGAAAGTTTCCTGAGAATTATCGTGTGAAGCTTACTTCGCGCGCCCGTCACGAAAAAACTTTTTTAGGAATCGTCTACCAGGGACCGGCAATTGAGCGTTCGAATGCGCCGGCCAGGTACAGCGGCTCCAATCCTGTGGCCCAATACTCCAGAGCCTGCGCGTCAGGCTGCGTTGTTTCGCGCTCCGTGCGGCGCGAAGGCAGCGCGGAATCAAGTGGAACAAATTCAAGCCAGCCTTCCCATGTCCCGTCGAGCCGCGGCTCCCCGTATACAAAGACTTCGTATACGTTGCCTAACGTATCCTGAACACGATCGCTGTGCTGATGTATGAGCTGTAGTGTTGATAAAGAATGGTGCCACGTCACTCGGACACTGAGTTCTTTTGATGCTTCGCCAGTTTCGTACTTACAGTTAACATCGGCGTTGCTGGGGATGAAAATTGTTTCACCTGACAATCGCACAAGTGCCGACCCACCGGCTTCCAACATTTCGGCCAGACGTCGCAACACCAAGGCTAACTCATTTGACGAAGATTGCATCGTTTCTCTCCACGTGATTTTAGCCGCAATTATTGCAGTACGTTCTGACAACAGCAAGCACATGCGGGCGTCGCACAAAGCGACAGCCCGCATGTCTCCGATCTCATCCCTCCCATATCAACAGTACAGACAAGGAGGGTTCTTCACTGATATCACGAGATTCGGCGTCGATGGCCCAAACCATTCAACTCCCTCCCGCAACATCCGCCATTGGAAATTGTAGGAACCCGCTTTGCCCGGAGCCCACACCGTGAAGGTGAAGACTGCCGTTCCTCCCGGCGGCACCGGGCTCGTCAATTCCACACGACTCGTTCCCCACCTCGTATTGTCCTGCGGGTTCTGCGAACCGAGCTTGTACCCGGTGCCGGCGTCCCACGTGGTATTGCCGATGTTCTTCATCTTGATAGTCACCGTGTAAGCTTCTCCGCCGACCATCGACGAGGGCACCGTTTGCGAAACGAACTCCGACTGATTACTCGGCGAAAGCACCGAGACTGCAACGTTGTCGCTCCGATCGCCGAACCACTGCCAGTTGTCGATCATGCGCCACTGGAAGTTGTACGTTCCCGGAGTAGTCGGCGCAGTCACGTTGAAATTAAACGTCACCTGCGAACCCGGCGGCACGTCGTACGGAAGCGGCGGATGTGCCGTGCCCCAGGTTCCGTTATCAGGTTGTGGTCCAATTGCAAAGTAAAAATACTGGCCCGTTTGCCACGTCGTGTTCCCGACGTTCTTCATCGTTATCGACACGGGCATTTGCTGGCCGGCCAACACAGTCGCCGGCACCGATTGACTCACGAAATCTGCGGCGACGTCGTCCGTGGTGGACCATACCTGGACTTGGCAGTTGTACGAGCCGGTCGCGCCGGAGGTATCGCCGTTTATGGCCACGAAGAGCGGCTCAGCCTGGTTTCCTCGGTAAATCGGCGTAGCAAAACTCTGCCCGATGTAGAAGCGCTCGAAACCAGTCGTGGTGTTGTAAACCTCCCCGATCAGCGCGTAGGGTCGTGAGTTTGGTAGAAAACCAGTGTTTTCAATTCTATTCCAGCCCTGCGGCCCACTTGGACCACCGAAAAGGCCTGGGAGATCGATACGCCCGTTTGCATTGAAGACCAGCCACTCATTGGTCCAAAGAGAAACTCCGGTTTCTTGCCAACTAAAACTGTCGCCGGGGATCGTCATGTTCGTCTCTTGCGGAAATTTGAAGATGTGTATTTCTGAATAGAGCAACTCGTTCGAAGATCCCGGTCCGGCATCGATTACCTTGTCCGGCGAGGCGCAGTTTTTGATCGCGCCCTGCACCGCCGCCGGCGTCAGTGCTGGTTGCTCTTGAAGAAGACGCGCCACCACGCCCGCGACGTGCGCAGACGAAACGGACGTGCCGCCATTGACGATGGTGTCGTCGAGAATGCCGTTGCCGTTTCTGTCGAGATGACTCGCCGACAAGATGCCGGTACCCGGCGCAAACAGATCGACGAACGGCCCGAAGTTGGAATCGAGAGACCGCCCATCGTTGGAGTCCACCGAACCGACAGTAATCGCTTCAGAGATTCGAGCGGGCGTAGTGTCTTTCGCATCGACACCATTATTTCCGGCCGCGACCACGGTGGTCACGCTGGACGCGATCAAGGCGCGCACTGCGTCTTCGAGGCTGTAGTTCACGCCTGTAACAAAGCTCATATTCGCTACCGCGGGCAGGACTCGATAGTTGTAAACCCAATCGACACCCGATAGCACTGTTGATGCGGTGGCTGAATTGTTAGCGCAACCGGCGACGCGGACGTTATGCAAGGTTGCACCCTTTGCGACGCCAACTGTGTTGCCGCCGATTACGCCGGCGATGAAAGTGCCGTGGCCGTTACAGTCGTTGCCGATTTGACCGTCGTTAACGAAATCGACGTCGTTAACAACGCGCCAACCGCCAGTCGGTTTTTTGAATTCAGTGTGCAGCGTCTTGATCCCGCTATCGATCACGTAAACGTTGACGCCTGCGCCGGTCTGAGCGTTGCTGAAATTGTAGGTTGAGCTTAACGGAAGGTCGTGTTGGTCGATGCGGTCGAGGCCCCACGAGGGAGGGTTCGACTGGGTAGTTGCGAGTTCGACTTCAGCGTCCTCTTCGACGTACGCGACTTGCGGATCGTGACTGAGGGCGGTCGCGGCGGCCTCAGTCATTTGCATCGAGAATCCTTTGATTGCATGTGTGTAGATATGTTGAGTGGCGCCGGAAGAGCGGAGAGCAAAGTCGCGAGCTAAAGATTTGACGTCGCGCTCGCTCGTGTCGTTTCGCAAAATGACGATGTACTGGCCCTTCACGGGCTTTGCGACCTTGTGAAATTTGGAAGTGGACTCGTCGGCTGTTGGTGGCGCCGGTTGTTGAATTGAGTTGGATTGATTTTTCGCGGGGGCAGTTCGACCGCCGCTGGCGACGAATGGAACTGTGGCGAGGGCAAGAAACAGCGTGAAAAGTAACCTTGCTCGAGGTTCCACGGACAAAACACGATTGAGGTAAGAAATAATTGCACTTCTTTGTAGCATGGCGATCTCCTTCTTAAAGTTGGTCCAGGCGACGCCCTTAGGCGTCTCCAGTGAGAACCAAATCGACTCTCAAGCTATAGTGGCGAGCGAGAAGGAAACGTCACGCTCGGAATTGAGGAAGGGCAGGTTGCGTTAAAAGTATTTCAGCGACAAAGCGGCGCGGAAACTCGCATCGGCAACACGACCGGGAGGATCAACTGAACCTTGAGCGCTATTTTGCGAAGGAGGTAACTGGTAGGTGAGTTGGTGGCCAGGGACGGAATCGAACCGCCGACGCCGGCCTTTTCAGGGCCGCCTACCGAATCGCGAAAGTGGTTTGAAATCAACGGATCTTATTGACTATAACGAGCTTACGCCAGCGGAGCTTTAGGCTGATGTAGGCTCGTTTAGGCTTTTTTCGGCTGCTCGATGTTCGCGTATTGTTCGCGCCTTTAATCTGCTTGAGGGTAAACCACCACTAACTCTCGGGGGAATAACCACGGACCACTTCGTCGCCCTGTACTCTGTCGCCTTGGTACTCTC
>JBKPPH010000349.1:0-13796 GCA_046733535.1 Acidobacteriota bacterium
CTCTACGCCGCGCTCGCGCTCGAACAGCCCGCTGACAGCCTGCTCGTCCTCAACGGTTTCAAGGACGAAGAGTTCATTGAACTCGCATTCGCGGGCGCGAGAGTTGGAAAGAAAGTTGTGATCGTGATCGAGAAGCTGAACGAACTCGATCACGTGCTCAACGTAGCTGAGCGCACTGACGGACCGCTGCCGATGATCGGTATGCGCGTCAAGCTTTACTCGAAGGGTTCCGGCCGCTGGGAAAAGTCAGGCGGCGAGGCCGCGAAGTTTGGGTTGACGACAACCGAACTGCTGGAAGTGATCCGGCGTCTCGAAGAAGCCGATCGCATGGACATGCTCAAGCTGCTCCACTTCCACATCGGTTCCCAGCTCACCGATATCAAACGCATCAAGAATGCGATGAAGGAAGCGGCGCGTGTTTACGCCAAGGTCTACCAGATGAAAGTTCCGATCGAGCTGCTGGACGTCGGCGGCGGCATGGCCGTCGACTACGATGGTTCGAAAACGGCTTTCGATTCTTCTGCGAATTACACGGCCCAGGAATTTGCCAACGACGTCATCTACACGATCAAGCAGGTCTGCGACGACGAGAACGTGCCGCATCCGACAATCATTCAGGAGTCAGGACGTTTTCTCGCCGCTTACCACGCCATACTCGTGACCAACGTGCTGGATGAGATCGAAACCGTTGTCGAAGACATCACTCCGATTGAGATCGGCGACGACGATCCGCAGGTTGTCATCGAGCTCGGCGACCTGCGCGAGTCGATCACGGTCAAGAACTATCGCGAGTACTATCACGACGCACTCGAACACCGCGAAGAGTTGTTCACGTTGTTCAATCTCGGATTGATCTCGCTGGAGGATCGCGCTAAGGGTGAAGTGCTTTTCTGGGACGTTTGCGAGCGCGCCGACAAATACGCGCAGCAGGCGAAATACGTTTCAGAGGAGTTTGGCGATCTTCGCCGGCTGCTTTGCGCCAAGTACCTGACTAACTTCTCAGTGTTTCGTTCAGTGCCGGATCACTGGGCGCTCGATCAACTGTTTCCCATCGTGCCGATTCATCATCTCAATAAGCCGCCCACGGAATACACCACGTTGTGCGACATCACCTGCGACTCGGACGGCATCGTCGACAAGTTTGTGGACCTGCACGACGTCAAACAAGTGTTGGAGCTTCACAGTCTGAATCCGGACGAGCCTTACTACCTGGCGTTCATGCTGGTCGGCGCGTATCAGGAAGTGATGGGAAACAATCACAACCTGTTTGGTGCGCCGCACGAGGCCCAAATACACATCGACGAAGAAGGTTTTCTCATCAAGAAGGTCATTAAAGGAACGACTGTAGGCGGTGCCGTCGAGCGTGCTCGTTACGAGCGCAGTTTGCTGCACGACAACTTTCGCCGGCTGATCAATCGTCGTGTTAAAGACGGCGAGTTGAGCGAAGCTGAGGGAGCCGAGCTGGCCCAGTTCTACGAGTCACGTTATGACGCCTACACGTATCTCGCAGTGAATGGAGTGAAACCCCGTTCGCGGCGCCGGACCGATTAGTGATTATTGTCAATTGCCGATTGCCAATTGCCGAATGAAAGTAACACCTACCGTCAGTTGATCGTTGGCCAATTGCCGATTTGAAAGAAGTAGCACCTACCGTCAGTTGATCAATTGGCAATTGCAATTGGCAATTGGCAATAACAAAACGAGGTTGACAAACCTGCATGGTCACTCAACGAAAACCAAAAGCATCGAAGTACCTGACCACTCCCACGCGTCCCGTTCAGGTGGATCGTGATCGTTCAGTGGCCGGACTGCTCGAGAAGATGGAAGGAACAGGCTTCGGAGGCCGCCAACTTGCCGAGGCACATCGCATCTGGCTCGACATGCTTGGCGACAACACAACCATCATGGTGGCAGCCTCGGGTGCGCTGATTCCAGCCGGCATGCGGCGTTTGCTCGCTTACGTGATCAAGAACCGTTTCGTCGACGTGCTGGTCCTTTCCGGCTCGTTGCTTTTCCACGATCTGCACGAGACACTCGGGCGTTATCACTTCCAGGCCCATCCATCGATGACTGACGCGGAGTTGGAGTCGGCGCAGATCAGCCGCATGTGGGACTTGCTCGCGAGTGACGAAGAATATCGCGAAGCGAAGGAGTGGATTGGCGGCTTCACGAACCAACTCGATCAAACACGTCCGTACGCGCCGCGTGAGTTTTTGCATCTGCTCGGCCGCGAGCTTGCCGAGATCGCATCGGAAGACGGCGTGCTCACGTCGGCTTACAAGGCGCGAGTGCCGATCTTTTGTCCCGCGATTGCGGACAGTGGTCTCGCGGTCGGCATTGCCGGCGCACGTTTCGAGAAAAAGAACAACTTCATGTTCGACGTAATTCAGGACGTGCTCGACATGATGAACGTGATGGTCAATGCGCGCGTCTCAGGGATACTCAACCTCGGCGGCGGTACGACCAAGAGTTTCATTCAACAGGCGACGCTTTCATCGTTCCTGCAAAAGGAACATCATCACGGGCACAAGTATGCGATTCAGATCTCGACTGACGCTCCGCATCCTGGGGGCAGATCGAACGCGGTGTCGTTTGATGAAGGATTGATTTACGGGAAACTTGCGCGCGGCGCGCACACCGCGTACGTTCCGTGTGATGCAACGATCGCGCTGCCGATACTGATCACGTCGCTCTCGCAAACCGCGGCGAAGTACATGAAGGGACGCAAGAAACCAAACTTCACCTTCGGCCGCGACCTCATGGTCGACGCGCCATAGGAACTCGTCGGAAATCAAAACACAGGCTCGCCCAAACCTTTTTCAACCCTCTGGCTGATCCCTCTCACGCGATTGCGCCGCGCGTACATCGCTTTGTCCGCCTGTTCGATCGCCTGGCCGAGGTCGGTCAGTGAAGTGAATCCGGCTACTCCGAACGAAACCGTCACGGTGAGCGGCATTCCCGTCCACTGCTCACAGTTCGCTTCGAGAATCTTGTTCAGTTTTTCCATGCGCCGGCCGGCTTCAGGCTGAGGCAGCTTGAACATCAATACGAGAAACTCGTCACCACCCCAACGGAACAGCATATCGTCCGCGCGCACCAGGGAACGCGTCGCGCGAGCCACCGCGCGAATCGCTTTATCCCCGGCGGCATGGCCCATCGTGTCGTTGATGGGTTTCAGATTGTCGATATCGAGCACCGCCACACTGCCGGATGTCACGACGTCATGGGCACCCTCCGGCCGCCGCAGCAGCGAATGAAATGCGTGGCGATTCAACGCCTCCGTCAGCGGATCCATCTGGACCAGCAACTCGAGTTGATCGCGTGCCTGAACCAACTGTCTGTTCGTGTTTTCCAGTTCGCGACGCACGTTTCTCATCCGCACCATCACGGTGACGAAGAGAATGGCGAGCAGCGTGATCAGGAGAACGCCGACACATTGAATGGCCAGACCAACATTGGAATCCATAACTGGGACCTCGTCCTGGGCTAAACGAGTTATAGGAAAGCTTTGGGCGTGAGGGTTACAGCGGGATCGATTCTAGCTGACGAGAGGGCGCCAGGCCAAGACTTTTCTTATAAGCCGCAGATAGACGCGGATAAACGCAGATCTGATCTGCGTTTATCCGCGTCTATCTGCGGCTTATGTCAGCCACTGAAGCACGTCTTCCTCATTCGAGTCGCGGGTGCCGCCGACCACGTGTATGAAATACTCCTCGAGCGACACCGGACCCTGGCCGTCTCCCTCGACGCGTATCCCGTGGCGCAGTTCGTTCAACGATCCCGAAGCGAGTAACTTCCCCTGCGCGATGATGGCGATGTCGCTGCATAGACGTTCGACGATCTCGAGCACGTGTGACGTCAGGAAAACCGTCAAGCCGCGGGCGGTGAGCCGCGACAACAAATCCTTCAACGTGCGTGAAGCAATCGCGTCGACGCCTTCGAAAGGCTCGTCGAGGAAGAGTATCTCCGGACGATGAATGAGCGCGCAGGCGAGCGACAGCTTTTTCTTCATGCCGTGGGAATATTCCACGATCAGCTTTCTGGGCTCGTCCTGTAGCTCCATCAACTCGAGCAGCTCTTTCGAGCGTTGCGCAATCTCTTCGGCCCGCAGGCCGTACATTCGTCCGGTGAACGATAACATCTCCGCGCCGGTTAACCGCTCAAATAGGTTCAGGTCTTCGGGCACGACGCCGATGCGTCGCTTCACTTCCATCGGGTGTTCGGAGATGTCGAGATTGAGAACTTGCAAGGTGCCGCTGGTCGGAGCGAGCAGTCCGGTCAGCATCTTGATCGTGGTTGATTTTCCCGCGCCGTTCGGACCGAGAAAGCCGAAGAAACTGCCGCGGTTTACGCGCAAGTCGATATGATCGACGGCAACGAAGTCACCAAACTGCTTGACGAGTGAAAACGTCTCGACTGCGGGCGTGGCGGACATTGGCCACAGATTAACACGGATAGCTATCTGTAAAAATCCGTGTTATCTGTGGTTAACGATGTAGTAGTGCCTTGGCGTCGTCCGCGCGGACGAACAGTGGGAGTTGTCGATGCGTGCTCATGAGGAAGGCGTTCGAGCTGGACTGCAACGCGTTACCGTGCGTCGCGGCGAGACGGACGATGCGACCGAACGGCGACCAGCCGTAGTAGTAACCATCTTTCATTGAGACGAGGACGTCAGCCGTGTGTTTCACGCGGGAAGTGAAAAGAGATTTGTAGATGTTCGCAACTGCATCGGGATAACGATGTCCGGCAGTTTGCTTGAACCAGTCCACGTCTAACGCAAAGTCCGACGCAAAACCGTCATGCAAATCGCCGAGCTCCAGCGGGTCTCCTGCGGCAGCCTCGTAGCGATACGAAAATCCATCCGCCTCCGCCCGCCGCTCGATGCGCGCCTGCCCACGTTCGCTTTCGACAACAACATCATTGCCATCTTTATAAATCGCGAAATCCACGCCGGTGATCTCGGCGGTCGCACGCGCCACCTCCGGAATCTTGTCCATGTCTCGACAATAAAGCGCAGCGTAACTACAAAGCCCGAACGCGGGAATTACCACCTGAAAACCACGACGCTGGAGAGCTTCAGTGAGTGGAACACGCCGATTCTCCTCGAGATTCATGCCGTGATCCGAGAACATCACGATCTCCGTCTCCTCGCCGCAGTAACTCTGAATCTCTCGCAGGATCTTATCGAGCGACTCCAGCGCGACGGCGAGTCGCTCAGGCCCCTGGCTGTGCAGCAAACCGTCAGTTGCTTTTAGAAACGCGAAGTAATCACGCGTTTGCGGCGCGGCGCGAAAGCTCTCGCGAAAGCGTTGCATGTCGGCGCGCCAGATCCTGTCAGGCGCAACGTAAATCAAAAACTCAAACGGCAGCGGTTCCTGGTAATCGAGATCGTCCATGTACGACGACGGGATCTTGTCGGGTGTGCGCCGGCCGAGATATTTCCTGATCCCGCCGCGCAGCTCTCCCGCCGCGCGATCGAAGTACAAACTCTCGTAGCCCGCGGGCGGCGAAGCACCGAGCATCGCCGAGAGGGCCACATTCGTCATGGTTGGGAATGGCGAAAGGAGCCGAGTGGGTGGTCCAAAGCTATCAAACAGCCCGCGGCCCTTTGCCTGCTCGATCAATCTGTGTGGAACTCCGTCCAGACAGAGAAGCAGGCGTCGCGGACGACTTCTTAAATCCGTACCCATCTGTGTTAATCCGTAACCCTATTGTTCTGCGTCCAGTTTACTTGCCTGGTCCACGCGGTAAGCCTGGCGCAAGCCCCGCTTCGCTTCTTCGTGTGCGTCGTAAACGTTCGGCCGGGCCAGCACTTCCTTGTATTGCGTCAATGCTTCCTCACGTCTTCCTGCGGCGTCGTAAGCACGCGCGGCATAAAGATGGGCCATCGTGATCAATCCCGGCTCACCGCGATCGACCTTCGTCGCCGACAGAAATTCTTTCGCCGCACGATCGTGATACCCGGCGAGCAGCAACACTTCGCCATACTTGAAATGTATCAGATCCAACGCGCGCGCCGCCGTGTCGCGCACGCTGCGATCACGCAGCACTTCTTCGAAGATAGCAAACGCTTCCTTCTCCGCCTGAACCGCGCCTGCGAGGTCTTTCTCTTTCCTTTTAACTCCGGCGAGGGAAACGAGCGCGTCCGCGCTTTCCATCTTCAACAGGTAATTGCGCGGATACTTTGCGCTGAGTTCGCGCGTCAGCTTCAGCGCATCCGCAAAACGCTTTTCACGACCATAGAGGAGCACGAGCACAGTCTTGGCGTCGTCCTGCGCCCAACGACCTTCCTTCGCAACCTGCTCGAGCATCGCGAGCCCGCGTTTTTTCGAACCGCGATAGCCAGTAGCGCCGGCGAGAATCTTCACGGGCAACGGCAACGATCCGACGACGTACTCGTAAAGACCGATCGTTATCTGCGCATCGATGTACTTCGGATCGATTTTCAATACTTCACGATGATGGTCCACGGCATCGTTGCCGTCGCGCAGTGCTGCGAAGTGTCGTCGTTCGACGGCTTCTTCGAACGAGGCTTTGAGTCCTTCAGTGTTCGCCAGAAAATCGAGCGCCTCGACGTTCTTCGGCTCCTGCTTTAGTTTTGCTTCCGCGAGGCGTTTGGCCTCGCGCGTCAGATTGCGAAACTCAGTAACGATCTTCGGATCGACTTTGTCGTCGCCGCTCGCATAAAACGATTCCGAGCTGTACAGCGACCCTTGCAAGCGCCGCGATTCGTACAGCGTCTTGATCCACAAGCGGGCGGCAAGCAGTTGATAGCCGCCGGGATGGTTCGGATAAAGCTGAACGATCTCTTTAAAGTCACGCTGCGCTTTGTCGTAGTCGATGTTGTAGAGCGCGTCGAGACCACTGCGCCGCAGTTCCTCGAAGCGCGCTCGTTCGGAGTCAGTCAACCATGGGGATGAAGGCTGCTGAGCAAACACGCTCGCGGCGGTCGCCAGCAGTAAAACAAGAACACCGAGATACTTCATTCAATTCCTCCAAAACGAACCACGGATAACACGGATCTTAAATCGGGATTTAAATCCGGAGCTAATCCGTGTGATCCGTGGTAAATGATTCCATGTACTTCACACCCGATCCAGTGTTGAATAACACAACGCGATCATTCACAGTCACTTCGCCTGTCTCGAGCAACTGCCGCAACGCAGGCAGGCAGGCGGCGCCTTCGGGAGCGCAAAAGATCCCTTCCGTCGCCCCGATCTCGGCGGTCGCTGCAATCAACTCTTCGTCAGTCACAGCGACGGCGGTCCCACCCGACTCACGCAACGCATCGAGAATCAAAAAGTCACCGATCGCCTTCGGCACGCGCAATCCCGAAGCTGTTGTCGCCGCGTCCGGAAACTCGTCAGCGAAACGTTTGCCTTCCTCGAACGCCTGCACGATGGGCGCACAGCCGGCCGCCTGCACCGTCACCATCCGTGGCCGCTTGCTTCCGATCCAACCCATCTGTTCCATCTCGGCGAACGCTTTCCACATTCCGATCAGCCCGGTGCCGCCGCCTGTCGGATAGATGATGACGTCCGGCAACACCCAATTCATTTGTTCGGCGAGCTCGTAACCCAGCGTCTTTTTCCCTTCGACGCGATACGGTTCTTTCAGCGTCGACACGTCGTACAAACCTTCCTTCTCTTTCCGTCTCGCCACCTCAGCGCCGCAGTCGGTAATCAGCCCGTCCATGAGGGTGACGCGAGCTCCGGTTTGTTCACACTCGACGACGTTCGCTCGCGGCGTGTCGCGCGGCATGAAAATGTACGACTTGAGCCCGGCCCGCGCGGCGTAAGCAGAAAGTGCGCCCCCAGCATTTCCCGCAGATGGCACGGCGAGCTTCGTCGCGCCCAACTCTTTGGCCATCGAAACCGCGGTCGTCATTCCCCGGGCTTTGAAACTCTGCGTGGGGTTCTGCGATTCATCCTTGATATAAAGCTCGTGGACCTTGACGCGCTTGCCTAACCGTTGTGCTCGCAGCAGCGGGGTCCAACCCTCGCCAAGTGAAATAATATTCTCGTCTTTTTCGACCGGCAGCACCTCGCGATAACGCCAGAGATCCGGCCGCCTCGCGAGCAGTGATTCCTTCGTCAGAGTCGTTTTGCTGCGCTCTAAATCGTAACGAACGAGCAAAGGCTTACCGCAGGCGCGACAAAGGTTGTGCAACCGACGTGCCTCGTGTTCCAGGCCGCACAGGGCGCATTCCAGATGAGTGACATTCATGGAAAGAGATTCCTCGAGTCGGGAGTAATTTCGGCGAACGAGCGCCAGTATGCGCCAGAAATGAGAATTCGAGGTAACGCGGGTGAGAAGAGGACAGAGCAGGAGGTTTACGATAGATGCCGCAAATCTATTGCACCAGTAGTCGCAAAAAGGTTGGCGCCACAAAGAGGCACAAGAAGCACATATCAGGTGGGCGTTTCATCGTTTGTGCTTTTTGTGCTTCTTTGTGGCGAGATTCTCGTCAGTGATCGTGGCCGCTGTTGCCGTCAATCTGGCTACGGATTTCGCCGCCGGGCCATCTCGTGCTGTGAACGTTTACGTAAGTGGCGCCGGCACGAATCGCCTTGATCAGTTCGTCAAACTCGCCGGCGCTAATACCCCGCTCATTCGCCAGGTTAGTAACATCGACCGCGGTGATGGTGCCCGATATCGTGGCTGGTGGTGCAGGGCAGGGTTGCGTCCCAGCGGGGCCATTGCCGAGGTTGGTGCAAAGGAACACGCTGATTGGGCCAGTCACGCCTTTTTGTCCAAAGTGGATATGAGACTGCTGGACCGCGCCTTCGAGGTCGGAGTAGCTAAGCTCCCAATCGATTCGCGATTCATCATTGCTGATACGCGCATTGAATGTTCCGTTACCGGTGGTCGAAACCGCGGACGGGGTTTCCTCATAACCGGTTAGAAGCTCGCTGATTTTTTTGAAACCCTGGCCCAGGGCGATAGTGACAGCCGACACCAACGCGATAACAGCTACAGACATTCCTAGTCTTCGCATGCCTTTTACCTCCAGATTTTGATTCGAGCTAGTAGGGGGGCGCATAATATCACACGCAGAGACACAAAGAAGCACCAAATCGACGAATCTTCGTAGTGCTGAGCTTCTTTGCAGCCCTTTTGCGTTCTGACTCTTCTTCATTTACCTTGTTCGTCTTTATGGCGATAAGTTTGTTGGCGCTTGATCTCGACGGGACGCTCCTCGACTCTCGCGGCCGTATTTCTGAGCGCAATCGCAGTGCAATCAACAACGCACGTGGGCAAGGTGTGCGCGTGGCGCTCGTGACCGGCCGCCGCTTCCGCGATTCGCGCCCGATAGCTTTGGAGTTGGGACTCGACGTTCCCCTGATCTCTCACAACGGCGCGCTGACGAAACACGCCGAAACACTGCAAACTGTTTCGGTGTTGTCGTTGCCGGTGACTGCCGCGCTCGCAGCGCTCCGAGTCGGTCGCCAGGCAGATGCTGATGCACTTGTGAGTGACGACCACGAAGGTTTAGGAGTTCTTGTTTACGATCACCTGCGCGGCGGAAACACAGCCGCGCAAAAGTATCTTACGTGGGCGCGACGGATTCATGGCGGCGATGATGGACGCGATGCAGTACGGCAGGTTGACTCACTCGAAGAGTACCTGGACCACGAGCCGATTCATCTCGCGTTCTCAGGCGGCTGCGAGGAGATGGATAAACTCGAAGAAATACTTAAACTCGAACTCGGCGACACTGTAAAGGTCCTCGGAACGAAGTATCTCGAACAGGACTTCACGTTGCTCGACATCGTGAATCCGGCAGCGTCGAAAGGCGCGGGTGTCGCAGCCGCGGCGGCGGAGTTGGGTGCGACTACCGGCGAGATCATGGCCATCGGAGATAACTTCAACGATCTCGAGATGCTTCTGTTCGCGGGCACGGGCGTGGTGATGGCGAACGCTCCGCTCTCGTTGCGCGAGATGGAAGGTTTGCATCCGACTGCCTCCAACGTCGAAGACGGCGTCGCGCTGGCGATTGAGCAATTCATATTGAAACGACCGCAGTTAATCAACCAGTAAGGAGACGACATGGCAAATCGAACGGCAGTGATTCAAACGAACAAAGGGACGATTCGAGTCGAGCTTTTGGAATCGGATGCGCCGAAGACGACGGAGAATTTTATTACGCTCGCGCAACGCGGATACTACGACGGCATCATCTTTCACCGTGTGATCAAAGGCTTCATGATTCAGGGCGGCGATCCCACCGGGACCGGGCGCGGCGGAGAGTCGGCGTGGGGCGGCCGTTTCAACGACGAGATCGATCGGAACTCGCCGGTGTATCAGACAGGTTACAAAGCGGGGACGCTGGCGATGGCCAATGCTGGTCCAAACACGAACGGTTCACAGTTTTTCATCATGCACGTCGATTATCCGTTGCCGCCGAGTTACACGATCTTTGGAAGAGTCACTGAAGGACAGGACGTGGTGAACGCGATCGCGACGAGTCAGACCGATCGTAACGATCGACCGGTTAATGAAGTGAAAATGGAAAAGGTGACGATCGAGTAACCACGGATGACACGGATTTCGAATCCGGATTATCCGCGGATAAATCCGGTTTTAAAAACCGTGTCATCCGTGGTTCACAACGGTCGAGCACCGCGGCCGATTCGAGGCGCAGTCGTGATTGCCTCCGTCACGTAGTTCTTAGCGTCCCCAATCGTGTCTTCGAGAGTTAGTCCTTTCGCGAGGCCAGCAGCGATCGCTGCGGAGAGGGTGCATCCCGAGCCGTGTACGTCGCCGACATTCAGGTAATCACTACGGAACTCAGTGAAACGTCCTTCTTCATTCAGTAGAACGTCTAACGCTTGCCCAGCCGTGGCTCTATGACCGCCTTTGACCAACACGGCCCGCGCACCAAACGACTGAATCACCTCCGCAGCGCGTCGCATGTCTGCTTCGCTTCGTATCGAAAACCCTGCGAGCTTCTCCGCTTCCGGAATATTCGGCGTCACGATTCGAGCGAGCGGAAACAATCGAGTCTTCAGAATCTGAAAAGCCTCGTCATCGATCAAGACGTCTCCCGAAGTCGCCACTACGACCGGATCAACTACCGGCGCCGGTAACTTCCCTTCGCCAAAGAGTCGCGCAACCTCGGCGACGATCTCAGCAGTCGGCAACATTCCCGTCTTCGCCGCGGCAACGTTTAGATCCTGAACGATCGGTTCGACCTGCGCTCGCAGCGTCGCCGCCGTTTGATGTTGCGCGCCAAACACACCGGTCGTGTTTTGAAACGTGATGGACGTCAACGCCGCAGCCGGAAAACAACCGAGCGCGGCGATCGTCTTGATGTCGGCAACAACGCCCGCGCCGCCCGACGGATCGAGTCCCGCGATCGTGAGCACTACCGGCCGCGCCTTATCCATTAAATCGCTCTCTTATCTTCCCGGCGATAAGCGCCATCTCCGAAACATCATTCAATAACCGGATCGCCGCAACACCACTCGCTCCGGCTGCAAAACACTTCTCGACATTTTCGATCGTAATGCCGCCAATCGCCACGACTGGAAACTCGCGTAGCTCACGCGCTACCTCGCGAAGTTTCTCCAGCCCCAGCGGCGCACCATAAACTCGTTTCGACTCAGTTTCAAACACGGGACCAAATACGACAAAGTCTGCTCCGGCTTGCGCCGCCTCACGCGCAGCTTCAAGCGAGTGAGTTGAAACACCAATCAAAAACTCCGCACCGTAGATACTGCGCACGACGTCCGCCGGCAACGAATGACTCGTCAAATGAACTCCGTCCGCACCCGCGGCACGCGCGATATCAGAGCGGTCGTTGATCAGTAATCGTGTTTGGCTACCGCGCGTAATTTCGGCAGCACGAACGGTGAGTTCGTAAAGGACACGTGCAGGTAAACTCTTCTCGCGGATTTGAAAAAGACAGACCTCTGCCGCTACCGCAGCCTGGACCAGCCGGAGGATGTGTGAGAATGGCGGATCGTCAGGAGTTGTTTGAGCGGTCGTCTCTCCGCTCGTTATCGGATAAATGATCGGCAGTGGAAGATCGAGCGGCATCGGCTTTGGATGGGTTTGTCTGATTTTGCAGCGCGCTGACCGTCTGTTTGAAGTGGAAGATCTCCCAGAACGCGATTCCGAGATTCAACAGTCCGACGCCACTCACAGCGCCGCGGACCCAACCCGACGCCACAACAGCCTGCAATCCTTGAATACCCGTCGTTCGAGCAGCATATAACAGAAAGTAGTTATTGCCCCAATCGCTGATGCCCCACATACCCTGCGGCCACCATGGCAGCACAGTGAGAAAGATGCCGATCTCGATACAGAGGATGATGTAAAAAATAACGCTTAACTTCGCTGACATGATATTACCAGCCGCAGATCGTCGCGGACGAACGCGGATCTGATCCGCGTTCATCCGCGACAATCTGCGGCTCTACTCCTGCTTCTGCCTTAGTTGACTGAGCTTCTCCGCGACTTCGCGATAAGAAACGTCAACACCATAAACTTCAGTATAAAACTCTCGCGCATGCTTCAAGTCGCCGAGTTGCTCGTACGCCGAAGCTAGCTCATACCGCAACGCCTGATACTCGTCCTCGCTGTGACCCGGCGCCGAAAGCCCTTTCTTGAACCACAGTACCGCAGCTTCCGGCATTCCCTTCTGAATGAAGCAATGGCCGAGCATATTACAGCACTGGAGAAATCGCGAAGTACCGTCGCCGGCCCTGACCAGAGTCACCGCAGTTTGAAACTCCTGAATGGCCTCGTCCATCAAGTCCATCTCTTTGTAGGCCGTGCCCATGTTGTAATGAGTTTCGAAATCTTCCTTGACGTCGTCGCCCTCTTCAGCGACGCGAAACTCTTCAAACAACTCGGCCAATCCGGAATCGATTCCCGCGGCAACCGGGGTTCCGGCATTGTTTCCATCATCGCCGGCCAGCGATGCATAAGCACTGTCCGCGTCGAACGCGATCGGGTCATGAACCGGCGTTGCCGATAACTCTTCCGCACTGCCAAACTCAAACACCGCGGACGCCTCGGCAACGGGCTGCGTGTCCCTTGCAGCAAGTTTTTCCCGCCGCGACTGAATCTCAGGATGCGGTCCAAACTGCCGTTCGAGCATCTCGAGCGTATCGACCGCGATGTCCGAGTAGCCCTGCGCGATATAAAAATCGACGCTCTCGAGCTCCTGCCGCATCATGTTTTCCACGCGCCCTTCATCAGCAGGCTCGGTTGTCGTTTGAACGTCCGCCGGCGCAACGATACTGAAATCAACCTCCTGAAAATCGGTTGAAAAACCGGGAGCCGACTCTTCGTCGTTGAGATCCGCGAACGAAGCCGTTGGATCAGAAAACGTCGAATCGCGCGCAGCATTCGTCTCAAATTCATCGGCGACCACCGGCGCTGCTTGTCCGAACTCCTCCTGCTCTTCGACCATGCCGAACGTTTCGAACTGCGGCACTTCGCTTTCGGGCTCCACTGCCGGAGAGAACTCTTCCGCGGCCTCTTCCTGCAAACCGCCGAGCAGATTCAAGCGATCGAGATAACGCTGTTCGTCCGGCGCGAGTCGCACTAGCTGCGTCAACGCATAACGTTCCTCATCCACGAGCTCCGATGCCTCGGCCGATTCCGCCAGACGCTCGAGCGCCGCGCGCAACGCGTCCATATCACGTTGCCACCAGTGAATACGCACCAGCATTCTCAACGCGGCGACGTGATCGGGATTGCGCTCGAGGACCTGGTTAACAAGTTCGAGCAGTTCTCTCTCTTCACGTCCGGCGAGCATGCGCTCGATGATCGTCGAGAGGATG
>JBKPPH010000350.1:0-33953 GCA_046733535.1 Acidobacteriota bacterium
TAGGTAATCGCAACGGTTTTGCGTTCCACATCCTGCTGTGCAACAGCCACAGACACAAACAGCAAACAAACGCTGAGCGCAAAAACGAGGTGTCGACCAATGCGTCCGAAAGTCATGGTGAAACAACTCCTGAGTCTTAAATTTCGGGAAGATGGGCTAGACCTATAATGCTCTTGATGCCTCAAACAGGCGCATTGTTGCCGAAGGAAGTGGGCAGGTCAAGACGATTCTGGACGGAGATTAACGGGATTTACACGGATTTTGTTTTGCGATAGGCGGCGATCTGCACGATGAGGACGCAGATTCCCGAGAGCAACAGCAGGTGGATCCACCCACGAGGCGCGAAGAGTTCCAGGACAACCCAGAGAAAAATGAGGCCTGCGCCAATCCACCACAACATCGCGATCAGGGAATCTCGTTGAGCTTGTAACCGACGCCACGAACCGTCAAGACATAGCGCGGATTTTTCGGATCCGTCTCGAGCTTCTTACGCAGACGATTAATGTGTGGATCGATGTTGCGTTGATAGCCTTCGTAGTCGGTGCTCCAGACTCGATCGAGCAAGGCGTTTCGTGACCAGGCACGGCCCGGCTCGGACGCGAGCAGTTCGAGAATCTGAAACTCGAGCGGTGTCAGATCAACACGAAATCCGTTGCGCATGACTTCGTGACGTCGTTTGTCGATCACCAGATCGCCGACTTCGATTCGTTCGCCATCATCCTCTTGCGGAGCTGCTCCGCCGCGCCGCAGCAACGCCTCAACGCGGTATTCGAGTTCTCGTGGGCTGAACGGCTTCGCCAGGTAATCGTCGGCGCCCGCTTCGAACCCGGCGACTTTATCCGAGAGGGCATCGTGCGCCGTCAAAAAGAGCGCCGGCGTTTGAATCCCTCGATCGCGAACTCGTTTGAGCAACTCGATGCCTGACATTCCCGGCATCGACACGTCGAAGATAAAGCAGTCAAATCTTCCGGCGATCGCGGCCTCGAGTGCTGCCATGCCGCTTTCGCGCTCGTCAACTTCAAAGCCCAGCCGGCGAAAATACTCGGCCAGAAGAAGTCTCATGTCGGTATCGTCATCTGCGATCAGAAGCCGTTTACCTGCGTGCTTGGTGTTTGTCGTTGCTTGCTGTGCCAAATGTCCTGATCCTGTCGGAGGGGATCTGATTACAAAAGATAGCGGTCAAAATTATAACCCATAATTACGCAGACTCATTCGGGGAATTGATTTGGATGAGTTCGCGGGAACAAAGGAGATCGAGTAAATCACTCAGCCTTGACGCAAATAAGCGGGGGTAAGTATAGTTCTTGCTTTAAGTTTGGGGCCGTCTTCTACCCTCCTTATAGCAACTGATCAGAGATTTTCGCAACCAGAGATGCGTGATCTTCGCCGCCTGTTAAAATATCTGAGACCTCACTGGCCAATCTTCACCCTGGCCACTTTGGCGATGCTCGTCGTCGGATTGCTCGAAAGCGCCATCGGTGGCTTGATTGTGCCAATCTTCGATCAGGCCTTTGTTCAAGGCGTCGGCCAGCGTACTCCGACAATTTTCGGTCTGCAACGTCTGATCCCGCAGGCGCCCTTCGGCGCCTGGAAAATGATCTCGATCCTGCTGGTCGTTTTCACACTCGCCAAAGGGATCGCCGAATACTTGTCCACCTATCTGATGGCCCGAATCGGCCAGTCGGCCGTGCTGAAGCTGCGGCAGGATCTTTACGGTCACCTCCTCGCACAGTCGGCCACGTTCTTCGAACGGCACCGCACCAACTATCTCGTCTCGCGACTCGTCTCCAGTGCCGCTGCGATCGAGACCGCCGTGACGAGTACGATTCGAGACATGCTGCGCGAGAGCTTTACGCTCATCGCGTTTCTGTCGGCGTCCTTTTATTACAGTTGGCGACTCACGCTCGGCTCGCTCGCGATTGCTCCGATCATCGCAGTGCTGACCGCGAAGTTTGGACGGGCGTTGCGTAATCTTGCACGCGAGAGTTTTGAAGGCAGCAAACAACTCACAGACACCGCGCAGGAAGCGCTTGCGAACCAGGGGATCGTCAAAGCTTATCGAGCTGAGAAACGGGAATCGGAACGCTTCACTGAGGTCGCAAAGAGAATCGTGCGCGCGAATCTGCGCAGCGCCAGTATCGCGGGCGCTTCACCGCCGACGATCGAGATGATCGGCATCATCTTCGTCGTGCTGCTGCTGTTTTTTGGCCAGCGCGAGATCATCGCCGGCCACATGAACACAGCGCAGTTCGTTACGTTCCTGTTCTTCCTGTTTCGCAGTTATGATCCGATGCGCAAGCTCTCGCGCCTGCAAAACAGCATGGAGCAGGCACTCGCCGCTGCGCATCACGTGTGGGAAGTGATGGACGAGCACGCGACCATCAATGAGAAACCCGGCGCCCGCGAACTGCCGATACTGCAGAAAGAGATCGAGCTGCGGAACGTGTCGTTTGGTTATGCGAACGAAACGCGTTCAGTGTTGCGTGACGTGAGTTTGAAAATACCAGCGGGAACGATGGTGGCTTTGGTGGGCCAGTCGGGCGGTGGAAAGTCTACCCTCACGAAGCTGCTGCCGCGTTTTCACGATCCGAGCTCCGGCGCGGTGCTGTGGGACGGCACTGACATTCGCGACGTAACCATCTCGAGTTTGAGGAAGCAGATCGCGCTCGTCACCCAGGAGACGGTGCTTTTCAACGACACGGTCCGGCACAACATCGCGTACGGCAAACCCGAAGCGACCGATGCGGAGATCGAACAGGCTGCGTTGATCGCTTTTGCGCACGATTTCATTCGCGAACTGCCGCAGGGGTACGATACGATTGTCGGCGAGCGCGGCATTTTTCTTTCCGGCGGTCAACGCCAGCGGCTTGCTATCGCCCGTGCAATCCTGGTTAATGCGCCCGTTTTGGTTTTGGACGAGGCCACGTCGGCGCTCGACGCCGAATCGGAACGCCTGGTCCAACGAGCAATCGGCAATCTGGTCCGCAATCGCACGACCCTCGTCATTGCTCACCGCCTCTCAACCGTGCGGCGCGCCGATGTCATCGTGGTGATGGAAGCCGGCCGCATCATTGAAATGGGCACGCACGCCGAGTTGTTGTCACAAGGCGGACAATATCGAAGGCTCTACGAACTTCAGTTTGCCGAAGAAGAAGAGTTTGCATCTGTGTAATCTGTGGACTAACACATGAAATCAATGACGGGATACGGCAAAGGGATGGCGGCGGGAGACGATTTCTCTGTCTCAGTCGATCTCAAGACCGTAAACAATCGCTTTCTCGATATACACCTGCGCATCGGTTCCGAGTTGTCGGCAGTCGAGGCGGCGATCAAGAAACGCATCACGTCGCGGCTGTCTCGCGGGCGCGTCGACGTCAACGTCAGCATGGAACGGGCCGCGCAGATCGCTTACGAACTCAATCGACCGCTCATCGCCGGCTATGTCGGCGCGTTGAAACAGCTGCAGCAGGATTTCGACATAGCCGGACAACTCGACATCAATGTGATCGCGCGTATCCCCGGCGCGATCCAACCCGCTCGCAACGGCATCGACGAGAGAATGATTACCGCCCTCGAACAAGCGTTGGACCAGGCGCTGAACGAACTCGAGCGGATGCGCGAACAGGAAGGTGAAGCACTCAAACAGGAACTGCGCGATCGTGTGCGCAAGATCGAGTCGCTTGTGCCCGTCATCGAGTCGTCCGCGACAGGGCTGGCGGATGCGTATCGTCAGCGTCTGCAAAAACGTATCGGCGAACTGCTGAACCGCGGCGGGCAAATGGTCGAGATCGATCCGGTGCGACTGGCCCAGGAAGTCGCTTATCTCGCGGATCGCAGCGACGTGAGTGAGGAGATGGTCCGGCTCCGCAGTCACCTGTCTCAGTTTCAGGAGGCGCTCGATGCGCCGGGCGAAACCGGGAAGATGCTCGATTTCCTGTTGCAGGAACTCAACCGCGAGGCGAATACGACCCTTTCAAAGTCTACCGATCTGGTGATCAAGGAAGCGGGACTGGCCATCAAAGCAGAAGTCGAGAAACTCCGCGAACAGGTTCAGAATGTCGAGTAGAGTGAAGGAAGTGCAACTGGCACGACCAGTCAACAACACCACTTCGAGGGGGACGCTTTTTGTCGTCAGTTCACCTTCGGGCGGCGGCAAAGGCACGATCATTCGGCGCGTGTTGGAGGTTGTGGAGAATCTTAGCTATTCTGTCTCCTACACGACTCGCGCGCCACGTCCTGGTGAGCTCAACGGCCGCGAGTATTTCTTCGTAAGCCGAAACAACTTTGACGAGATGGTCGCGGCGGGCGAGTTTCTTGAATGGGCGTGTGTGCACGGAAACTTTTACGGCACGGCGAAGAAACAGATCACGGAAGAGACTGCCGCGGGGCTGGACATCATTCTCGAAGTCGACGTCCAGGGCGCGGCCAGTGTGCGCCAGTTGCTGATGGATTCAGTCAGCATTTTTATCCTGCCGCCTTCGCGCGAGGTGCTTCGTCAGAGATTGATAACGAGGGGCACGGACACGCCGGCGGAGCTCGAAGTACGTTTGCGTAACGCGCCGGAAGAACTGAAGCAGTACTCGGCTTTCGATTACGTGATCATCAACGACGAGATCGACAAAGCAGCGGGCCAACTGGCGTCGATCGTCTACGCTGAGCGAGCGCGCTGCGTGCGGCAAGAGGGTTTAGTGCGCGAAGTGATGAAAGAATTCATGTCAGGACAAGAGTAATTAATCATAGATTTGATAGCAGAAGGAGCAACCCGAGTGGCAACAACGACTGAGTTGGTTGAAGGTGAGATGGAAGGAAGACAGGAAGTTGATTCGAAATATCGTTTGATAATCCTCGCCGCGAAGCGCAGCAAACAACTACAGCGCGGCGCGCAGCCTCGCATCGAGATCGATCCGCAGAAACATAAGCCGACGCGCATCGCGCTGGAAGAAGTGATGCGCGGCCGCGTGCACTTTGCCATCAGGGAAGAGGAGAACACGGATTAACCGGATCTTTTAAATCAGATCTGCGCTGATCTGTTTTAAAGATCCGTCAGATCCGTGGTTACATGCCTTTGTAATCTGGGCCACCGCCGCCTTCCGGTGTTACCCAGTTGATGATCTGGTACGGATCCATGATGTCGCACGTCTTGCAGTGGACGCAGTTCGAGAAGTTTATCTGCAACCGCCGCTTCCCATTTCCGCCGTCCTCAACCATTTCGTAAACAGCCGCAGGACAGAACCGCTGGCACGGGTTGCCGTACTCTTCAGCGCAACGCGTCGCGCAGATGTTCGTGTCCAGCACGTGCAGGTGGACGGGCTGGTCTTCGTCATGGCCCACCGCGGCGTGGTAAACGTCAGTTAGTTTATTGAAGGTCAGTTTGCCGTCGAAACGCAGATCAGTGTAGCGCTGTTCAATCTTGTCGCCGCGATAACCGTACGACGAGAGCTTCTTCATCTCTTCATGGCCCGGCTCCGCGTGATCGCGATCGAAAAGACCCCAGGCGCGCCCGCCCGTTATGAATTGCAGACCCGAATTGATCAAACCAGGCCAGCGGCCGTGTTTGAAGGCGGAGTGGAAGTTTCTGACCTTGCGCAGCTCGGGAATGATCCAGCTCTCATTCACGACCTGCTCGTAGCGGTGCAACTGTTTCGCGGAATAATCTTTCGCAAGCAAAGCATCCAGGATCACTTCCGCCGCCAGCATTCCACTCTTGATCGCGGAGTGAATTCCCTTCAATCGTTGCGGATTGAGTAACCCGGCGCAGTCGCCGGCCAATAGCACTCCATCAGCGTACATGCGTGGTATCGCGAAGTATCCGCCGGCGGTGACGGTCTTCGCGCCGTAGCGAATCATCTTCCCGCCTTCGAGCAAACGCGCGATGTAAGGATGCGTCTTGTAGCGTTGAAACTCAGCGTGCGGATCGATCAGGGGATCTTTGTAATCGAGTCCGGTGACGTAACCGATATTCAGCACGCGATTCTGCATGCCGTAGATCCAGCCGCCGCCGTACGTCGAAGAGTCGGAAGGAAATCCTAACGTGTGGGTGACGCGCCCTGCCGGATAACGATCGTCGGGCAACTCCCACAACTCCTTCACCCCGACGCTATAGACTTGCGGCTCGCGTCCCTCGGCGAGCCCGAGGCGCTCGATCAGTTGTTTTGTCAGTGAGCCGCGCGGACCTTCGCCCAACACCGTGACCTTCGCCTGCAGATCCACACCCGGCTCATAGTTGGCTTTGCGCTTACCTTCCTTGTCGATGCCCTTGTCACCCGTGCGCACTCCGAGTACGCGATCGTCAGCGTCATAAAGCAGATCCGCGCCCGGAAACTCCGGGAAGATGTTCACGCCTGCCTCTTCACACTTCTCGCCCAACCAGGCAGTCAAACGATTCAGTGAAACGATGTAGTAGCCGTGGTTCTTGAGCGGCGGTGGTGTTATCGGAGAACGGATCGCGAGTTTCGGAGTGAGGTAAAGAAAATGATCTTCTTTGACTGGAGATTCCAGCGGCGCGCCTTGTTCTTCAAAATCGGGAATCAGTTCGCGGAGCGCCTTCGGATCCATGACGGCGCCGGAAAGGATATGCGCTCCGACGGCCGCGCCTTTCTCGATAACGGCGATCTCGATGGCGCCCAGTTCGCTGTGTTGTTTGGCAAGCCGCGCGAGGTGAAGCGCTCCACTCAAATTGGCCGGCCCCGCACCAACAAACACAACGTCAAACTCTAAAGTTTCACGTTCCATAGCCACAGATTACACAGATTCCAGCGATTGTTCCAACACGAGTAATCTGTGTAATCTGTCCATCATGCCAAACCATCTTATTCACGAAACCAGCCCTTATCTTTTGCAGCACGCCCACAATCCGGTCGACTGGTACCCGTGGGGCGAGGAGGCCTTCGAAAAAGCGCGCCGCGAGAACAAGCCCGTCCTGCTCAGCATCGGTTATTCGGCGTGTCACTGGTGTCACGTGATGGCGCACGAGTCGTTTGAAGACGAGCAGATCGCGAAACTCATGAACGATCTCTACGTGAATATCAAAGTCGATCGTGAAGAGCGGCCTGACCTCGATCAGATCTACATGAACGCGGTGCAGATGATGACTCATCACGGCGGTTGGCCCATGACGGTGTTCCTCACGCCTGATGCAGTTCCCTTTTACGGCGGCACGTATTTTCCGCCGCAGGACCGCTACAACATGCCGGGGTTTCCCAGAGTTCTGATCAGCGTCGCGGACGCATATCGAGATCGACAAGACGACATTCGCGAGACGGGCACGTCGCTGGTCCGAGAGCTGCAACGCCTCAGTGCAACCAGCGGTTCAGACCTTCCAATCGCGGTTGAATTACTCGACGCGGCTTACACCGGCATCGTGAGAGGTTACGATTCGGTGAACGGCGGCTTCGGCGGCGCACCAAAGTTTCCCCCGGCGATGGCGCTGGAGTTCCTGCTTCGCACGTACGCTCGCACCGGTAACCGCGAAGCGCTCCAAATCGTGAAGCACACGTGTCAGAAGATGGCGAACGGGGGCATCTACGATCAATTGGGCGGCGGATTTCATCGGTACTCAACTGATGCGAAGTGGCTCGTGCCCCACTTCGAAAAGATGCTCTACGACAATGCCCTGCTCTCGCGCTTGTATCTGCACTACTTCCAGGTAAGCCAGGACGAAGCAGCGCGGCGAACGATCGAGGGCATTCTCGATTATGTGCTGCGTGAGATGACCGATCCCGCGGGCGGCTTCTATTCCACGCAGGACGCAGACTCGGAAGGCCATGAAGGAAAGTTTTTCGTCTGGGATTTCAGTGAGATTGAAACCGCACTCGGCGAGACCGCTGCTGCCCGGTTCAGCGATTACTACAACATCACCACGGCCGGAAACTTCGAAGGCAAAAACATCCCGAATGTAACGCGCTCGCTTGAAGACATCGCCGTCGCGCACAACATCTCCGTTGCCGAGTTGCAAGCGTCGCTGAATGAAAGCAAACGCATACTGTTTGAGCTTCGTGAGTTCCGAGTTAAGCCCGATCGCGATGAAAAGATACTGACTGCGTGGAACGGGCTGATGCTGGCGAGTTTTGCCGAAGCCGGTGTGATTCTGGACCGTCCTGATTACACGGACGCTGCGCGGCGAAACGCGGAGTTTGTGCTTTCGAATCTGCGGGCAGAGGGCGTGCTGCTGCGCACGTGGAAAGACGGCGTGGCCAAGTTCAACGGCTATCTCGAAGACTATGCGTTTTTGATCGAGGGGCTCGTCACGTTGTTTGAAACTACGGGCGAGTTTCGGTGGCTAGAAGAGGCGCGGGCGCTGACTGAACGGATGATCGAAGAGTTCTGGGACGAAGATGGGGGTGGATTTTACTTTACGGGCAGGAGTCATGAGAACCTGATCGTGCGTTCGAAAGATTACTTCGACAATGCAACGCCATCAGGAAATTCTGTAGCAGCCCTGGTGCTGCTGCGCCTCGCGATTCTCACGGGCGAGGAGAGTTATCGGGAACTCGCAACGACGATTCTTGAAGAGGTCGGGGATTCAATCCGCCGGTATCCGTCGGGTTTTGGATACGCGCTCGCTGCCGCGGATTTTCTTCTCTCGGCGCCGAAGGAGGTCGCGATCGTCGGGAACACGGCCGAGGATATTCGGCCGCTACTCGAAGAGGTTTGGCGGACGTACGTGCCCAACAAAGTCGTTGCATCGAGTTTCAACGGTGTAGCGGCGATACCGTTGCTGGAGAACCGGCCGTTGCTCAATGGCCGCGCCACTGCGTACGTTTGTGAACGTTACGCTTGCCAGCAGCCCGTAAATGACGTGTCCGCGCTCGCTGTTCAGCTCGGACCGAGACAGGATTTACACGATTGAAGAGATTCACATGTAAATCCTGAACAATCTCGTAAATCCTCTCCAAAGTAGTTCTTGACGCATTGCACCACAAAAGCCTATATTACTATCGTGCCAAACAATGTTTGACACCGTCCTAAGCGCGCAATCACCTTACAACTAAGACGGACTGGAGCCCCCGGCAATGCTGAAAGCTGACTGGAAGAGCACCGCGCTCATGGCAAGCATCTCTGTCGTGAGTGTGGCGCTGCTTTTTTACACGGCGCTCTCGACTGGAAGTCTCGCCTATGCCGCCTTGGGTTTCCTGATATTCGGCCAGATCTACCTCCTCTATCGCTTCAACGAGCGGCGTCTCGAAGAGATCAGACATGCTGAGGCCGAACGACTCCGGCATGCCGAAGAGATGGCCACCATCCACATGAACACCATCGAATCGCTCGCCATCGCGATCGATGCGAAAGACCAGACGACGCACGGGCACGTGCGTCGCACACAAATTTACGCGAAAGAACTCGGAGCCCTCTTCAAAGTCTCCGACCAGGAGTTGCGCGCACTTCACGCCGGCGCGCTGCTTCACGATATCGGCAAACTCGCCGTCCCCGAATACATCCTTAACAAGCCGGGGAAACTCACCGAAGCAGAGTTCGCGAAGATGAAGATCCACCCGACTGTTGGTGGCGACATCCTCAAGCGCGTCAACTTCCCCTACCCCGTCGAAGACATCGTTCGTTATCACCATGAGAAGTGGGACGGCAGCGGCTACCCGAGAGGCTTGAAGGGCGAACAGATTCCACTCGTCGCGCGCATCATCTCCGTGGTTGATTTCTACGACGCCACGCGTTGCGATCGTCCATACCGCAAGGGAATGAAACGCGAAGAGTCGCTGGCACTGCTCCGGAGCATGGTCGGCACTGCCTTCGATCCGAAGGTTGTCGAGATGTTCATCAAGCACGTCGAAGAGTTTGATCGAATGATCGACTCGCAGGACATTCAGGAGCAGGTCGCATCCGCGCCGGAAGCAGATAATGAAACGAGCACCAAACCTGATGCGGGCCTTGCTCCGGACATCCTCGGCGTGTTCGAAGAAACGTCCGGGTTCAAGTCCATCAGCAACGCCCAGCGAGAAGTTTTCGCCCTTCATGAAATCGCGCAGACGATCGGCTCTTCGCTCAACCTCAGCGACACTGTGACGCTCGTTGCAAACAAGCTGCGCGCGATCGTGCCTTTCGACACTTGTGTGATCTATCTCGTTGACGAACCGTCGGGCAAAGCTATCGCCGCGCACGTAGTAGGCGAAGAAGTCGAAGTCTTCAACCGCCGCCGCATCAACATCGGCGACGGCATTACCGGCTGGGTCATCGCCAACGCGCGTTCGATGTGCAACGCGTCGCCGGAGCTCGATCTCGTCGGCATCCCTGACGCTGTTGCAAAACGTTTTCGCGGTGTGCTGGTATCGCCGTTGACTCGTGAAGACGGTGCGTTCGGTGCGATCGCGTTGTACTCGCAAAGTCGCACTTCATACACGACCGAACACGTGCGTTTACTCGAGTCAGTCTGCCAGCACGCTTCAAGCGCACTCAACAACGCGTTGACGTACGAAAAGACACGCGAGAGCGCGCTCGTCGATCCATTGACGGAACTGCCCAACGCGCGCGGCTTTTACATGATGCTCGAACAGCGACTTGCCGAATGCCAGCGCATGAACAAAGAACCGCTCGCGGTGGTCTGCATGGACGTCGACGACTTCAAGGTCGTCAACGATAAGTACGGACACTCGATCGGCGATCGTTTGCTCGCGAGTGTGGCGGGTGTCGTGCGGCGCGAGCTGCGGCAGATGGACATACTGACGCGCTACGCCGGCGACGAATTCGTCGCGATCATGCCGATGGCCTCGAGCAAGATGGCGGTCGCAATCGGCGAGCGAATGCGAAGTGCGGTTGAAGAGCAACTGTTTTCGGTGCGCCCCGGCACGATGGTGGGTTTGGGCGTGAGTCTCGGCGTCGCCTCCTTCCCCGAAGACGGCGAAACGACCGAGGAACTACTGACCGCCGCTGCACGCCGAATGCAGCGTGACAAGAACGCGCGCAAGACCGTCCTCACGGTTGCCGAAGCTGGTGTCAGTTCAATCGACATGATGACTTAAGCCGCGGATTTACGCGGATGAACACGGCTCAATTCAGATCTGCGTTTCATCCGCGTAAATCCGCGGCTTAACACTTTTGCGCCGTCACGGTGGCTCAGCTTATAATCCCACCCTTCATGAGCAAACAAACAGCAGCGCCACCTTCAGCCGCCAAAGCCGAAGAGCAAAAAAGCTCTACCGGCGTGATGGACGCACCAGCCGAGGTTGATAGACAACAACTCAAACGCGAAAGAGACTCGGCAAAGCAACGCCAAAAAGATCGGCTGAGCGGACTGAGCGCGGATGAACTAATCGAACTCTACCGGCAAATGCTCTTGATTCGTCGCTTCGAAGAGAAGTCGGCGGAAGTTTACGTCGCCGGCAAGATCGGCGGCTTTTGTCACCTCTACATCGGCCAGGAAGCAGTCGGCGTCGGCGCGATCTCCGCGATTCGACAGGACGATTACGTGCTTGCAAGTTATCGCGAACACGGTCTGGCGCTCGCAAAAGGAATGACAGCCAGATCGATCATGGCTGAGCTGTTCGGGAAAGCGACCGGCTGTTCCAAAGGCAAGGGCGGCTCGATGCACATGTTTGACAAGGGCCTCGGCTTTCTCGGCGGCCACGCAATCGTCGGCGGCCAGATTCCGCTCGCCACGGGCACCGCTTTCGCCTCGAAATACCAGGGCAAGGATCAAGTGACGCTCTGTTTCTTCGGCGAAGCCGCGGTGAACCAGGGCGCGTTCCATGAGTCGCTGAACATGGCCCAACTCTGGAAACTTCCCTGCATCTACATCTGCGAAAACAATCAGTACGGCATGGGCACTTCCCTCGCTCGTGCTATGTCTCTGCGCGATATCGCGCAAAAGGCCTGCGCTTATGAGATGGCGTCGGAGTTTGTCGACGGCATGGACGTGCTCGCAGTGCGCGAAGCTACACAACGCGCGGTCGAACGCGCGCGCAAAGATTACCTGCCGACGCTGCTCGAAGTGCGGACTTACCGTTTCATGGGCCATTCGATGTCGGACCCGGGAAACTATCGCACGCGCGCCGAAATCGAGAAGTATCAGGAGCGCGATCCGATTAAACTTTTCTCCGCCAGCCTGCTCGAGGAAAAGATAGTCGACGAGAAGGCACTGGCGGAGATCGATCGCAAGGTGCGTGAAGAGGTGGAAGACTCGTTGAAATTTGCTGACGAGAGTCCTTTGCCTGATCCGGAAGAACTCTACACGGACGTCTACGCCAACCCGATCGACCCGAGCCGCAAATAGATTCCGTTTATGGCGACAATAACAATACGCGAAGCACTGAACCAGGCCATCCGCGAAGAGTTGGCCCGCGATGAAACAGTTTTCTTAATGGGCGAGGAAGTCGCCGAATACGACGGCGCTTACAAAGTCACCAAAGGACTGCTCCACGAATTCGGCCCGAAACGAGTCATCGATACGCCGATTACTGAGCTCGGTTTTGCCGGACTCGGAGTCGGCGCGGCGATGGCCGGGCTCAGGCCGATCGTCGAGTTCATGACTTTCAACTTCTCGATCCTCGCCACCGATCAGATCATCAACTCCGCCGCGAAGATGCTTTATATGTCCGGCGGCCAGTTCAACATTCCGATCGTGTTTCGTGGTCCAGGCGGATCGGCGTTCCAGGTTTCATCGCAGCACTCGCAGGCGCTCGAATCGTGGTACGCATATTTTCCCGGACTCAAAGTCGTGATGCCGTCAACGCCCGCTGATGCGAAAGGGCTGTTGAAGTCTTCGATTCGAGACGACGATCCGGTGATCTTCATCGAGCAGGAAAGAATGTACGGGAACAAAGGCGAGGTCCCCGACGATCCTGACTTCACGATTCCGCTCGGCGTCGCGGACGTCAAGCGAGAAGGAACTGATGTGACAATCGTCGCGCGTTCGTTGATGGTGCCTGTCGCGCTCAAAGCGGCGGAGGCGCTCGAGCAGCAGGGCGTTTCTTGTGAGGTGATTGACCCGCGAACTATCCGGCCGCTCGACATCGATACGATCGTCGAATCGGTGAAGAAGACGAATCGTTTGGTGGTCGCGGAAGAGTCGCATCCGATTTGCGGAGTCAATGCGGAGATCAGCGCCGAGATCATGGAACGCGCGTTCGACTATCTCGACGCGCCGGTGAAACGGGTTTCTGCCGCGGATGTGCCGATGCCGTACGCGAAGAACCTCGAGAACCTTGCGATACCGGATGTGAATAGGATCGTCGCCGCAGTGCGCGAAGTCGCCTATCTCGATTGAAAGTTCACCACAGATTTACACGGATTACAGAGAACCTATTACACGGATAAGGAACCGTTGAATGGCAACGAAGGTAATCATGCCGAAGCTCTCTCCGACGATGGAGGAGGGACAGATCTCGCGTTGGTTGAAGAAAGAAGGAGACAAGGTCTCCATGGGCGAGCCGCTTGCCGAAATCGACACCGACAAGGCGACGATGGAGATGCAGGCGCTTGCCAACGGCGTGCTGCGGAAGATCCTGATTAACGAAGGACAATCCGCGCCGCTCGGGCAGCTGATCGCAGTGATCGGCGAGCCTGACGAAGACATCGCGTCGCTCGTGTCAGAAGCACCGGCCGCCGCACCAAAGCCGGAGCAGAAGAAAGAAGAGCCCCCGCAGCAGGCTCAGCCACAGCCGCAGGAACAACCAGCGCCGCAAGCGAAGGCCGCCGCTGCCGGCGCAAGCACGGTTGACAACGGCCGTCAGCCGCAAGCTGCGGCGAGCTCTGACTCAGCTCGCCTGATAGTTTCACCACTTGCCGCACGCATGGCCGCCGAGGCGGGCCTCGATCTGCGTTCGCTTCAAGGTAGCGGACCGGGCGGGCGCATCATCAAGAAAGACATCGAAGCCGCCCTCACCCAACCCAAAGCGGCGCCTGCTGCGCAACCCTTCCCACGCGCTGTCGAGCCTGCACGGTTCCAACAAGCAGCCGCATCCGGTTATCGCGACGAACCTGCGAGCGAGATACGAAAGACAATCGCGAAGCGGCTGGTTACGTCGCTCGGACCAGTGCCGCACTTCTTCCTCACCACGGAGATCGAGATGGATCGCGCCGCCGAGATGCGCGCCGGGATCAACGCCCTCGATCCTGATCTCAAAATCAGCATCAACGACATCATCATTAAAGTTACGGCGGCGGCTTTGATGCAGCATCCCGAAGTGAATGCGTCGTTTCAGGAGAAGTTTGTCCGGTATTACGAACACGCCGACATAGGCGTGGCAGTGGCGATTGAGGAAGGATTGATCACGCCCGTCGTCCGCGCCGCGGATCAAAAGTCGCTGAGCGAGATCGCGGCGGAGGTGCGCGAGCTTGCCGGGCGTGCACGTTCACGAAAACTGAAGCCCGAAGAGTACACGGGCGCGAGCTTCTCGATCAGCAATCTCGGGATGTTTGGGATCGACGAGTTCACCGCGGTGATCAACCCACCTGAAGGGGCGATACTCGCGGTGGGCGCGATGAGCGCGAAGCCAGTGGTGCGTGAGAACCAGATCGTGATACGGCAGATGATGCGCGTCACGATGTCGTGCGATCACCGTGTGATTGACGGTGCAACCGGCGCGAAGTTCTTGCAGACATTCAAAAAGATACTTGAGAACCCGTTATACTTAGTTGTCTGAGAACAGTTAGACAGGATGAACACGATTTTTCAAGATTAACAAGATCATCCTGTCAATCCTGAAACATCCTATTCATCCTGTCTAAAGGACCTGTAATCCTATCTACCTGGAATTGTCTACGCCGCGCGTGCTTCACGCTTGAAGCAGCTCAGAATCTCCTCCGCATCCAGCGTATCGCGTTCCATCAACAACTCAACCAAGCGTCCAATCGATTCCTGCTCCGCAGTAACGATCGCACACGCTCGCTCCAGTTGCGCATTGATCAACTCGTTCGTCGCGTCCTCAACCTTATCGAGCAGGCTCTGGCTATGCGGTTGATCCGGTTGGCCGAGGTGAATCGGTCCGAGCCGGCTCATACCAAACTCGCTCACCATCCGCCGCGCAATCTCGACCGCACGCTCGATGTCGTTCGAAGCGCCGGCCGTCATCGTCGAAAGCAGTATCTGCTCGGCTGCACGACCACCGAGTAACAGCGCAATCTGGTCCTCGAGGTATTCGCGCTTCTTCATGAATCGATCGCGCTCCGGCAACGACTGCGTCACACCCAGGGCTCGGCCGCGCGGCAGAATCGAGACCTTGTGAATCGGGTCGCCATTCTCCACCGCCAGTCCGACGGCTACGTGTCCTGCTTCGTGAACCGCGGTCGCATAACGCTCGTCCTCGTCCATCATGAAGCCCTGGCGCTCGGCGCCCATCAGGATGCGATCGCGCGCAATCTCGACGTGTCTCCGATCGACAGCTTCAGCGTCCTCACGCGTCGCCGCGATCGCGGCTTCGTTCATGAGGTTGGCGAGCTCTGCTCCGGAGAAACCGGGAGTGCCGCGCGCGATCCACTGGAGATCCAGGCCTGATTCGAGTTTGAGGTTGCGTGCGTGAACTTTCAGAATCGCTTCACGACCTGACACATCCGCGAGGTTGACGGCGATCTCACGATCAAACCTTCCGGGTCGCGTAAGCGCCTTGTCGAGGATGTCCGGACGGTTCGTCGAAGCAATGACAACCACCGCCGTCGACTGATCGAAACCATCCATCTCCACGAGCAACTGGTTGAGCGTTTGATCCTGATCGGCAGAGGCTGAGTCGCCGCCGCGTCCGCGCTGGCGTCCGAGGGCGTCGATCTCGTCGATGAAGATAATGCAGGGGGAGAGTTTTCTTCCCTTCGCGAACAGATGACGCACGCGAGCGGCGCCGAGTCCGGCAAACTTCTCCTGGAAGCTCGATCCCGACGCGGCAAGAAACGCAACGCCCGCTTCTTTCGCGGCGGCTCGTGCAAGCAGGGTCTTCCCTGTTCCGGGAGGGCCGTAAAGCAGAATGCCGCGCGGCACACGTCCACCAAGCCGGCTGAATCGCTCGGGATTGCGGAGAAACTCGATCGTCTCCGTCAACTCCGCGCGCGCCTCGTCAACTCCGGCCACGTCGTCAAAGCCGACGTCCTGTTTACCCTTGTGATTTTCCAACTCAAACGAGCCACGCCCGCTCATGCTCGCATAAATCCGCCAGCCCGCAAACGCGATCAGGGCGAGAGTCAAAACCGGCAAGCCCCAGCTTATGACACTGGCCAGCAAGCCCGGCTCGAGGGGCTTGAACTCCACGGGCACGTTGTTCTTCCGGAATAGCTGAACAACTTCGTGCTGCGCCGCTTCGCCAGTGACAGTCGCTTCGACGAGCGAGCCGTCGGCCTTCGTAACGGTCAGTGTCTCACCCGAAACCTGTAGTGCTACCGCACCACCGGCTTCAGCGAAAGTGTAGAGCTGCGAATAATTGATTTTCTGAACCGGGGGCAGCTGGCGTTGATACGTAACGATAATGGCGGTAACGCAAAAGGAGAAAGTAATAGTTGCCAGGACCGCCAGCGCCAGTCTGCGAGCGCGAAGCGATACCTTCGGCGGGGGGGTGGGCATAAATAAACCTCCAAAAAAGCCGCGCGGAGATCCACTCCGGCGGTTCGAAAAATCAAAAGCACAAAGAGTCGGGTTTAGGAGTTAGGAGAAGATTCTGAGACAGGACTCTAAAACTCCGCGCGCCGCAGCCATCGCGACGCTGAGTCACTTTAACAGTGCGCAATATGTGAAGTCCAGCACAACTTCGTGAAATTTGAAAAATTCAGCCGCCGATTAACGGGAATTATGCAGAGATGAACAAAGCTTGTACTTGATCCGTGTCAGCCGCCGCCTTCGGTGGCGTGTTTTCATACGCATTTGACCGTTGATTTCGCGAGAAAACTCTAAAACACCAGCAAATCCGGAAACGGCATGGTCGTTGCTGAATCGAGGGCGACGCTTTTGTACCAACGAAATTTGGGGCGTGGTTGACAAAAGGAGGAAGACAAAATGCTTTGGACGATTTTTGTAATTCTTTTGGTTCTGTGGTTACTCGGCGTGGTCAGTAGCTACACGGTTGGTGGTTTCATCCATATCTTGTTGGTGTTAGCGCTCGTGGTGCTGCTCATCAACATCATTGGTGGCCGTCGCACAGTCGTATAGGCAAACTGTACACTGTTTGCCCTGCTCGACGCCCGACACATCCGTTGACACGAGGTGTAAATCGTCGGGCGTCTTAGATATCAGGCAAGTGGTAGATCAACAACACTAATGATTCGCCCTACTGGATACAGATTCATCAGTGGATCCCAGTAGGGCGAACGTTTATAGAAAAACCGCAAACGATCGGAAGGACTGGCGGCGAATTCCTTGTCCAGCACCAGGAGGTCTTCAAACTCCTGGACTAGCTTCGGATCGTGGTCCATCATTTCGCGCGCGAGCGCTTCGAGCACGTAGTGCTCGCCGTATTCCTTTTCCTCGAAGACTGCGTTGAAGAATCCCCAGTGCACGAGGGAGTCGGGCGCTTCGGGTTCAAGCAGGTTCAGGACCACCCTGCCCGCACGTTGCGCCACCGGCACGACCACGGATCCGGCTGGAAAGGTCCTAGTCTCGATTGTCCTTTCAACATCGAAGTGCGGCATGAGACGTCCTTCAAATGGCCCATGCGGCCACATCACGTTCGTGAAACGATAACTCTCAACGTCGATCGACGCAGATGCGGCGAGCGTCTTCATTTCCAAACCGTGCGCTTTCAAAACATCGATCACTTCGCCCCACTGAAACGGAACAACGTACTGGAGCGGCGGAGCGGCTGCTTTCGTGACGCGGAACGTTTGGTACATCGGCACCGTCAGATCCAGCGGCTCTCGACCGTAAACCACGCGCAGATCGTCTGAGACATCGCTGTGCTCCGTCTCGTACTCGAACGCCTTCAACTCGAATGGTTTCGTTTCCTCCGTCAGTTCAAAAGCCAAAGGGTAGAGCTGCGCCGGATCGTATTCTCTGGCAAGGGCGAGCGTGCGTTCGTCTGCTTCGCGTCCGAGTGTGCGCAGCCGCTCCGGATCGCGATTGACTTCGGTTAGTGCGGCGCGAAGGAAGTCGTAAGTTCCGATCACTCGCGAGCGATAGTCTTTCAGCATGTGCGTCTCGATCAGGATACCGGGACGATTTCGGGCAGGAACGTATCCGGTCGAGAATCGAGGCGAACCGTTGAAGTCTCTCGTTCCCAAAGTCAGATCGCGGTTGTCGATGAACTCGAGATACCACGAGATCACGTTTCCTGCCGCCTCAGTTGCAGGCGCAACTCTCCCGCCGAAGACTTCCCGCTCCCAGTCGACGATGGCGCTGTCGACTCCGGCGTGATGTTCGTGGTGATAGGTGATGTTGCAGCGATAGTCAGCGCCGTCTGTCACGTGACAATCTATAAACAGATCCGGCTGCCATTCGTTCCAGAGACGAAGCCACGCGCGCGTCTCAGGCGTGTCCGCTTTTATGTAATCGCGATTCAGATTCTGGTAAGTGCTCGTCGTCCGCCAGCCCATGGGGCTTGGACCGTTTTGATTGATCCGATTGTACGGGCTGGGCCTTTCATGACCGTCGGTGTTGTAAATCGGGATGAAGAGCAACACGACGTTTTCAAGTATGCCTGCGGCGGTTTTTGTAATGCCGATGTCGCGCAGCAAAGCGAAGCCGGCGTCTTTGCCGTCCGGCTCGCCGGCGTGAATACACGCCTGAATCAGGACGACGGCTTTTCCCTGCGTGCGGGCGGCGTCAGGTGTGAACGCGCCGGTTTCAGTTGCGATGATGAGCGGTAATTCTCTGCCCTCGCCGCTGTGACCGAAACTCTCGTAATCGATCGCCGGAGATGCATGCGCGAGACGGCGTGCGAAGGCGATTGTGTCGTCGTAGCTCGGCGTTTCGCGGTAGTCGGTGAGTTCGGCGTGCGTACGCCATTCAGGCGGTATCTGTGTTGTAGACATAGGAGATGAATTTTCGCGCAAAGACGCAAAGACAGCAAAGAACGCTTAGCGCCTTCGCGTGAAATTCTTTGCGACTTTGCGTGCTTAAAGTTCCGTCTTACACGACCGGCACTGCCGGCGCCGGCGCGCGTTCAGAGTGCCGCATGCTGCACAACGGATGTACATGTTACGTGCAAACCAGTTGGTGATGAACGCACTGACCCCGAGGATCCCGATCAAGACAGCAGCGTTCAAGAGAAAATCTTTCAACCGTTCCCGCCCTCGACTCCGCGCGGACGATGCGCTAATCCGCGTTCGTAGCCAGTCTGGAACGGGCGATCTAGAACCGTGTTCGCGTAAGAAGTCCTCAACTCGTCTTCAACGTCGGAGTACGCTTTGCCGCGACGTTTCGGATGTAACGCAGCCTGATAACCGCGGCGATAACTCGGCTCATCCTGATCGAAACTCTCGCCGTAGTGCGCCCGCTCGTCATCTCTCAATTCCTGCCACCAGTTGTCGCGCAGTGTGTCGAGGTCTTCTGCACCCGCATTCCTTAACACCTCCGCAGCTCGATCCGCCTGCTCTCCCTCGTCCGCATACGCAATGACAATCGCGTGCCCGTGCCGCAAGGCGTCTTCGTAGAGATAGATGTCTTCATGCGGTATGCCTTCGCCCAATTCGTCTTCAACTGTATCACCCACCGCCGAACCGGCAGCAGCGCCAACCACGCCCAGCAAAGCCGCGCCGACCATGCCAAACGCGATCACGGGTCCAATACCGGGTATCGCAAGGCTCGCGGCCGCCAATCCCAACGTTGCTCCACCAGCGGCGCCCATCGCGCCTCCGACCGCGGCGCCCATTGCCTTGCCCATGCCGGGATCTTCGGAGTCGGTGACCGGCACACCCGCTTCGAGCCGTTCCGGCGAACTGTCAGGCGACAATACTCCTAATCTCTTTTCCGGTATTCCAAGATTTCTTAACTGATCGACTGCTCTCTCCGCTTCATCTCGCGATTTAAATACTCCGGTGACTGCTTGCATTGTTCGGTCCTCCGTAAAGTCATTGCCGATTTCCAATTGCCAATTGCAATTATCTTAAATCGGCAATCGGCAATTGGAAATCGGCAATACGCTTAGGAAGTCTTCGACACAAATCGTTGAGGAATTCCGCAAAGCTATGTTAGAGTCGAACCACGATTCAACCACAGAAACCGTGAGGCTGAAGAGCGGATGTTCGACATCGTAGAGAAACATTGGCCTATGTCGGAGGGCGACGGAAAGGCTACGCGCAAGAAGCGGCCGCGCATACTTGCAATCACCACGGATTGTTGCACGGGCTGCGCCGGATCGCCGGCGTGTATCGAGTATTGTCCGATCGAAGCGTGCATGTTCTGGGTGCCCGATGAGGACCATCCGCCGTTTGGAAGAATCGAAGTCGATCCGTATCTCTGCATCGGCTGTCAGAAGTGCACCAGCAAAGGCCCTGACGGCGCGTTTCTCGATGGCTGTCCGTGGGACGCGATCGAGATGGTGCCCACGGATGATTGGGAAGCCGTACACGGGATCACACTTCCGGACGCACCGCCTGCACCTCCAGCGTAAAAGTAACCACAGATTACACGGATCGAAGAACGGATTCACACTGATCTTTATCTGTGATTATCCGTTCTTCGATCCGTGTAATCTGTGGTTAATAGCGTTTAGTGTCAGACTTGCCTGTTCTTTTACGCGCTGCGAGACGTTTGTGGACTCCGCGTAGGCCTGGATTAACGGAAGATCGTCCTTCGTTCCAACCAGCGCCAGCGCTCGCAAGACCTCCCAAACACTGTCCTCATCCGAATTCAAGCTCAACACATCTTCCCCTCGCGACACCTGCGAGCCGTTCGCCTTCAGGATTTTGTTGATGCGGCCCGGCAGAGGGGATCGAAGCCCGGCGATATTTCCGTCAGCCTGCCGGATTCTTAGTAAAGGCGATCTGCGCGCGACCGTTTGCCCCTCTTGTAAACTGCTGTCAATCACTCCATCAGCCGGAGCTTGCAACACGTAAGGCTTCAACACCGAAACGAGCTCGTCATGTCCACTCGGATCGTTGAACCTCACTAACGCCAGCGCCGCGTTACGTCGCACGATCGGCTCATGATCGCGCAGCAACTTCAACAACGCGTTATGAAACTCCTGCGACTGGTTATCAAACCCCATCAGCCACGCGACCGTCAGCCGGAACTCAGTTTCCTGACTGCCGCTAAGCACGATTAGCTGCGGGTACCAATTCTTCGCGCTACCGTCGCCTCGCTCCATCCGTTTTTGAACTTGCAGGAGCGCGTGCTGCACGTGACGCGGGCTCTTCTCATCGGCGAGATACTTCGAGACGTCTGCATCCGAGAGTTCACGTCCAAACCAGGAGAAATACCAGGCGAGGGACGTGGCCGCCACGAAGAGAGCGGCGAGCACAAGAATCGGCCCGGAGCCGCGCCCGCGCTTGCGCACCTCTGCAACTCTTATCTCCGGATGGTTGCCGTTATCAGCCATCAGCGAACGTGTTCAGGAAGGATAGATATGGTAAAGCATAAGATAAACGATCACGCCCGTGATCGACACGTAGAGCCATATCGGCAGCGTGACACGCGCGATGCGGCGGTGGCGTCCAAACTCGTTGCGGAGTGCACGATAAAAAGTGAGCGCCACGAGTGGAACGATCACTACCGCGAGAATGGTGTGGCTAGTCAGGATAAAGAAGTAGAGCGGGCGCACCCAGCCTGTCCCCTGAAAACGCGTCGCGCCGTGGTAGTAGTGATACGTGAGATACGAAGCGAGGAACAGGAGCGAGACTACGAGCGCCGAAGTCTGGCACGCGCGATGGGCCGCGACGTTGTGCGCTCTGATGAACGAATAACCTGTAATGAGTAGCAACGCGCTCGTGGCGTTGAGACAAGCGTTGAGATGCGGCAGATAAGAAACGTACCCAGACATATCTTGCGAATCCTGAAAAATCGTGCCAATCCTGTGCACCAGATTTACACGATTTTTTCAAGATTCATTACGCTTCTTTGCGCGGCTCCATTCTCGACACCATCGCGCGGACGTCGGGAGGAACAGCGCGGCCCTTCGCATCGAGCAACGGCGGCGCCTGCGCTCTGATCTGGCCCCATTCACTGCTACTAGCCGGAGCGGCGATCTCCTTCCGCTTCACAAACGGCAACGGCAAACGGCCTTCAGACTTGAGATAGAGCAGCGGGTTGATGGCAAACAGCAAAGCCATCACCAGGCTGACGGTGATGATGAACAGGTTATCGATGGTGAGAAAGTCGCCCGAGTCCAGCACGCTGACGACCGCCAGCGCGAGGAAACCGAGCGCGACAAGCAGGCAAATGAAATTTAGTAGTCCGAGTTCTCTTTTCATCGGATAGATTGTGTCCACTAGTGCTTCGCTTTTCCGGCCGGCTTCTTTCGCTCGCCGACTTCTTCATAACCACACCGTTCACATTCCCACAGTGGAAAAGATCCCGCTGGATCAGCACCCGATTGATAAACCGCCCGGTTGGAAGGAATGATTTTTCCGCCACACCGTGGACAAACACGCCCACGCGTCGTGTTCTTCTCAACGTTAATAGCTAAAGGGTTGTCGTCACTCATAAAATCAGCCGCAGACTAACGCAGATCTTCACAAATCATCCTTTTTTTGATCTGTGTCATCCGCGTTCATCCGCGGCCCATACTTTCTCAACACTATAAATATCGAACAGAAGATCGTGGCCGGCGGCACTAACAGCACCAGGACGCCGATATTGAAGTTGTGAATAAACCGGCTGTCGGTGGCGCTGGTCAGGGCAGCCCGACACATCGCACACTGCGCCTCGGCGTAGCTATTCGCCAGCAGCACAATCGCCACCGCTACCAGCACCAAACTCAGCGTTCGCCAACAACTAGATCGCATTATGGTTCCTCCGGCGCCGGCGCGACTGGCGGCGGTTCCTTGAACTGGTAACGCAGCCCAGCCGAGCGGAAACTGTCTGGGAAGAAAGCAAACAACAGGATAATACAAACCACCAGCATGGGCACAATCGTGAGAATCAAACTCAATCGCTCAAATCTCAGGTGCATGAAGTAGGCGACGATGAGCGCGGCCTTGATGATCGAGAGACCTAGCAGGATCACCAGCATGATGTGAATCGGCATCGGCTTGTAGGCCAGAAAGATCTCGACGAGCGTCAGGACCACGAGCCAAACCCAGATCGATGTGAACAGCTTGTTACTGCCGGCGAAATGTTCTTCAGCGTGTCCGTGTGCATCCATTTCGGTTTCCTCCACTGATGACTAACGAGCCAGGTGTCCGCCAACGTCTACCGACATGATGTAAATCAGCGGGAAGACAAACATCCAGACCAGGTCGACGAAGTGCCAGTAAAGGCCGCTGATCTCGACGTCTTCGTGCGTCAGTTTATTGACTCGCGCTGCAACCACTGCGAGGTAAACCGCGCCCGAAGCGACGTGGAACATGTGCAGTCCCGTAATCGTGAAGAAGGTGGCGCCGAACAGCGGTGAAGGCGGAACGCCGTCGGTAGTCGTAAACACATTCACCCAATGCTCGGGCAGGAAGAACGGCCGCAAGCCTTCGTGAATCAGGTGTTGCCACTCGATCAAGTGGAGCACGATAAAGGCCAGCCCGAAGAATATCGTCGCGAGAATCCATTTCCGCGCCTTCGCCTTGTCGCCTTTGCTCGACGCTGACACGCCAAACACCATCGTCAAGCTCGATGACAGCAGGCAGAAAGTCATGACTGACGAGAAGACGATGCTGGGATAAAACGGAAACGGAGTCGGCCAAACGTTCGACGCGCGCAGATAACTGTAGCCAATGAGGAGCGCAGAAAACGTCAGCGAGTCGGAAACGATGAACAACCACATTCCGAGTTTGCGATGGCCCACGCGATAAGGAAAGGCGCCGCCTTCCCAATCCACTGCAGGGAAATGTCCCACCTGTGCTTCAGTGCTCACCTGTCACCTCCAAAGGAATAGGAGTAGGAATAGGTAGATCCAAAGACCGTCCATGAAATGCCAGTAAATCGTCACGGCATCGGTGGTCGCTTGGCGCTTCGCGATCAAAGCCGAGCCGGTCACTTCTCGTCGCCAACGTAGCCACAGAAAAGCGAGTGCGAGCAGGCCGCCGAACAAGTGCACCGCATGCGCGCCAGTCAAAAGATAGAAAAACGAGCTGTGCGGATTACTCGCAAGATAGATTCCCTGCCGGGCCAGTTGTCGCCACGAGATCAACTGTGAAACGAGAAAAGCCAGGCCGAGCAATACTGTAAACAACAGATACCGCCTGTAAGCATGCTGAAAAGAGCGCTTCAGTTTTCGTCGCGCGAGCTCGATCGTGAAACTGCTGATCACGATCAGCGCCGTGCTCGCGAACATCGCACGCGGAATCGCGAGCGGGAGCCAATCGTTTGCCGACGCATATCTGACGATGTACGCACTGCTGAGCGACGTAAACATCATCGCAATCGACGCCAGCCCCACCCACATGCCGATGCGATAGCGATTGGAGCGCGAATCGGGATCCGGAAAGCCGTTTTTGCGTTTCGAACCGTTGCCGTTGGGTCCCGGAAAACTCGGGCCGCCTCCGGCGCCTTTTTTAATTACTGGTCTAGTGCTTGTGACCATTGTGGCCATTACCGCTTGGCACCTCTGTGTCGATGTCAGTCTGCATTACGTAGTCTTTGGCAGCGCCGGGCACTGCAAACTCGTACGGCCCGTGATAGACGGTTGGCAACACGCCCGCGAAGTTGTCGTGCGGCGGAGGTGTTGCGGTGGTCCATTCGAGCGTGGTCGCTTCCCACGGATTGTCGTCTGCTTTCTTACCCTTGAACATGCTCCAGATCACGTTGAAGTAAAAGAGTACCTGCGCGCTGATGGTGACGACTGCCGCTACAGTCACCAGCACCACGAGCGGATGGAGACTCCCTAGAAAGTTGTACTCGGCGAAACTCGAGTAACGCCGCGGCATGCCGACGATGCCCATGATGTGCATGGGCACGAAGATCGTGTAGACGCCGACGAAAGTAAGCCAGAAGTGAATGCGTCCGAGGCTTTCACTCATGAAGCGCCCAAACATCTTCGGGAACCAGAAGTAGAGCGCGGCAAACATACCGAAGATGGATGCGACGCCCATCACGAGATGGAAGTGCGCCACGACGATGTACGTGTCGTGCATCGCCAGATCCAGCGAACTTTGTCCGAGTATCAATCCGGTGATGCCACCCGCCACGAATAGTGAAACGAAGCCGAGCGCAAACAACATCGCGGTCGTGAAACGAATGCGCCCGCCCCACAACGTGCCGAGCCAGTTGAACGTCTTCACCGCAGACGGCACGCCGATGGACAAGGTCAACACTGAAAACGCGATAGCCGAGTACGGACTCATGCCACTGATGAACATGTGGTGGCCCCACACGAAAAATCCGAGCAGGCCGATGGCGAAGATCGCGAACACCATCGCGCGATAACCGAAGACGGGTTTGCGCGCGAAGGTCGCGAGAATGTGCGACGTCGCGCCCATGCCCGGAAGAATCGCGATGTAGACTTCCGGATGGCCGAAGAACCAGAACAGGTGCTGCCAAAGTATCGGCGAGCCGCCGGTATGGAGCGGGAAGTTCTGCGTGCCGGAAAGAACGCCGCTGACGTAAAGACCACTGGGAATGAAGAAGCTTGTGTTTGCGACGCGATCGAGCAGTAAAAGAATTCCGCCGCCGAGCAGGACGGGAAACGACAGCAGCGCCAGCACAGCAGTTGTGAACCACGCCCAGCAGGTGAGCGGCATGCGCATCAGCGACATGCCTTTCGTGCGCATGTTCAGCAGCGTCGTGATGAAATTCAACGCGCCCAGCAACGAGCCGACGCAGAAGATCGCGATACTGATCACCCACAGGTTCATACCGGCGCCCTGACCCGGTCCGGCAATCTTGCCGAGCGCGCTGAGCGGCGCGTAACCCGTCCACCCGCCGATTGGTCCAACCGTGCCGCTGCCGCCGACGAAAGATGGTCCAAGCCCCGTCAACATCTGAGCGAGTCCCTGGTTGCCTTCGACGAAGATCGCCAACAGGATCACGATGAAACCGACGAGCGTGACCCAGAACGACAACATGTTGAGGGTCGGGAATGCCATGTCTTCGGCGCCGATCTGGATCGGCAGGAAGTAGTTCCCGAAGCCGCCCTGCGGCGCCGTGGTGAGCACGAAGAAGACCATGATCGTGCCGTGCATGGTCACCAGCGAGAGATAAAACTCAGGACTCATCACACCGCCCGGCGCGCCGGTGGGAAACAGTGTCTCCAAAATGGGCCAACTGGTTCCCGGCCACGACAAGTTGAGTCGCATGAGAAGCGACATCACCATGCCGACCGCCACCGCCGCCAGTGCCAGGAGGATGTACTGGATGCCTATGACTTTATGGTCGATGCTAAAGATGTACTTACGTATGAAGCTCGTCGGCGCCGGGTGCCGGTGTACCTCATGATGCTCAACTGACATCTGTCGTCTCCTAGTCGTATGTTATTGGCGATTGCCGATTGCCAATTGCCAATTTGTTTAAGCAATCCCGTTTAGAAAATCGGCAATCGGCAATTGGCAATCGACACTGCATTCAGTAGGTTGGCAATGGATACTTCGCCAGCAGCTCCGCCATCTTCGCCTGGAACTGATCCTGGGGTAACACTTGCAACGCCTGGATCTCTTCCTCCGGAAGCACCAGCATGTAGCTCTTCATCTTGAAGTGAAGCTGCCCGCACAACTCCGCGCAGGCGAGTTCATACTTTCCTACTTTGTTGGCGGTGAAGTGGACCTTGATCTCCATGCCCGGGACCAGGTCCTGTTTGAAGCGCAACTGCGGTACCCAGAAGTTATGAATCACGTCTTTCGAGCGCAGGCGCAGCTCAACCGGACGATTGACCGGAATCGCGAGCGCGGTTGTAACAGCGTCATCCGCCGCACTCGCGTCCGACGAATCAAGCCCGACGAAGTTCAACGCGCTATCGTCAATCAACTTCGGATCGGTGCGACCGAACTTGTTGTCCCTGCCGGCGTAATGGAAATTCCACTGGAACTGCTGCGCGACGACTTCCACCGAATAAGATCCCGGCGGCGCATCGTGTAAACGCAACGACGCCCAGACGCTCTGGCCCATCACTCCGAGGGCGATAAATATGATCGCCGTGATGACGGTCCACAGCATCTCGAGACGATTGCTGCCGTGTGTGTAGATGGCGCGGTCGCCGCTCTTACCCGTGTCGCGATATTTCCAGACCATCCAACCGAGGCCGATCTGGGCGGCTGTGAATGAAAGACCGACCACCACTATCGTAATCATGAACTGGCGATCGAGAGCTGGAGCGTGGTCGGAAATGGCTGTCGGAAACCACCACTTCCCGCTCACGAACAGCAGCACTGAGAGCAGTGTGATAATCCAGATAATAACCGCAAGAACTCGTCCCATCGGTTACAACTCCTTTGGTCTGATCTGTGTAATCCGTGGCTTGCTAACTATTCAACTGGCGATTCAAACTAGCGATCCAAAACCATCAAGATAAACAGCAGCGGCAAGTAGAGTACTGATGCCAGCAGCAAACGCCGCGCGTGTTGCCGTGACATTGAGAATGCCGCACGAAGACTGCTGTAGAGAAAGAGCAGTCCGAGTACGATGGCCCCCACGAAGTAAATCTTTCCTGACATACTCATCGCCACCGGCAGCAAACTCACCGGCAGCAGCATGAGTGTGTAAACGACGATCTGTTGCGCCGTAACGCGGCCGTTAGGCTCGACCACGGGCAGCATGAGAATGCCCGCGCGGCTGTAGTCTTCGCGATACATCCACGCGATCGCCAGGAAGTGTGGAAACTGCCAGAGAAAGAGAATCGCGAACAGTATCCAGCCTTCGAGACTGAGCGATCCGCGCGCCGCGGTCCAGCCGATCAACGGCGGCACCGCGCCCGGAAACGCGCCGACGAGTGTCGATAACGTCGTACGTGTTTTGAGCGGCGTGTAAGCGAAGAGGTAACCCGCGATGACCGTCAGGCCGAGCAGCGCACTCAAGGGGTTAACGAGGACGAGCAGATAAGCCTCGGCCAGGATCGTGATCACAGCGCCGAAGGCAAGCGCTTCCCACGGCGCGAGCTTGCCGGCGGGCAGAGGCCTGGTTGCCGTGCGACGCATCAGGCCGTCGAGATCGCGCTCGGCGTACTGGTTGAGTGTTGCGATACCTGAAGACAGCAGTCCGATTCCCAGCATTGCGCGGAGCAGCGCGAGATAATCGGTCGACGCTGGCGACGCCATGACGAATCCCGCTGCCGAACTCAGCACGATCAGGAACGTGATCCGCGGCTTGGTCAACTCAGCGTAAGCCGCCAACCGTTCCCTCAACGTCAAACGCTCGACCACCGGGACCGCTGAACTTCCTAAATCTATCGCAAACTCTTTCATCAAGTAGCCCTTAAATCCTGTCTAATCACGTAGTCCTGTAAAGCCGGCTGGCTGACGCGATACGTTCTCAACGTCAACACGATCGTGGTCGCAAAGACGAGAGCGCCGCAGGCGACGTGCGCGACCGTGATCCCGATCATCGGCTGCAACGGCTGCGGATCGTCTGGCGAAGCGCGCCGCGTCAAATAAGCCGCGAGACCGAGGAACAACTGGATCACCAGTAAAACTAACGCGAGCGTCGCCGGTCGTGTCAAAAAGCTCTCGCCTTTGTGCCTGCGCAAAGTCGTTATGCCGGCACTTCCAAGCATCAACGTTACGGCGAGTGCTCCACCAATGTGCGTCAGAACTAACTCAACCGGCAGATGCTGGTCCCACGGCGCCGAATGGCGCAGTGTCGCACCGATGATCAGTTGCAGGAAGATCGTCACTAGCGCCGCCGTGCACAGATATCGAATTGGGAAACTTCCCTTCTCTTCGTGCAGCGGCTGCGCCTGAATCCAGCTTCTCGAGGTAAAAACCGCGAGGCTGACGGTGGTGCAAAAAAAGAGTTGCGCGAGCGTAGCGTGAGCAGTGGAGACAGCCAGCGGCAACATCAGTTTTACAGTCAACCCGCCCAGCAAACCCTGCGCGATTACGGCGAGGAGTGCAAACACGCCGAGTCGCCTGACCCACTGCCGTTTCTCTTTCGCAAAGATGTAGATCGTCAGCACGATCGTCAGCATGCCGACGGTGGTCGCGACCATGCGGTGGCCGTGCTCCCAAAACAGGTTCCCGACCATCTTCGGGAAAAATTGCCCGTTTGAAAGCGGCCAGTCAGGCGTGGCCAGACCGGCAGCATTACTCGTGACCAGCGCCCCGGCGATAATTAAGAAAAACGTCGCGCAAGCGACGATGATGGCGAAACGATTAAGACCCTTGCTCATTGCCAATCGTCGATTGCCAATTGCCGATTTGTCTCTCACCAATTTTGTTTCGAAGTTGGCGATCGGCAATCGGCAATTGGCAATCATTAATGATTAATGGTTGTGCAGCGCCGGAATCTCGATCGCCGGCATCATCTGCAATGAAGGCTTAATGGACGTGGTCGCTCCTTCGCCGAATGCGAAGTCAGCTTTCGCCGCGCCATTCGCCGGAACAGTCACCTGCATCGTCTTCTCTGTTCCCGCCGCGCCGCCTTCTCTCCAGGCAACGACGGTGTAGGTGCCCGCCGGAACGCCCTTGATTTCGAAAGCGCCATCTGTACTGCTAACGGCGAACAACGGGTGCTTCATCACGCCGATGTAGGATTTCATCCACGGGTGCTGATTGCACTTCACCGGGATGAGCACTTCGGCGCGCGAAAAACTCTTTTCGATCGGACCCTGCCCGGCAGACTGACTCTGGTTCCACTCCTGATTCAGTTTGGGCGTTGGATGAATATTGTGTGTGGTCGCATCGCTGTTGGTGATTTTCAGTTTTTGGTTTACTTGCACACCCAACACGTGCGGCACATAGTGGCAACCGTTCTGATCGAGTTGGACTTCCGTTGCCGGCGTCGCCCACGAGTAGTCGCCGATTTTCTTACCACCTTCGACCGAACCTTCCTTGACGTAGACAAACACGTTCGCGAGCTTTCCATCTTTCACAATCGTATCGTCGGTCTGCAGGTTTGGATTTTTCTGGCCGCAGATCGGATCGGCCGTGGTGTCAATCTTCTTCGGAGCCGGCGGTGTGCCGTTAAAGGAAACGACTCCGCTAATCGTGCCCGTTGGCCCGCTGTAAGGTGCAGATGCCGCAGAGGCATCGGTCGCGGGTGCGTTGGTGTCAGGCGCTTTCGCCCCACCGCACGCAGACGCCAAAGCTAACAGAGACAAAGCAATCGATAACACAAGCCAGACTTTTGTCTGCTTATTCATTGATCAATTCCTCCAAACTAAGATACTTGCGCGTTAACTGTAGCACGGACAATGTCAGTGCCGCATTGTAGGGGTGGCACTCCGTGGCCGCCCCTGCGTTTGTAATTTGCGACGAAGGGCGGCCGCGGAGGGTCGCCCCTACAATTATTTACGCAGCGCCAAAGCCATTTGCCGTCCGATTGCCGCGGCGTTCCGGCGGCTTCGCACGTGATTCAAGCGTTTCTTTTTCGCGCGCGCGTGATGCTGCGTCGTGGCCTCCGTCGGCTTCGCAGTCGTTGCCGGGCCTTGCGCCAGCAACCTGCGCTGCTCGCCCGGGTCCATCAGAAACATGTACCGCACCAGCAACCGTGCGTGATCGTCGTGATACGCATTCGCACTCGCAGGCGGGTTCGCCAGGTTCACGACCCAGCGATCGCCCTCGTGTCTGAACAGTCCGCTCGGCATTGCTGTGCCCGGACTGATCTGCGACGGATCCAACAGCCAGCGGAACGTCCAGTCAGGTTTCAGCCGCTCGGACGCCAGCAGGAAGTTGGGCGCGATCGCTTTTTCATCGTGACTGGGATCACCCGTGATATGACACTTCAAACACGGTGTGCCCGAGGTGAACATCTCACGCGCCGCCACTTTTTCCTGCTCAGTCAGCGGCTGCATCGGCTCCTTGATGTACGGATCCTGCTGGCCCGACATCGCCATGAAGAAGCGCACGAGTATCTGCAACTCGTTTGGCGAGAAATTGAACGTCGGCATGCGGAACTGTAGATACGGGCGCACGCCATTCCGATCCAATCCCGGCTGCGGCTGCAGTTTCGGCCCCTGATTCGCAGGATTTTGGTTCGAAGCGTTTTGTTGATTCCCGTTTTGATTCACAACGGGTGATGCTTGAGCCTGCGGTGACGCGGTCGATTGCGGACTCGCCTGCGCGAGCGCATTGATCTGTTGCGTCTGTCCCGGCGTCTTCTCACCACTCAACGACGGGTCGTGCAAAAACTTCAGCAGCCACGCCGGATCCACACGCGCGCCTTCACTCGTCAGTCGCGGCGGCAGCAGGTCCTTGGTTTCCGCCGTTTGGTAGAACGGCAAGTCCATCACGACGGAACGCTGTCCGACCTGAAGCTGGTGACAACCCATACAGTTGTACTTCTTGATCACCCACCAGCCGTTTTGAATGTCCTGTCTCCTCTGATCTTGTGGAGTGTAGAAGAGCGTGCTCGGCACGTTCGCGCCCTCCGAGCCGACACTGCCTAACAGGAACGTGGTCAGCGCGGTGCGCCATTCAGGCGTCAGATACGGCTCGGGCATGCGCAGCCGGTCTTTCGCGTCTTTCTCCTTGCCTTCGTCGTAGATCGACGGCTGCGTAATCTTGTGTTCGAAGAAGCCTTTGTGGTTGTACCAGGGCTTCTCTTCCTTCTGTTCGGGACGCAGCTTCAGCGGATCGAACCCTTCTTCGGCATGTTTCGTTTGCAACGCGAAGTCGAGGCGCTCGATCGGCGTCGCGCCTTCAACGGTCAACTCCTTACCGATTCGCTGTTCGTCTTCGAAGCCCTTGATCTCGTGACAGCCGGCGCAGCCATATTGCTTGATAAGCAAGCGCCCCTTTTCTTTCAGTTTCGGATCATTCACGAAATCCGCGGATGCATAACTCGGCGGCGAAGAGAGCGAGAAGAGATACGTGGCGATGTCGCGCGCGTCTGTTTCGGACAGACGGAAGTTTGGCATCACCGTCATGTTCTGGACCTGCAACTCAGCGCCATCGTTCGGACAGCGCGAATGCAGTTCAGTATCGAACACAAACGGCAGGTTCTTCTTCGCATAGTCCTCGGCCGTCAGATCGCGTTTCTCTTTCGGGCAATAAGGCGCTACGCGTTCGCGCGGGTTGTGAATCCAGCGCACGATGTAGTCGAAGTTTGCTTTCTCGCCGACTCGCTGGAGATTGGCGGCAAAGGATCCGCCGATCTTGTTGTCGCCCTCGCCGATGGAGTGACAGGCGAGACAACCGCGACTCTCGAAAAGCTCTTTGCCGTGACCGGCGTTTCCCTGTTGCTGCGCCGGCAGTTTCGAGTCAAAGCCTTCCTGCCAGAGGTAAGCAGCGATGGCGTGGATCTGGTCCTCGCCATCCTTGTCGCGCATGTGATTGTTCTCGGTCGACGCGAAGCGCCAGAACGTCGGCATCTTCGTGCCCGGACGAAACGCCTGCGGGTTCGACAACCAAACCGGTAACCATTCCGGGCGCAGCTTGACGCGAACGTCCTTGAGGTTTGGTCCAACCTTCTTCTGGTCCTGCATCAAATACTTCGCTTGCAGGTTCATCTGATCGATACGTGCCGCGAGGAGACTATTCGTGACGCGGAGGCTCTCTGCGTGGGCCAGCAGTCTTTTGACGTCCTCGTCGGTTGCTTGTTCCGATGACCTGGCGGCGTCGTCGGCGCGGATCTGTTTTTCGTTCGCCGTTATCTGGTCCTCGAGTTGGCCGATCGACTGGCGCGCACTCGCGAGGGCATCAGTCTCACGATCGAAACCTTCATAACGGTGACAACCCATGCAACCGCGCTGCGAGAAGAGATCGCGACCGAGATTCAGCGTCTCCGCTCCCTGCGTCACACGATCGCGCGCGTGACACTGCTGGCATCCCGCCTCCGTATTCTCTTTTTCAAACATGGGCCACAGCCAGAAGCGATGACGGCCATGACCTTTCATCTCGCTCGTGGTTGCGCGTCCGTTGCCCCAGTGACAACTGGAGCAGCCGAACTTCTCGGGATTGTGATTTTGCAGGACTTCTTTGTTGGGATGACTTACGAACGCACGCGCTAAACTGTCCGGCTTTTTGCCTGGACCATCCGGAGCGAGACTCGCAGGTGTCAATTCGAGCGGCTCACGAATACCCGCATGACAGACCTCGCAACGGTCGACGATGTTGTAAGCGTTGACGCTGATCTGATGGCCGAGAATCGAGTAGTCGTAATTGGCCATCTTGGTCTTCAAGCCTTCGATCGCCGCCGGACCGAGTCCTACCAGATGGTTTTTCAAATAGTCGTCACGTTTCTTCGCGAGCTCCGAAGGCGTCTTCAACAGTTCGGCTTTTCTGCCCAGAGCCGCGGCCTTTTTGTCGCGCAGATCGGTGTAAAGCGCTTCGAGCCCGGCGTAGTTCAGCCGTTTCTCTTCAACCGACTTTCCATCATCTGACGGCAGTTCTACAGCGACTTGTTCCTGTCTCTTCGCTTCCGCCTGGCGGCGGTAGCGTTCCTTCGCCGAGCCGTTTGAGACTTCGATGTTGTAATTAATGACGGTGAGGCGGCCGCGCTGGTTTTGAAACGTGTCGGTAATCGCGTCGAGCTTGGCCTGTGTGCGTTTTACCTCAGCGTCGATCTGTTGGACCTCGGGCTGAACTTCTTCGCGAGCGGCTGTCGCCTGGGCGTCGAGCTGCTGATACTCGGGCTCTTCCTTGACCTCTGCTTCGGTTTTTCCCGCATTCGCTTTGATATTGTCGAGGTAGCGCGTGTAGCGGCTGACAAACTCCTTCTGCATGCCCTTCCAGGGACGCTGGCCGAAGGCCTCATCGTAAAGCGCCCAGGCAATGGAGATCGTCAACAGCAGCGCAGACACCAACATCCACCCGCTGGTCGAATGACTGGCGATTGGATCTGCTGCCGGTAGATCGGCTTCCCTTTTAACTAACGACTCGCCGGGTCCTGGAATGGCCGCCACGATAATCTTCCCTCC
>JBKPPH010000351.1:0-5074 GCA_046733535.1 Acidobacteriota bacterium
GTTTTACCGCCGGAAGATCAACAGGCGTTGATGATGATCGATGGAGAAGACGCGTCGATCAAGGAAGTGGCGGAAGCGACCGGATGGTCGGAGTCGAAAGTCAAAGTGAGAGCGTTTCGAGCGCGGCGTAAACTTCGTGAAGCGATGGAGAAGTTGTTGAAGTCGAAAGACGGAAAGCGGGCTGAATAATGAAAGACAAGTGCATCACTGAGATGTTGGACAACGCATCGGTGGCGAATCTTTCAGACGATGAGCTGAACGAGATTCGCGCGCACACACAGGACTGTGTGTCGTGTCGCGGTGCTTACGAGGCTGCGAGAGTCTCGGCTGCGGTCCTGAGAAATCGTGCACAAGCGACGATCGAACCGTCGCCTTTCTTTCAGACACGCGTGATGGCGGCGTTGCGAGAACAGCAAGCGGTCGAGAGCGTGCCGGCCATGTGGCGGCTTTGGGGCTCGGCAAAAGCGCTCGTCTCGGGGATGGCTGTTGCGACCGCTGCACTCGCAGTGTTGAGCTTCGTGCTTCCGGTTCCGACAACACCTATCGTTGACCAGACCGCGTCTGTTTATTCGGCCGAGTCGGTAATTATGGATAAGAGTAATGACGAGCAAATGACGTACGAGCAGGTGCTGAGCACAATCTACGCCGATGACGACGAGGCAAGATAGTCATGACCAATTTTGCTAAAAACAAATGGCAAGTGCGCCTGGCGGCCGCGATCATCTTCGTGCTCGGATTTGCGGCCGGGATCCTCGCGTTGAACCTGTATCGCGGTTTGGCTCGCAACGGTGGACCGGGCAATCGATTTGAGGAGTTATCCGATCGGCTGCGACTCACGCCCGACCAAAAGACGAAGGTGCAGGAGATCTTCAGCGACACGCGTGAACAGTTGCGAGCGTTGCACCGGGAGTCGGAGCCGAAAGTCGAGGAGATTCGTCGCCAGGCGGATGGACGTTTACAAACGGTGCTGACCCCTGAGCAGTGGCAACAGTTTCAGAAGGTTCGAGACGAGAGACAACGGCGCGGTCCACGTGGACCACGCGGGGAAAAGTAACCGCGGATAACACGGATCCAAAATCCGGATTTAATCGGATTTTAAATCCGTGTTCATCCGCGGTCACGGTTTTATTAGCGCCTTTAGCACACGTCCTCGCGCGACATCCGCGAGCGCCTCATTAGCTTCCGTTAAGCCGTACGAAATCAGCGTCATCCGCGACCAAGTGTCCGGTTTGTGGGCCACGATCTGAGCGCTGCGATAGAAGTGAGAAAACTCAGATCCCCAACAGCCACGTACGTCCAGGTGTTTCTTGTTCAGTTCCAGATGAGGATTGAACGAAGTAAGACCGTGGTCGGTGTATTGCCCGACGACGACCACTGTTCCCGCATCGCGAGTGAAGCGCATCGCTTGCACCACCGCTTCCGGCACGCCTGTAGCTTCGATCGTAACATCCGCGCCCCGTCCCGCAGTGTTTTCCAAAACCCAGCTTAAGCGTTCAGTTTCGTCGTGCGTTTCGATGTTGAGCGCCGCCGTGGCGCCCACATCGAGCGCTGCGTCGAGTCTTGTCTGCGGCGCGCCGATGCACAGCACGCGCATGGCGCCGCGCATCTGGGCCAGGATGATGGCGTTGATACCGACAGGCCCGGAGCCGAGTACGAGGACCGTGTCGCCGATCTTTATGTCTCCGCGTTCGACCGCGTGAAGCGAAGTTGGCAATGCGCAACCACCTGCCATGAAGGTTTCCGGCTGCGCGTCAAGCCTGATGCAACGAGTGCCGGGCTTGAGATAAACATGCGTGGCCCAACCTCCTGCGAGTCCGTCGTCGAGACCGTAAGTTATTCCGTAAACCTTGCGCTGCTGGCATCGCGTTCCGGCCTTGGCGACAAGGCAGTACCAGCACGCATTGCAGGTGCGATGGACGTCGAGAAAGGTGACGCGTTCGCCTTCGCTAAACCGCTTGCCTTCGACATCGAATAACTCGCCGCGAATCTTCTGCAAACGCCCGACTGAAACATGTCCGGGAACCAACGGATACGGCACACCGGCGAGCCGGCCCTGCTGCAAGTGAACGTCAGTGCCGCAAACTTCCGAGAGCTCGACTTCGAGCAGTGCCGAATTGCATTCAAGCTCAGGCTCACCAACTTCGCGGACTTCAACCGGGGCGTTTGGTTTGGGGATTACGGCGACGCGTGGCATGGCGGAAGAATAGTAGCCGATCTGCGTTCATCTGCGCAGATCTGCGGCCCAACTTGAATCCGTCGCACGAACTCTGTATAAAGCGTCTCGTGCCTCAAAGCCGACATCGAAAAGTAAACAGAGCGCGAAAGAGACCAAGGGTTGCGCCGTCAACTGTAAGCACTCAGTCGAGGCCCGCTGCGTCGTCAGGTAACCGAAATCTGAGAACCGGCGCGATGATCCTTGTTGCTGTGATCGCGTTGGGTGCGATCGTCTACGTCATTAGCCGTCGCGGCACGCAAGCCGGTTCCGAAATCACAACTGCTTCCGGATTGAAAATTCAGGACCTGCGCGTCGGCGATGGACCAAGCCCCAAGCCCGGACAAACGGTGCGGGTCCATTACACCGGCTGGTTGTCGAACGGAAAAGAGTTTGAAAGTTCGTACAAGACGAACACTCCGGCAGAGTTTCCGGTCGGCGTTGGTGGTCTTATCAAAGGCTGGGACGAGGGTCTGATGACGATGAAAGTCGGCGGCAAGCGCAAACTCATCATTCCAGCCAATCTCGCGTACGGCCCACGCGGCAAGCCCGCTCCTCCGCCAAAAGTCTCTATTCCTCCGAATGAGACACTGACCTTCGAGATCGAGCTACTCGGCATCAAGTAACCGCCGTTTATTGCAGTCTTCTTGCGTTTTAGCTATTCCGTCGCCTTCCATCATTCGACTGTAGTAGATTAGTGACTCTCTCCTCTTGTTCCATCCCTCAAAATGGATTCATCTAAGGAGGCGTGCACAAAATGAGCAAGTTAGTTCAAAAGGGTACTTACGTAGGATTTTTATGTTTGCTCGTGCTGGTGTTGGCCACAGGAGCTTTCGCGCAGGGCAGAGGCGGCAGCCGCGGGGGTGGTGGCGGACGTGGCAGCGGAGGCGGTAGCGGTCATGGCGGTGGTCCACCGTCTGGTATCGGAGTGGATCGCGGACTTGGTAACGCGTCTGAGCGTTCAGGTGGTCGATCCGATGACGGTTTGGGCAATGCGTCAACGCGATCGAACGGCCGTTCCGATGCGGGACTCGAACGCGCCCGGCACGCGAGTTCAAACTTGCGTCGGGCAGATGAAGACCTCGAAGATCATCCCGGCGTTCCGCGAGCGTTACACACGAACGCCAACGATCTGCGCAGTGGTTACCAGGCTGCACTCGCGACGAATCCGGATCTGACCTTTGGTAACTACGTCGCAGCCACGAGGTTGAGTCAGAATCTCGGTTCACGTTTTCCCAACGTCACCCGCGATGCGATTCTCAGTGGCCTGGGCTCGGGCAGAAGTTTAGGCCAGACGTTGCAGGATCTCGGTTTGAGCGAGCGCGAAGCGAAGGACGCGCGCAAACGCGCCGACGCGGAGATCAAAGCAGCGCGGAAGAACCACTAAAGCACTTCGATCACGAAGCAGTCCACAGATTACGCAGATATTCTGTGTAACCTGTGGATTGTCTTTTGTGGTTGAGAGTTTTTTGTGGGAGACTCCTACGCATGAGCCAAGACACGCTGACGATCACCGATAACCGCACCGGAAAACAGTATGAATTGCCGATCCAGGACGGCACGATCAAAGCCATGGATCTGCGTCAGATAAAAGTCTACGACGACGACTTCGGGCTCATGACTTACGATCCGGCGTTCATGAATACGGCGTCTTGCAAGAGCCGCATTACTTTCATCGACGGCGACAAGGGAATTCTCGAGTATCGCGGTTATCCGATCGATCAGCTTGCCGAGAAGAGCACGTATCTTGAAGTCGCCTACCTGCTGTTGTACGGCGAACTGCCGACCTCGTCACAACTGGCCGACTGGACCAGGAACATCACTTATCACACGTTCATCAACGAAAACATCAAGAAGGTGATGGACGGCTTCCACTACAATGCACATCCGATGGGCATGTTTGAAGCCACTCTCGGCGCGCTTTCGACGTTCTACCCGGATGCAAAAGACATCTTCAACGTCGAGTGCCGTTGGAAACAGATTTATCGCTTGATTGCAAAAGTGCCGACGATCGCGGCGTTTGCGTTTCGCCATCGGATCGGCATGCAGTACTCGTATCCCGACAACGATCTGAGTTACGAGGGCAACTTTCTCAACATGATGTTCAAGACGACGGAGTTGAAGTACAAGCCGAATCCCGTACTGGAGAGGGCGTTGACGGTGCTTTACATACTTCACGCCGATCACGAACAGAATTGCAGCACGAACGCGATGCGAAGTATTGGCAGCGCGCACACCGATCCGTTCTCCTCACTGGCCGGAGCTGCGGCGGCGCTTTATGGACCACTGCACGGCGGCGCAAACGAGATGGTGTTGCGGATGTTGAAGGAGATTGGGTCAGTGGCGAACGTGCCGGACTACATCAAGCGAGTGAAGGCGGGCGAGTTTCGTTTGATGGGCTTTGGCCATCGCGTTTACAAGAACTACGATCCGCGCGCGCGGATCATCAAGCAGGTTGCGTACGAGGTGTTTGAAGTGACCGGCAAGGATCCCCTCCTGGATATCGCGCTCGAGCTCGAGCGAATCGCGCTGGAAGACGAGTACTTCGTCAAACGGCGGCTGTATCCGAACGTCGACTTCTACTCCGGCATCATTTACCAGGCGATGCGGTTCCCGGTAGACATGTTTCCGGTGATGTTCGCGATTCCACGAACGTCGGGCTGGCTGGCGCAATGGGTGGAGTTACTAGAAGATCCGGATCAAAAAATCGCGCGGCCGCGGCAGGTCTACCTCGGTAATCGGACCCGTGATTACATTCCGATAGACCAGCGACCGAAAGTGTAGATCCTGTCTAAACTAACCGTTGAGCATTCGCGCGGCGATCTCTTTCAGGATCTTCGCGCAGACAGTGCCGGTGATATG
>JBKPPH010000352.1:0-3785 GCA_046733535.1 Acidobacteriota bacterium
GCCCAGGCGTGTATTTCACCCGTGTGAGAGCCTACCTGCCCTGATGAATACGTTAACTACCATCGATGAGCTGGGCTTTGCGCCGGCCCTCCAGCAAGAATTGCTGGAGGACACGACTTCCGACCACGCGTTGTTGGAGGCGACTCGAACGGGGGATCAGGATGCTTTCGCTGAACTGGTGAGTCGTTATCGAAACCAGATTACGAGCTACATCTACCGCATGACGAACGACTACGACGGCGCGGTGGATCTGGCTCAGGAGACGTTTGTGAGGGTTTACCGCGCCGCTGACAGGTACCAACGAAGCTATGCGTTTTCGACTTACATCTATCGCATCGCGACCAACCTGGCCATCAGCGAGCTCAGAAAACGAAAGCGACGCAAGCTGGTTTCGCTGACCGGGTTTTTTCAACCCACCGACGGCGGCGAGGCGAGGGAGTTGAATCCACCCGACGGCCGCCCATTGCAAGACTCGGAACTGGTCGACACAGAGCGACGCAGCGCGGTGCAACGCGCGATCAGCACATTGCCGGAGAAGTATCGCGCGCCTCTGATTCTTCGCGACGTCGACGGGCGCAGTTATGACGAGATCGCAAAGATCCTGGAGACGAGCGAGGGCACAGTGAAGTCGAGAATCAGCCGCGCGCGCGGGTTCCTGCGCGAGAAGATGCGCGCTTATTTGTAGGTGAGAGTTATGAGAAAAAACAATTGCGAAGTAATTCGTCAAGAACTCGATGAGTTGATGCTTGATGAAACGTGCAGCTCTGCTGCAATGGAGCACCTGCGGGACTGTGTTGCGTGCAGGGAGTTTCATGACAAGCAAACGAAGTTGCGACAGATCGTCGGCGGTCTCGGCACCGTTTCGGCGCCGCCGGATTTTGATTTCCGTCTGCGTGCGCGTCTCGCTGGTGAGTCAAACGGCGCTTCAATCCATTATTGGCCGTTTGCGCGCCGCGGTTTGGCAGTGGCAGCAGCGTTGATCGTTTTGGCGTTTGCAGTCGTCGTGATCCGGAATGTTATGAACCGACCGGCAGAGACCATAGCGGTCAAGGAGCAGCCGGTTGTTCCACAGCCTGCCCCAAAGCCGGTTGACAGTCCGAAACCAACAGTGAACCCGCAAGAGTTTGCGGCAGCAGTTCCGGCGAACAGCCCACAAAGAATCAAAAACGAGCGTTTTGTACAAGCGTCAGCGAAGAACAGGCGTACCGTGGCTACAGCCGATTTCAGCAGCGAGCGCGCCGATTCCATCAATGGAAGCGTTGCGACCTCGACCGCTTTTCCGATTGACGCGTCGTTGCAGTCACTCAAAGTTTCACTCGACGACGGACGCGGAAACGCGCGGACCATCTCCGTGCCAACAATCACTTTCGGATCTCAACGAGTGTTGCAGGGCGGAAATCAGTTTGCCGCCAAGGGTGTTTGGTAAGCGAAGCCTGACCTCAAAAGTTGGACGTCAGGCTTGGGCACGGTCAGTACAGGGAGCGGTAGCGACCTGGTCAGTGATCAGCATGCGATATTTCCTAAAGATTTTTTGACTCCGATCGTTGACCAGCTCGCACCGCTCCCTGTACTGACTGTCTCCAGGAATGGTCGTGGAGTTTTGAGGCAAGCCGGTAAGCGACACAAAGAGGCATAAGAAGTAATACAGATGAATGGTAGGAAGTTAAACCGAGTCACGACGTTCTTTGGTTCACTGCTGCTTTGTTGTGCGGTGGCCATTGCTCAGACTCCGTCTCCGTCACCTCCGAGAAGACCTGCTGCGCCCGTGAAAGTGCGTCGGGCAGGAGAGAAGTTACGTACGGCACCACAGGTCGTCACCATCGTTCATCGTTTGAACGCACTCAAGATGTTTCGGCTGCTGGCGCGTTCGGAAGAGGAGGTGCAGGCGATTGCAGGTCTCGACGCGGCTTTCAACCTGATGGACGACGTTCACACTAACGTTATCGCGGGCCTGGCAATGGACGACGGCGAAACGATCGCCGCATGGCTGCCCGAAGCCGAGGTGGAATTTGGACCAGTCGCTCCCGCGCCGTTTCCTCCACGCGCTCCGAAGTCGCCGCGTGCGTGGACGAATGCTTTTCCGCGAATCGGCGCCGGCCTGCTCGAAGGGCCGGATATATCAGTTATCGGCTCTGATGGAAAACGTCTGACGGCAACGTACGTCGGCCTCGACGCTGTCACCGGCCTTTCGATCTTAAAGCTCGCCGACAAGAACGCGCTCGCGGCGGGCGCGATCAAAGACGGGCCGGTCAACACAGGTGAGGCGGTGCTGATTTTTGGTCCGGAACCGGCAACAAAAGCGCGAGCACTCCTGGGTGGGAATTTCTACGTACGCATGGGAGCAATCGAAGGCCGCATACAAAACGTCCTGACTGCGCCGTCGGGTGAAGTAGCAAAGTTCAAAATCAACGCACCGCGTTTCTCACACGCTAACATCGGCGGCGTGGCGATCAACGAGAACGGCGAGACGATTGGCATCGTCGACGGCCAGGAGGGAAGTGAAGCGACTATTCTTCCGACCGCTTTGATTCGACGCGCGGCGCAGCGTGTTTTGGAACAGCAGGCAAGCGTGCCGCGTCCGTGGCTTGGCGTGAAAGGCGAGGCGGTCGCAGAGCTCAAACTCGAACAGATTATGGATCATGGTTGGGAGTTGAACCGTGCCGCGGATCTTGCCGACAAGCACCATGGAATAATGTTGACGTCGATCGTTCCGGGCAGTCCTGCGGCGTCGGCGGCGTTGCGTGCCGGAGACGTCATTCTGAAAGTCGACGACAAACCGATCCAGAACGCCAAAGACTTTACGTGGTGGTTGGAACAGGCTGGTCCGAGTAGTTCAGTTCGCTTTACAGTGGCGCGGCCGGATCGTCCTGTCGAAGAACCACTCAGCGTGAAGTTGAGTGGAATGTTGGATCCGGGAGTCAGCTTCCGGCTCTTCAATCGACTCGCATCGAACCGGGGCTTCTCGTTAATCGATCAGGGCATCGAAACGATCGTCTTGAGACCGCCGGTGGCATCGCAGCTCGGGACAACTGCTGGCCTGTTGGTCGTCTACGTCGAGCCCTCGACTCCGGCCTTTGACGCCGGTTTGCGACCCGGCGATGTCATTCAAACAATCGATGGAAAGCCGGCGCGCCGTTTTAACCCGCCGCCGCAAGCGACGACATTCACGTTCGAAGTCGTGCGCGCCAAAGAAAAACTCGTCCTCAAAGTTCCCACCAGAAATAGCCGCAGATGAACGCAGATTAACGCAGATCGATGCAGATCCGATCTGCGTTTTCAATCCGCGTTCATCTGCGGCCCTTTTGTGCCTTTTTGTGGCGAGTGGTAACCTAGCGGCCCATGTTTCCCGAAGCCGTCAAGCGCTATCACGATCTACTCTCGAACCAGGAATTAGCCGAAGCGTCTCGCGCCCTTTTGGATGAAGGTCTCGAACGTGCGAGGCTGATCTTCGGCGGCCGCCGTCTTTCACCGTATCTCCGCCCGCACTTCGTATCCGAGTCAGACTTCGCTAATATTTGCCGCATCTGCGAAACAGTCTGGTCCGCGATCCAGAAGGTGAAGGATGCGGCTGTGGCGGATCCCCAGGTCATCCAGGATCTCGGGCTCACTGAGATTGAATTCGAACTCGTCTCGATCGATCCCGGCTACAAGGCAGTTTCACCAACCGCGCGGCTCGACTCATTTCTGACTGAATCGGCCTACAGCTTCGTCGAACTCAACGGCGAGAGCCCGGCTGGAATCGCCTATGCCGACGCCGCGTACGACATCTTCTCGTCGCTGCCAGT
>JBKPPH010000353.1:0-7885 GCA_046733535.1 Acidobacteriota bacterium
TTACAAACTGTCCGCGGTTGCGTGTTCCGAGGATCGTTCCGCCGCGTGGCAACAAGCCGCGCACTTCGCCGGATGAAAGCGCGCGCGTTTTAGTGGCGCCGAGCAAGCCTTCAAAACCGTCTTCGATGCCGATGACCCGCATGCCGTATTCGCACGTGGCAGTCTTTACGACTGCACGGATCACGGCGTTCAGTCCTGGCGCGTCACCGCCGCCAGTCAGGATTCCAATCGTGCCGAACATAGGCCAAGTCTAACATTGACGATTGCCAATTGCCGATTGCCAATTTGTTCAACTCAAGATGTCGAAAAATCGGCAATCGGCAGTTGGCAATCGTCAATGAGTGGCGTAGCATACCTGAAAAATGGAAATCGACGACGACGCAAAAGAGATAGTTCGCGAGATCGGCACTGCGATCAACGAATCTGTCGAGAATTCGACGAAGGTCGCGGAAGCCATTGAACGTCTGCGCGAAGCCGGGTATGAGATGGAATTGACTCTCAGGCTCGAGATTGGTTTGCGGCCTCACGCTGGCGATGAGGAGAGTGAAAGCGACACCGCAGACCTCGAACTCACCGAAGAAGATCTGCAAGTGCTGCAGAGGATGAAGATCAGGATCGATCCCGAGATATAGTTAGCCGCGGATTTACGCGGATGAACACGGATCAGAATGCTCCTTCAGAGTTCTGATCCGTGTTCATCCGCGTAAATCCGCGGCTTAAATACTTACTCGGGCGCTTCGTCGCTACCGGTTAACGTTTGCTGCCGCAACGCGGCTGCGCCGAGCAACCCACCCATTCCCATCGACTCAACTGCGCTGCTCGGCACGAGCATCAACGCGCCCTTCTCCTTCAAACCCTCGTACAGCATGTTCATCGCGCGCAGGTGTAGCGCCGTCGGGTTGTCGCGATAGGATTGAGCCGCTTTCTCGAACGAGTGCGCAATCTCAACCTCAGCCTGGCCCAGGATGATTCGTGCCTGTTTCTCTCTCGCCGCCTGCGCTTCGCGCGACATCGCATCCTGGAGCGCCGCAGGAATGATCACATCGCGCATCTCGACTGATTGCACCGTCACACCCCACGGATTCGAACGCTCGTCAATCAGTTGCTGTAACTCATCCTCGATCCGTTCACGACCGCGTAACAGATCAGTCAACGAAGTGCGACCGATGATGTCGCGCAGCGCCGTTTGCGCCGCCCAGCTCACCGCCTGCGGATAGTTCTGCACTTCCAGCGCCGCCTTCTCAGGATCGTAGACCATCCAGAAGAGCACGGCATCGACGTTCACGGGCACGGTATCCGACGTCAGCGTCTCTTCAGCAGCGAAACTGGTCGTGATCACTCGCTGGTCCACCCACGCCGAGACAGTATCGACAAACGGAACGATCCAGAATAGACCTGGACCACGCAAACCGACATATCTTCCCAGTCTCAACACCACCGCTCGTTCCCACTGTCGCGCGATCTTCGGCGCCTGGGCCAACAGAAGTCCCAGGAAGAAGCCGACGATAATCCCGGCGGGGTTCAGCAGTAACCAGGTAAGCAGGCCGCCGAGAATGATCGGCGCGAGAAAACTCACCGCAGCCACGACGTTGATTCGCGGCGTATCAACTGAAGGCAAGTTACTCCTTGTTTGCATCAGACTTGTAGAACTAGACATGCTTAGGCTCCTTTTTGCGCCGGCTCTGAAGTTCGTCAACCAGGTCGTCGAGCGAAAAGCCCAGCGCGCCGGCTTCTTCGGCGAACCGGTCCACTAATTCCCGCAAATGCTTTTCGTGCTCTTCGCGATGAGTGATGGCGAACTGGCGGGCGCTGACAAACGTTCCAACTCCTCTTCTCGTCTCGAGAATTCCTGAGCGTTCTAACTCGGCGTAAACCTTGGCGACGGTGTTGGCATTCACACGTAATTCCACCGCCAATTGCCGGACGGTTGGCAGTTGCTCCCCGACCCGCAGCCGCCCGGTCGCGATCGCGAACCGGATTGCTCGCGTCAACTGCGCGTAAAGCGGCATCGGGTGCGTCGGGCTAACTGTGAAAATCTGGCTCATTCGAAGTTGTACTACGATACTAGTACAAGTCAGGTTTCAAAAACATCCCCGAGCCGGCTTTCGACACGTCTGAATTCCCAAACACAAAAACAGTTACAAACCGCATAGACATAAATGCGGGCTAGCGGACCGAGTTCGGTACGTGCCGCTTGTTCTCTGGAATAAACGTCAGCTTGAAAATCAAGGAAAACACGATGGAAACATTATTCAGACTTACACTGACTCGCCCACCAGTTACTCAGGACGAGGACGCTCCAAGCATACCTCTGGCCCAGGACTCCCAATTCCAAGGCGAGCTCGGAGGAGCTCAACAAGGCGAAAACCCGCGAGACGCTCTCAAAGCCGTCGCGCGCCGGTTCATCTCATCGGCCGGCTTTGTCGGCGATCCAAAAAAACTTCCGATTCACGATCAACTCAAGTCGCTTGAACTCTCGCTCGATGAACTCCAGCAGCTCAGGGAGGTCAGCAACGCTGAGGTAGCGCAGGCGGTTGAAGACGCATTCGGCCAGAGTCCCGCGGCCGTGCTTGAAAACAATTCGATAAAAACCCAGATCGCGTCGTTGAAAGACAGTGTTGTCGCGATCAAGCAAGTGCCGGAAGAACACGCGCGGCAGATCGAGAGCATAACGAAGCAGTTAAGAGATCTCGAAGTGATCTCGAAGACAGCAGCCGATCCAAATTTTCCCGGCGATGGAGAAACGCTGCGCCGCTTTCGCCGCCGCTCTCTGCGATTGCCGAGTGCAGCCGATCTCCGTTCCAGCCTCTCCACGTTGGAACGCCAGAAAGAACTTGAAAGACAGCGCAAAGAAGCCGAGGACCAAAGGCGAAAGGACGGCGAAGGAAAGTTAGACCTCTACAAGCGATTGACTGCCGCTGTCGACGAATTAACGAAGCTGAGCACCGATCACCTGCAAAGCACACCGCAACAGCCTAACAACGGTTTCCTTGTTCCCGAGGACGTGCGCCCGGTCCAGTTGTTCATCAAGGACGTGAAAGATCGTGACCGGCTGGCGGGATTCAATGTTCGCCGTGCAGAAGCGCTGATTGGTCAGGGAGATGGTTTCGAAAGAACTGTGGAACGAGCTCTGACAGACTTGAAAGAGAAAGACTCGCCGACTGCGGTGCTGTCTCCAAAGGCCGGGATGATCCGTGGCAGCTCCGCGTTCAGGCCCGTCGATGTGGGCCAGGTTGGGTTTCGACTCAAGCCCACGATCGAGAATCTCATCTCGGGTCCCACGCGTGAACTGTTAAGGCAGCGCAAGCTGAACGTCGCGGAGCACCCGTTGGACCACCTCGTGGAGGTGTTGCGCGCGGAAATGCTCGAACTGAGCAAACAGCTCGACGCTTTGCTCGGCAGGCCTGTGCAGCGCAGTTTCAAGCGACTCGGCAATACGATGCTGATGGTATCGAAGCCGATGGCATCGATATGGAACGACATGGTCCTCAGCAATGAGTTCTTCATTCCCGACTTTGGATTTCCTATCGATATGCGCGTGCCGTCTTCGCACGGAAGTATCGCACCCGCGGGCGTCGCCGACCTCCTGGTCGTGAAGCAGCAATTGGTACGTTACGAAGGCGCCGACGTGGCCCACATTGAGAATGTGCTGAAAGGCGAGAAGAAAGCGCGTGAACACTCGACGCGCCGCGAAACCGAAGAATTTCAGTTGCGTGAAGTCGAGACGACTACGACGGAAGAGCGTGAACTGGAATCGACTACGCGCTTCGAGATGAGCCGCGAAACAAGCCAGACGATTAAAGAAGATGCGTCGCTGAAAGCCGGGCTGTCAGTCTCCGGTAAATATGGTCCAACGGTGGAGTTTGCGGTAAGCGCCGAAGGCTCGTTCGCGCGCAGCAAAGAAGAAGCGACGAAATCAGCCGCCAGCTTCTCGCAGGACGTTACGGAGCGAAGCGCGTACAAAATAACTGAACGTGTTTTGGAGCGCTCGTCGTTGCGTGTGACTAACGAAGTGATCGAGAAGAACACGCATGAACTCAACAACGTGAACGGCGCCGGCCATATCTCGGGCGTTTACCAGTGGGTGAACAAAGTGTACCAGGCGCAGATGTTCAACTATGGAATCCGCATGATGTACGATTTCATGGTTCCCGAACCCGCTGCATTTCTCATCTCTGCCCTCGAAGGCGCGCATGCGAATGCGGTGGAGCTCGAAAAGCCCACGCCCTTCACCTTACGTCCGGACCAGATTACCGAATACAACTACTACAGTTGGGTCCAATTGTATGGCGCCACCGATGTTCAGCCGCCGCCCGAGCTGTACAAAACAAAATCTCACGACTACAACGCGAACGCCGAAGACAAGAATGTCGAGTTTACCCACTCAGGCCAGATCACTGTCGACGACGGATACAAGGCCATCTGGGGAACATTCGGATGCGTGAGAAGCATCTGGGAAGCTGAAGCTGTAATCGACGTGATTCTCGGCTCGCGCAGCCACCGCTTTGTCGGCAGCGACTGGGTGTGGGGGACCGCGCTGACTGATGAGACGGATTCGATTCCCCTCGCGCTCGTCACAGATCTCATCGGCGATATCTCGGTTGCTGTTGAGATCAAATGCCGCCGCACGGACCGCGCGATGCTCAAGTGGCAGTTGGAGACGCACGCAAAACTCACCACCGCTTACAAGGCCAGGTTATCGGAGTACGAAGAGAAGGTTAAGGCCCTCGAAGTACAAGCCGGCGTTGTTATTCACGGCAGAAACCCGTTCCTCAACCTTCAACTCATGAACGACGAGCTCAAGAAGCACTGCGTCACGATCCTCACCGAGCAACACTTCGACTTATTCAACGCGATCGGCACCGGTTCGTTCAGCGTGCCGCAGATCAATCTGTTCGAAAATGCCGCTGAAGGTCCATACGTGCGTTTCTTCGAGCAGGCGTTCGAATGGGAACAGATGACGTGGCTTACGTACCCGTATTTCTGGGGCAGGAAGAGCCAGTGGGATGAAAGGATCGCGTATGAAGACGTCGATCCGGTTTTCAATCAGTTCCTGAAAGCGGGCTATTGCCGCGTCGTCGTTCCCGTCCGGCCGGGGTTTGAGGGCGCGATCGATCACTTCATGACTTACGGCGAGATCTGGAATGGTGGTCCATTGCCTGCTATTTCGAATCCACTCTATCTCCCGATCGCCGATGAGATCGCGGAGCGATTGGATCGGCCGGGCGACGAGATCCCGCAAGGCGATCCGTGGTTCGTTCGCATACCGACGACGCTTGTCCACCTGCGCGCCGACGACGAACTTCCGCGGTGGCACCAGGACGCAACCGGCGAGTGGGTCGAGGAGTGATGTATGGGCGACATCTCACGACACCGCGACATCTTCCTGAATACCAGAGATGCTATTCCAACGAATTTGTTGGACCGGTGCAAAATCAAAACAGATGAGATGACATTTCTGGAACTGGGGAACTACTTGACGGACGTTTCCCAGTTCCGCGATCCTGTCACCTACATCTTTGCGAAGCAGAAGATCTGGCGCGAGAACGTGCTGCCGGGCGTTGCGGGCAACGCGTACGTCGTGTTGATCCAGGCGCTCGCTGCGCTTGCATCGATTGCGGCGACGGCAGCACTTGCCGCCGCAGGCAGAACACAATTTGCACCCATCACCCTCGCCACGCTGCCGCTGCAAGGTCTCCTTTCCGATCAACTTCACGACGCGATCGCAGGCGTCAAAGGACTCGACGACTGGATCGATCAGATGTTTGGAAAGCCGTTCGAGAAACTCGCTTCCGGCGCAAAGAAAAAGTCAGAGGACTATGGATATGTCGGCCAATTCTTCGAGCACTTTATCGAAGGCATCACGCATCTGCTCTTCGCCAGGGAGATCAACAAAACCGTACCCGGCAACTGGGGGAAAGTAACACGCGTACCGGAAAAGGATCTCGCCGCGGTTTACAAAAACTTCTACACGCAATACTACCCTCACGAACACACCGATCAGCCGCCTTACGTTTGGGACGCGAGCAAGCGGCCGCAAAGCACCGAGTACCAGCCGAGTACGCGTCAAAAGAATTTATCGAACAACAATGGCGGGATCATGAGGGTGGTGGACGACCAGTACATCCGCTACCTCGCGGAAGAATTGTCGAAGCTGGAAGATGAGTTTCCGCGCATCAAGGAAAACGAAGTGGACAAGCGCCACCATTGGCTCGTGCGCATGGGAAAAGTCCTTCACGGTATCGAGGATTGGTACTTCCATTCGAACATAGTGGAACTGATTCATTTCAGCGCGTTTCGATCTGCACATCCCAACGATGCGCTTGACGATGCATTTCTGAAACGATTTATCGAAGCGGAACTGAAGAACGAACCCGGATTTCTAACGGCAACTAAACCGGTCCAAGCCGAACTGAGGCGAAAATTTTACCGCCGCCTGCGCTTTCCGGTTTACGATCGCGGCACTAAAACAAACAGTACGGGCATTCCGAACAAGGATCGTTCGACGCTGAGTTTGGACCATGCGTATCCCGCGTTTCCCTCGCAGCAGGACACGGCCCACACATTGATCGGCGCGCTCGAAAACCTCGAACGGAAAGGCCACGCCGGGACCAAGAATGTGCCCACTGAATGGCCGCCTTGGGCGTCGTGTGTCATCCAAAAGTTTTACGACGCCGGAGACCACTGGCTCAAAGCAGCAGATGAAAAGGCGAAATCAAGAGGACTCGATAGCTCGAAGTTGAAGGAGATCGATAAAAAGAAGTTGCAGGAGCTCGTGAATTCACCGCCCACACATCTAAAGGAAAACGTTTATGGGTTCATCGGCGATGTGTTGCGAGAGTGGCTGCCTTTGGTCGTCACACTCTTGTCGGAAAGTGAGCGCCAGCGATTAGTCGCGGACGTTGATCCGCTGCAATGGACCGGGCCGGCAACGTCACCGCGGCCGCCACGGCCGGGCACGGCCCAGGTTGATGCTCAAAAGAAACTTCATGAAGAAGCGCTGAAACAAAGGACTGATGCGCAGGGACATACGGAAAACAATTACGCTCGCGGGGCGCGGTACCTGCGCGAGTGCGGGTTCCTCAATGCGGCCGGCGAGCAGGCGATCATCGCCGCGTTCGCTGTGGATGCGAAGGCGGAAAAGATGCAGGATGAGACGCCTGGGCCAGGCGGGTTCTTGATTCAGTTCGCGGTGGAGCTGCAAAAGACATTGGACGAAGCTGAAGCGGCGACCGAACGATTGAACAAAAAGGAAAGTGCGAACTTTCTCCCCGCGACGGATAACGGATCGTTCAACGAGATCATCGGTTCGCATTCGCTGATGTCGAAAGATACTTTGACGTCGACGCCGTTTTTCGACGATGCGAACGTCCTTGCGAGTCTGGCTTCGCAGTCTGTGTTGCACATCATGTTGGAAGAGGTGAGTGCGCCGGGCAGTGACAAGCTTAACTGGCAAAAGATCCTGCAGTTTTTCATCCGCTACCCGGAGGCATCGGTTGGTTGGGAACGTCGTGCCCTCGCGTTCTTCAAAAATCCCAGCGGCGGGAAGATGCCAAAGTTTGAGGACTTGCCGGAACTGGCCAATTTGAAATCAGCACGTCTCCCGGCCGCAGCCGCCACTCAACTCATTCAGGGAAAGAAAGCCGCCGACCTCGAAGCGCGATACATCAAACTCGAAAAAGATTTGTCGCACTACCGCTATCCGTAGCCTGATTGCGTATTCGTAGGGGCGGCCCTCCGTGGCCGCCCCTCCGTCGAATTCCACACAGGGGCGGCCACGGAGGGCCGCCCTTACAACGTAACCGCGGCGTTCGATACCCCCGACGTTCGGCCCCCGACGTTTCGATACCCGACGTTCGATTCTCGACGTTCGATACCTGACGTT